>CAJXAT010000005.1 GCA_913050055.1 uncultured Flammeovirgaceae bacterium | reverse complement strand
AGGAATTGAAGCCTTTACGGGTGACAAAATTATTGGCATAGAAAGTATAGGTTTTGTATTTGGCCCCACTCTGATCGTCTCATACTGCCTTTCATTATAGTCAGAAAACCCAGTAAGTTACCTAATGATACTTACAAACGTTCACACGATTTATAATATGGAAGTAGCTCATTAGAAATAAAAAAATACAGATATAAAAACTTTCGAAAAAATCGTGATCCTGGATGATCTCATGGCCACAGGGGGGACCGCATTGGCTTTTGCTCAATTGATTCATGAAAATTTTGATGTCTTAAAAAATATTCTTAGGCAAGCCGTAATAAACCTCCCCGAACTTAGCAGAAGTGATCTTATCAAAGCAAGATGTTATTTGGTCGAAAATTTGATTGAATTTTTAGAAACGCAATGGTCTGTTTTACAAAAGAATTTATAAAAATGATGGAGTTTTACAATTTCTCACTATTAGACTCAGTCAAACTATAACCATAGATTCAAAGCTTTATGACATAGTCCATTTTATTAAAATCACGTTTCATTTTTTTAAGATTAATTAAATTTTTATCAATCAATTTTCTTAACAATCTTAATCGCTTCGTCTCTTCTGCCAATTGAGATTTTGTTTTTTCGATTTTTTCTGTCACCTCACTCAATTGTATTTGGGATAACCTTCCTTTTTTTAACACCTTTTCTAAACTTTGAATTTTTTTTCGATAAACACCCTCTAATCCATAGCTTTTAAGTCTAAGAATAATTATTTCTTTAGAAAGCTTATTAATCTTCACAAGTAGATCAAAAGCCGACTGATCTGATAAGGAAACCTCTATTTCTTTATCTCTAAATCCATTTTTTTGAAAAACTTGATTCTCTTTTAACTCCTTAGCCATATCATTTATAGTCTGCGATGAATCACCGCATGCGGTCATAAAAACGAGTAAAACAATTATTGGATATATGACTACTCTTAAATTTTTCATTCTGTTACCGAGTTTTGATTAAATCTAAATTTACCAATATCCTATAGGCTTTCAAAATAAATTTTTATTAAATCACATAGCAGCAAATGACCAATGTTTTTATTGGATTATAACATTCAATAAATTACAATAGTTTATTGACTAAAAATTAGTCTCAAATGAGTTTGGAGAATTAGTTTTTAAAGGATTTATCAAAAAACAAATAGAATAACATTCTAATGTAAAAATCGACTGATAATATGAACCCCAAAAGCCAACTCAAGTTTGATAACGGAAAGTAATATTAAGATTGAAAAGGTATAGACATCGAAATAAAAAAAGCACTACGTGTTTTAAAAATATTATCAGTTCATTTTTATAAACCCAACATTCAATTCAAAAGTTAATAACTCACATAATTCAAAAACTCTTGTAAATCAGTAGTTTTTAGATAACGATAAGTCTTCCAATTTACCAATACTTAAAAAGAAATATTTTTGAGTGTTAGTAAAAACCATAACTAGATCAAAAAAAATTTAGGCCAATTCCCTATTAAATATTTATTTAATAATACTTTTGTAGGATGCGTCAATTAGTATTTTCAAGCCTCTTCATATTAAGTCTTCTTATAGTTAGTTGTTCGAAGGAAGAGGAAAATTACGAGAATGCCATTTCTTTCCTAAATAATAACCCGATTACTACAGAAGCTATTTTCTCGGAAGAATTTAATGAACTACAAAATCATTCTACAATTCAGGGGGAATTGCTGAGTGATGTTAATTACAGTTTTTTGGTAAATATGGTAGGTGATTTTCAAATTACTCAAAGTTTCAATAATTGCAACTACCAAACAGAGGATGCTCGGATTTGGCTTAATATTTATGGGTCTAATTATAAGGCCAATTTTAAGGATATTTATTCTATCAAGGAAGATATTTTCACAGGAATGGATTCTACCTCTTACCGATTAATTTTAAATTTTGCTCCTACTAAAGTAGGTTCCCTTTGCGTAAATAATTGTCGAGATCAATACCGGTGTTCCCAAGATTTACCATCCTTTGCTAATATTGCTCCCACAACTACTATATACACTCAACAATTTCTGATCTTCAATGATGCAGACACCAGAGCGCGCTACAAAACTTATTTTGAAATATTGAGAGACGGTTTCTAAATAGAGCATATAGCTATTAATTTTTGGTATCAAAATATTGAAATTCATTAAGATCAATGACTAGAAAAAGAATTAAGGATTCAAATCACGTGCATATTGGACCACATTAAATATTTTACCCTCTAGATCAAAATAAAAAATTTCTACCAATTCTTTTTCCCAAATAGAACCATCTTTATAGATTCTTTTTTCTCTCGATAAGACTGTTGCTCCAGAAATAGGATCAGTATCTTCTATCTTCAATGGAGCTATTGAATACGGCTCCCATTCAACTGATTGATATGAATCAAACATTTCGTACCAGTCTTTCTTGGAAAGTGTTGATTGCATTCCATCATGTCCATTCATAGAGGCTTGATCGGCAAATGCTTGGCTGCAGGCTGCTCCATCCATATTATTATAATCTTTAAAAAACTTTTCGAGTACCTCTATTTCGCCCCGATTTGAAAAGACCAGTGATCTTCCAGTGACTTCCGTAGTTTTTTTGCCATAAAATTTTCCTCCCGAACTTAAGCCAAACTGACTCGTATGCTCTGTACGTGCCCATTGACTAAATCCTGTGATCTTATTATTTTGATTCACCGTAAATATTTCCATCAAATCTAAGTTCTGGTGAGAACCATTTTTCCATTTTCGATCCTCTATAGACCAGGTCAAAACTAAAGTTTGGTCAGTATCCTTTATTTTAACTGGAATCAGTCTATAGGGTGCCATAGAAATCTGTTCCATCGCATTCAACCATTTTCTATTCCCCTCAACGACTTGAGTTCCAAATGAAGGACTGTAATTTTCCATCATTGCATCAACATCTTTCAAAGTATAATTTCTGGCAGCATCCAACACCGTATTTACAGCCGCTTGTTGTCCAAAGACATAAGACTTACCATTGTTCTCATCAGCCACAAGGTGAATTCCCGCCTTTTTTATTTTTTGAGCACTCAACAATTGGGAGCTAAAAAAAAGTGCCATCATCAATATGCTTTTCATAGTTATCTGTGTTTAAAGGTAATTTCTTAGATTAACCCATAAAATTAAAAATAATATTTAAACTTTCCTTTTATATTTGTTTTTAACAAAAAAAGAAAACTAAAATTAAAACAACTCATGAAAAAATACATTTATTATCTGGCCATTGGCGTCTTACTGTCATGTAATGAGTCCATAAAAATAGACACTGCGCCCCTATCGGGTACCATCAATCAAAGTGATGAAAAAACAAAAATTGTTGAAAGACTGGGTAAAGCCTACACTACAGGAACCTTTGAACTAGCCAATGAATATTTCACCCCGGATGGTATACATATGGTCAATGATGTGATCTATAGCACTGAAGAAATTATTAAAGGTTATAATTTTCATTCGCTGTTATTTGATGAACTCAAACACAACGATCCACACATCACCACCATGTTTTATAATAATGGCAATATTTTCACCAATCAATGGGTCCATTGGAGTGGCATTTCAAAAATCACAGGACAATCTCATGAATTAGATTTTTACTGTTCTTGGAAATGGGAAAATGATAAGATCGCAGGAACCCACTGCTATTTTGATACTCGAATGATTGAACAAGAAGCAGGACTATTTCAACAAAAAATGGCTGCTGATGGAGGATCTACTGATCAATAAATAGAAATATTAAAGGAGCAATACTCTTTGAGTAAAATAAAAGAAAAATAAGAATAAAGACTTACAACTATCAAAAAACATTTCTCGGAGAGATTTTGTCAATGGTAGTTTAGTCGGTTTAGGAGTGGCTTTATTGAGTCCAAGTTTATCCGTTATTGGCGCAGAAAGAAAATCAGTTGCCCTTTTTAATGACCCATTGACGGGTTTTGCTGGGGTAGGTGATTATGCAAATTCAAATGGTAATATCGGCTCAGTTCGAAAAGCCGCCCATTTAATCCGTGATGGACTCACGCCAAAACTATTGGACGAAGTAGGGGATACAGGTGAAGAATATGATATGGTCATTATTGATGGCGGATTTTCAGGACTTGGTGCCGCTTACCAATTTCATAAAAAATACGATAATACTAAAAAATGTTTAATTATTGAAAATCATCCTGTATTTGGAGGTGAGGCAAAGCAAAATGAATTTGAAGTCGATGGTTATAAACTCTATGGCCCTCAAGGATCTAATGATTTTGGCCCACCTAAAAAAGATGATAACAGACTTATTGCTGAAATTTGTTGCGTAATTGGTCTCCCTTTTGACTATAAATTTGTTAGGCAAGATCCCGAAAAGACCAAGGTTTAGGCGCCGATAGAAAACTATTATGGGATGTATTGGGATGACGAGCGTTTTGATACCGGTTACTTTTTAGGTAAGGAATCTAAAAAGTCCTGGGTCATTAATCTAAGAGCTGATAAACCGACCGTTTGCCTTGGCCAGTCGACTTAAATCGTGCCTTTGAAGACCTTGAAGATAAGTATCAAGGGGACGACATTGATCGGTGATTAGACAGTATGTCTCATAAAGACTTACTTGAAAAAGTATATGGCTACAGCCCAGCAGTGACTGAATATTTTGACCCCATCATTGCCATATCTATGGTAGGGGTTGGCTGTGATATTTACTCTGCCTATTCAGCCAGAGAGTTAGAAATGTCCTGCACGCACGCGTTATGTTTATGATAGCAGTATCAATGAAGTTGAAATGGGGGCATTAAGCTTTCCTGGCGGTAATACCGGCAGTTTTAGATATATTGTAAAATACCTCATACCTGAAAGTATCACGGGCGGAAAAAAATTTGAAGATATTTTATTAATTCCATTAATTTTAAGGCTTTAGATAGACCAAGTAATCTGATTATCATACGACTGAATAGTACGGCTATCGATATTAGGCATGCAGGTGCTATCGACACTTTGAAGCATGTGATCGTCACCTACCAAGAAAATGAATTGGTAAAACGCGTTAAAGCTAAGACCGTTGTTTCAGCAATTGAAGGCTGAGTGGGAAAGCATATCATTAAAGACCTACCCCCTACAATTACTGATGCCTATAAAGAAATCACTCTCACCTATTTTGGTTGTTAATGTTGCAGTACGCCGTTGACAGTTTCTTAACGAATTAGGTATTGCTTCTGCCCGATGGTTTGAGGACTTTGGTAATTTCTTCTCCATCAGGCATCCAATGTATACGGGTAAAAAAAATCAGCCCTTTGAGCCGGAAAAACTGGCCGTAATGACTTTTTATGTTCCATTTAATAATCCCGGACATCCTATATCTGTACAAAGAACTATAGGCCGTGCCGAGCTGCTCAGCAAATCCTATAGTGATTATGAAAAAGAGATTGTTGAGCAGATGACCCTTATATTTTCCGACTATGGTTTTAACACTCGGGAAGATATCGCAGGAATTGTTCTCAACCGATGGGGTCATGCCTATATCTCACCACAGCCCGGTTTTCATTTTGGCAAAGATGGCAAAGAATCTCCAAAAGAAATCGTAAAAAACGGTTATCGCCAAATACAGTTTGGTCCTTCAGAACTCAATGGCTATATGGGCCATACCAATGCACTCACTGAGGGATCAAGAGCGGCACTGGCTGCCATTGAATTATTATAAATAAATACTGATTGAAAAATATGTAGACTGCAATTCCTCGATTTTATTAGCTTCTATTCCTCGATGGTGTATTTTTTTTAATATGCTTTTAGCCTATATTCGTCTAAATAACGTTTCAGAGTATTCATCCTATTTATACTTTTTGATAATCGTAAATGAGATGACTTTTTCTAGACGTTCAATTAACAAATATTTTGATGCTTTTTTTGAAAAATTTGACCTTCCAACTACTCTTGCTCTTTGCATTTATTCCTTCTATTTTTGCCGATCAATATCCCTTTAATTATCAGATAGATATTCAACATTATGCTTTTGGGCTTACCTTATCAGATAATACCGATGAACTCATAGGAACTACCTCCATCGAAATTCTATTCAAATCAAATGATGTTGGACAGTTCAGACTAGATCTCGCCAACAAAACAAAAGAACGTCTCGGTAAAGGCATGGAAGTATCCTCTATCACATCAGCAGGTTCCCAATTAAAATACCGACATCAAGGAGATTCTTTGGTCATTAAACTGGATCAACCGGTGGGTAAAGGAAGCCTTAAAACTTTCATTATTGAGTATAGAGGTATTCCACAAGCAGGCTTAGAAATAAAAAATAATCACAATGGAGATCGAACGTTTTTTTGCGAAAGTTGGCCCAACAATACCAGAAATTGGCTCCCTACCATTGACCATCCCTATGAAAAGGCAACAGTTGAGTTTAAAATTATTGCGCCCGCCAAATACAAAGTAGTATCAAATGGCGTCTTGATGGAGGAATCACTTCTGACTATAAATCGTAAATTTACCCATTGGAAGCAATCAGTTCCGGTATCTTGTTGGCTTTACGTATTGGGGGTAGCAGAATTTGCAGTTCAGCAAGTGGATACCTTTGAAGGCAAGCCCATACAGTCTTGGGTTTATGCCAAAGATAGAGATGCTGGTTTTCATGACTTTGCTCATCCCACTAAAGGCGTACTTGAATTTTTCAGCCTCTACGTGGGGCCTTTTGCCTACGAAAAACTCGCCAATATCCAATCATCAAGTGTGACCAGCGGGGCTATGGAGACCGCCTCAGCCATCCTCTATGCAGAAAACCTTATTACGGGTCAAGCTACAGAAAGGCTTAGAAATGTCGTGATTCATGAGATCGCACATCAATGGTTTGGTAATTCGGTGACTGAATCTACTTGGGATGATGCTTGGCTTAGTGAAGGATTTGCTACTTATTTCACTATGCTATTTCAATCGCATCAATATGGCCATGAAACATACATTAAAGAGCTCAAAGTAGCAAAAAAGCTCATCAAAGGCTACCATAAAAAAGACAATAGTTTCATTGTAATTGATGATCGAACAGCTGAATTAGGTCCTGTAGTAACGGGCATGACCTATAAAAAAGGCGCTTGGTTTTTACATATGTTACGTGAGAAAATGGGACACGAAACTTTCAAAATGGGGATACAATCTTATTACAAGAAATATTTCAATGGCCATGCTTCCACGGCAGACTTTATTCATGAAATGGAACGCTTTACCTCTGAGGATTTGGACCCGTTTCTAAATCAATGGCTAAAACGGCCAGACATGCTTGAAATTAATGCCAATTGGTCCTATGATGAAAGCCTCAGCCAAATAAATCTAACATTAATACAAAAGGCTACCTCAGAGGTATTATTCGATGTGCCGGTTGAATTTGAACTCCATTTTTCCGATGGAATAGATCCTGTTGTATTCCAAGTAAACATGAGCGCACGTTCGGCCGCCTATACAATCCCAGCACTCATCAAACCTCAACTCATTTTAGCTGATCCCAGAACGGTGTTACTGGCGGACATCCGATTAACGGAACAAAGATGATCGCTACCTATTGAGTCGCAACCTTATATTCTTAATCCTTTAAGATCATTCTGTTACCATCTTTGTCTAATTCAACAGCAATCCCCTTACCCAATTTATTTAGGTTGCTTAATTGTGATTCCTTATCTCCTACCACTACATATACCATTTCATCTTCGACCAAATATTGGTCAATGACTGATCTAAAATCAGTCAATGTCATGTTCATCAATTCATTTTGATCTTCCTCTAGATAAGTCAAAGACTTCTTATACTTACTCATATTTCGCAAGAGACTGAGTTTTGCAGACAAACTTTCATAAGATCCAGCGTTCGATTTAATCAACTTATTTTGAGTAATTTCCACCTCCTCATCAGTGAAAGTTATACTGTAATTTCCTATGAGATCCTCGATGATCTCCATCGATGCACTGGTCGCATTAGCCCTAACACTTGAATATGCCACAAAGGGTGACACTTCCTTACTTTCCCCAACAAAAGAATAAGCACCATACGTATATCCCTTTTCAATTCTCAGGGTTTGAAATAACCTACCACTGGAACCTCCTCCCAAAATTTCATTCGCAAAGGATAACTTATTAAATGAAGCATTCAATGCAGATAGTACCAGTTTACCAACAAATATAACAGACTGTTTGGCTCCTGGAACATCAATAAAATAAAGCTTCTGATCAATATTATGGATGGTATTCACTTTTTCAGTTAGGGGTGGCTCACCTATCTTCCATTTTTTATCCAGTAGCTCAAAAGCCTTGACAACCTGGTCACTTTTAATGGCTCCAACTACATGTATAGTTGCTAAAGTAGAACTAATGTTCTTTTCATAATAATCCATTAAATCATCAATGGTTAGCTTTTCAAGGGTTTCCAATGTACCGTTAGCAGACGTTGCATAAATATGATCAGGTCCGTAGAGCAATTTGGTGAGATTTCGATAAGCAATATTTGTAGGATTCGATTCATTACCCTCTAATTGAGTCATTCGTTTTTGTATCAATCTATCATACTCAGCTTGATCCCATCTAGGATACAACAATACTTCGGTAATTAACGAAACCATTGCCTCAAAATTTTTGGCCAAGCAGGTAGCCGAGATTCTTATTTCCTCGTTAGTACTGTAGATATTAATAGACGCCCCCAATAAGCCTATCTCCTCTTCCAACTCCATAGGCGTTTTAGATGCCGTCCCCTCCATCATTAAATCTGTCAATAATACAGAGGTACCAGATTTTTCAGTACGGTCCAGGCGATGACCTCCTTCTAGTGTAATGTCAAATGTCACCAAAGGGATTTCATTATTCTCAATGCCATAAATCCGAATTCCTGTATTTGTTAAATTCTCAATCCATACATCAGGCATCTCAAATAGCGGTAATTCACTTAACTCTGGCTCGGACCTATCAAAAATAGCAGGCGTTTTATCGTACACTGCCTCATCACCCTGACTGACTTCCTCATTTTTTAGGATATTGGCTACTACTTGTTCCTGGAAAACCTCCGCTTTTATGGCGCCGTCTACTGTTAAAGACGTTTGACCATAGGGTACAAAACTTGTCATCACATAGGGTTGTCCTTTGATGTATTTGTGGTAAACACGCAACACATCTTCTCGGGTAACCTTATTGATTAAATCTGCACGCTTCACAACATAACCAGGATCACCAGCATATTCATTATCATTAACTAAGGTATAAGCTTTATCTAGAATAGTTTCAATACTCCTGTATAAACTGATCTCGGACTCTGCTTTGATTTTTTGAAGTTCTTTGTCGCCAAATCTCTCCTTTTCAAATAATTTAAAGGCTTCATCAATGGCTTTTTTTACTGAATCTAAATCCACACCCGCATTGGCACGCACTCGGATTACGAATTCTCCCGCTAACTCCTTACTACTTTGATAACTTGAAACAGCTGATGCCAATTTTTTATCTTGAACGATAATCTTGTAAAAAGGTGCCTTTTTACTATCATCAAGCAATGCAGATAAAACATTCAGCGCCTGTACGTCGGGATGGTATTCCTCAACCGTTGGAAATACCATTCTCAGTTCAGGTAGTTTAGCGAAATTATCTTCGAAATATAAAGATTTTGAATCTACAAGGTTTACAGGCATCGGAGCTAAAGATTGAATTATAGGCCCTTTTCTGATTTCACCAAACCATTGCATTACTTTTGCTTTGGTTTCGGCTATATCTATATCCCCAGCAATCACTAATGATGCATTTGCCGCACCATAGTAGGTTTCATAAAATTCCTTTACATCTACTAATTCAGCCGATTGAAGATCTTCCAACTCCCCTATGACGGTCCAACTATATGGATGACCCGATGGGTATAGATTTTTAATAATGATTTCATTGGTAAAGCCATAGGGCGCATTGTCAACTCTTTCTCTTTTTTCATTTTTTACTACCTGTTTTTCTCGTTCTAAGGCTTCCTCAGTAACCGTTTTAATCATATAGCCAAAGCGATCAGAGTCAATCCAAAGAATTTTATCAAATGCATCTTTTGGAACTACCTCATAATAAATGGTTCCATCACTCCATGTGCCCCCATTTCTTGTTCCACCCCATTCAGGAATCATTTTCCTATTGGCCCCTCTAGGCACATTCTCAGAATCGTTGAAGGACATATGCTCAAAAAAATGAGCAAAGCCTGTCCGCCCTGGCTTCTCTCTATTCGAACCCACATGCATCACAGTGGCCACTGCAACAATGGGATCAGAATGGTCCTCATGAAGGATCACCTCGAGGCCATTTTCTAAGGTAAATTTCTCATAATCAATGGAAAAATTTGCTGAGTCCGTTTGGCATCCAGATATGATGCAAATATGGACGGTAAAAAATAATTTTATATATCTCATTAGGTAAGGAAAATATGCCTTGATTTTAAAATTGATTTAAATTGAATGTAAATTTTAAAAAACAATACTTAATCTGTGATTCTTCACCTCATTATAATTCCAGTAAGATTGACGACTAATTTGACTCAAATACAAGTAAAAAATCAACCCATTTAATACTTCCAATTATCAATCGCTGGACATCTATTATATTTAATGGTCAATAATAAACCGTTAAAAAAAAAGACCCTTTATAATGGTTCATAAAAATGAATGGCTAGCTTTTCTGATGATTCAAACTGTGATTATTTTGCCAATCACACAAATCTTGCAATATTTTTTTCAACTGAATGGCGCCTTCCGTCAGTGAGTATTCTACTTTTGGGGGGATTTCATTAAACTGCTGACGAAGCACCAAACCGTCTTGCTCCATTTCTTTCAACTGATCTCCTAGCACCTTTCCAGAGATTAAAGGAATCATAGACAAAAGTTCACCAAAACGAAGTTTACCATCCATAAGCCGCGACAGAATAATGATTTTCCACTTCCCACCCAAGATTTGCATGGCACTACTGATAGGACAACTATTGTTTACTTCTATGTTGATCATTAAAATAAAGATAATTACTTAAAAAGTGAATTAATAAAAATTAGCTTTCTATCTTTTATTTAAAAAAACTCAA
Organism: uncultured Flammeovirgaceae bacterium; assembly: GCA_913050055.1. GTDB lineage: Bacteria > Bacteroidota > Bacteroidia > Cytophagales > Cyclobacteriaceae > UBA4465. Next base: position 41,803 of record CAJXAT010000005.1, on the reverse strand, counting down.
AGACGTATTGTCAATATAATAATATCAAAATAAAGTTTAAAGGAAATCAGATAATAATTTTTTTTTACTACATTTTATTAATAAGTTACTTTTTGTAAGTAATGATTATTACATTTGGCGAAAAAATAAAATTATGACTAATACTTTTACTAATCAATGGGCCGCATTGGTCATTAAATTTCGGTGGTGGATAGTTGTCGCATCCATTACATTTGCCTTGGGTCTTGCCTCTCAAGGGAAAATGGAATTTGACGGTGATTATCATGCTTTCTTTAGTGAATCGAATCCAGAACTAGAAGCCTTCGATGCGTTACAGGAAAAATACACGAAGGATGACAATATATTGATCGCATTAGTGCCTCAAAATAGGGATGTTTTTACCAAATATAACCTTGAAGCCATTGAATACCTAACAGCGCAGTCTTGGAATACGCCTTACTCCACACGAGTAGATGCTATTACCAATTACCAACATACCAGGGCTGAAGGAGATGACTTATTCGTTGAAGATCTCTCGTATGAGTCTCATTTAAAATCAGATACCGATATTGAAAGTATCAAAAAAATTGCGCTGAAAGAACCATTGTTAATCAATAGAATCTTAAATAAGGACGGTAGTGTAACAGCCATAAATATTACCGTAAAGCTTCCTGGCATAGACAGCGAGAAAGAAATCCCAGAAATTACCACAGCCACACGGAATATGATTACCGAGTTTGAGATGAAATACCCTCAATTCAAAACCTATGTTTCAGGAACAGTTCCTTTAAATACTGCTTTTTTTGAATCTTCTCAGAAAGACTTAGCCCTGATCGGAGCCATGTTTTTGATTGTCATTTTGGTGACCTTGGTAATGACACGCAATTTATTTGCAACCCTAGCGACTCTGATTGTTGTTATGCTATCCATCATGAGTGCCTTTGGGTTTATTGGACTTGCAGGTATCAAACTCACGGCCCCTTCGGCTACTTTTCCAACGATGATCTTGACCTTAGCCATAGCCGACAGTATACACATACTGACCACATTGCTGCATAGCATTCGTCATCAAGGTTTAGACAAAAACAAAGCTATCCAAGAAAGTATAAGAAATAATTTTATGCCCGTGTTTATCACCAGTATAACAACAGTCATTGGATTCCTTTCTTTAAATCTGGGTGATGCGCCTCCATTTTGGCATTTAGGTAATATCACAGCATTTGGTATGACCATGGCATTTATTTTTTCGACAACCACACTACCGGCTTTAATGGCTATATTCCCTCATTGGAAAAAAGATGTTAAGAAAACTGAAAAACAGATTAGACCAAGCTTGTATACCCGACTTGGAAATTATGTAGTAGAGCGTCCCATAACATTGACCGTCTCAAGCTCTCTTTTTGTATTGATCATGGGAGTCTTAGCTATGCAAAACACATTCAATGACCAATTTGTTAAATATTTTGATGAAACCGTTAAATTCCGGACCGATAGTGATTACATCAGTGATCGCTTGACGGGTATTTACAATTCAGAATTTTCTATTGGAGCAGTGGAAAGTGGGGGTATAAATAACCCAGATTATCTTCAGAAATTAGAGGAATTTGAAAAGTGGCTGGTGCAGCAGGAAGAAGTCATACATGTAAATTCTTATGTGGAAGTTTCAAAAAAAATCAATAAATCGATGCACGGTGATGATACATCTTATTATCGGATTCCTACCAACAGAGAAGAAGCAGCTCAATACCTTTTACTTTATGAGCTCTCTTTACCCTTTGGCCTGGATTTGAATAATCAAATAAATGTAGATAAATCAGAGACCCGTTTGACGGCGACTTTAACCAATTTGGGTAGTGCCAAAATGCTCGGCTTCAATCAGCGCGCTGAAAACTGGCTTAAAAAAAATACACCCGAACATATGCATGCATTAGCTGTTAGTACAACTACCATGTTCTCAAAACTTGGATTTCGTCAAGCGAAAAGTATGGTCAAAGGTAATGTCTTGGCATTGATATTAATTGCCCTGATTTTAATGCTTGCCCTCAGGAATACTAAATTAGGTCTACTAAGCTTGATCCCAAATATTGTCCCTGTGATCATAGGATTTGGTTTTTGGAAACTCTATCTAGGAGAAATCAATCAAGGAATGGTGATCGTATTTGGAATGACAATGGGAATCATTGTAGATGACACAGTCCATTTTATGAGTAAATTCATGATGGCAAGAAGAGAATTAAATTATGATCCAAAAAAGGCAGTCATTTATGCTTTTGAAACCGTAGGTCGTGCCTTAGTTACCACCACCTTGGTATTGATTTGTGGCTTTACATTGCTCTCAACTTCTGCATTTGCATTGAACAGTTATATGGCCCTAATCACGGTAATCATTATCTTGGCCGCATTGATCATCGATTTTTTACTACTGCCTTCACTACTTATATTAACCGCTAAAAAAGAGCCTATCACACCACCAGAACCGGACTAACCTAAAAATTTATAATCACATAATTTACAAACAAATGAAAAAGATAATATTTGCATTCAGTTTTTTTACCCTTATCGGTCTCGGTATTTTGCAAGCACAAGAAGATTTAGCTAAAAAAGGTCTCGAAATCGCCACTAAAGCCGTAGAGGCAGACAAGGGATTCGGCAGCGTTGGCGTTTCTTTAAAAATGGTTTTAAAAAATAAAAATGGCCAGATCAGCGAACGTACCTTAGAAAATAAAATTTTCGAACTTGACGAAGATGGAGATAAATCATTGATCGTATTTACCAGCCCCAATGATATCAAAGGTACAGCCACCTTGACTTTTACCCATAAAGTGGGCTCAGATGATCAATGGCTTTTTTTACCAGCCATTCAACGTACTAAGCGTATTTCTTCGAGTAATAAATCAGGTCCCTTCGTGGGCAGTGAATTTGCCTATGAAGATTTATCCTCAGCAGAAATTGAGAAGTATACTTACAAGTTTTTGGATCAAAAAGGAAATTTAATCTTTTTAGAGCAAGTTCCAGTAGATCCGAAATCTGGTTATATGAGACAAATAGTTACCTACAATGCTGAGCAGTCATATAGAGTTGAAAAAATAGATTTTTACGATCGTAAAAATTCATTATTAAAAACACTTACCTATATTGAATATGTGCTTTATAAAAATAAGTTTTGGCGTGCCAATAAACTAAAAATGGTTAATCATCAAACTAACAAAGAGACCATGCTCGAATTCAGTAAATATGATTTTGATATTGCTTTTGCTGAAAATGATTTTACTGAAAATGCTTTAAGAAGAGCCTCTAATTAATTTATCAAACCATTACATATAAGCGTCACCAAAAAAGTGGCGCTTTTTTCTATGAGATTAATGCTACTCTTTTTCTTGTTTATAGTTCTGCGCTTTGGACATAGTCAGGACTTAAAAAAAGTCAGTGGCATAAAAGCTAATTTTGAATTAGAACTCGACGGAGAATACCGATATTTTTATAATCAAGGCCAGTTTTTTGGTCAGAAAAAACATTATCCATCCATCGCCATTACCCCAAGCTATTCACTTAACTGGAATAATGGTTATCAAAATTTTACGACTACTGTTTTTTTCATCGCTGATCAAGATACAAAAAGGACTTATTGGGATATTCGCGAATTTTATTATCAAAAAGCTAAAAATAATTGGGAATTCAATATCGGTTTAAAGAAAGTTTTTTGGGGAGTTGCTGAAAGTAATCATCTGGTAGATATCATCAATCAATCGGATGCCTTGAAGAGCTTTGACGGCGAACAAAAGCTCGGACAACCCATGGTTCAGTTCAGTTGGTATGCCTCAAAAATGGGAACTTTTGATTTTTTTTATCTTCCTTATCATCGCATTCGAAGATTTGCAGGAACCCGAGGTCGTTTCCGATTTGCTACCCCCATTGAAGATGAATCTATTACCTATGAAAGTAAACAAAATGAATGGCATCCTGATTTTTCTGTGAGATGGAAAAATTATTTTGGGCCAGTTGATATGGGACTTTCTTATTTTAAAGGTAATGGCAGAGAACCTTATTTTGAATTTGATCCATTAGGGAATATCAATGCTTTTTATCCATATATAGATCAAATCGGGTTAGATCTACAGATTACGGCAAATGCCTTACTTTTAAAATTTGAATCCATTTATAGAGAAGCCGCTGATCAGCGTTTTATTGCCGCTGTAGCTGGGCTTGAATATACTTTCAGTAATATTGACGGGAATGGATTGGATATTGGAATTATTGGTGAGTACCTCTATGATGAGCGAGACGCATTCGCCTTATCGGGTCTACAGAATGATTTGTTCTATGGCAGTCGCTTAGCTTTCAATGATATCAATGACACTGCCATCTTGTTAGGTGGCATTGTAGATTTAGACACCGAAACCAACTTACTGACCCTTGAAGCTTCGAGGAGAGTTGCCGACAACTTAAATATGACTTTGGAGGCACGTCTTTTTGATCGTATTTCAAGCCAAGAGCTCTTTTTATTATTTTTCAAACAAGACAGCTTTTTAGCCGTTTCCTTTTCTAAGTACTTCTAATAAATCTCAAGTATATTCATCCCAGTACTATAACCTATCACAGAAAAATATTTAACCAATCAGTATCCTTGCTCGTACAACCTCTTTGCATCAATGGTCTATTGCTAAGACCTCAGCTAGTCTAGCTCTCAGTGAGATGATCACTTTTTCCGAAAATAAAGGCTGTTGAGAGTAATTCTTATTTACAGTCGTCTTTGCTGATTTTTTTTAAATCGGATGCATCATTTAACTCTATTTTGTTTAAAATCCAATCCCCTAACTGAAGTTGGTTACTAGAGGCACAAAAGTGATTTCATAGGTCATCACATCTTCAAATATGAATATAATACACATGATAACCTCATTGAGGTGCATAGAAACTACTACTTACCCTTTTTAAGTTTCTTTTCTGCCTTTTTTTCTTTTGGTGTTTTGGCGGGTTCCTTCTTTACATTTTTTTTCGCGTTGATGCCTTTAGCCATGATGATTTAAATTATGTTCTTTTAATGATATGTCTTATTAGCTTCGCAATTAGAATCAATACTTGTTTTTTTTGATCTCAGTCGGATGTCCACAATCCAAGAATACTTAATATACAAATTTTAAACCCCCCTATTTTATATGTTCAATATCAGGTCAACGTCTAAATCCATAACTTACCAACCTTCTTGTTGTAATCGATGATAATAAAATCAATCATCAAATAAGGCCTTTTCTAAGGAATTAAATTTAAAATTTAAATAAAGGAGAACATTTTTAAAAAATAATAATAATTTACATTTGAAGTTATAAGAGTAGCATTATAGCTCTTTCGCTCAATATAACCAGGCAACAGTCATAACCTCAAGAATTCTACTCATTATGAAATTAAGATTTTCCATTTTAATGATAGGAACCCTTTTCACATGTCTCAACGTATCCGCTCAAAATAATTATTCTGGGGGAAATGCATTAGACAATTATATGGGTTATTCCACTTCCTATTTTCAACCTGCATCTATCGTCAATTCTCTTCAAAAATTAAGTATCAGCGGCTCTTTAAATAGCCTAAAAACTAATAACTATACAGGTAGCAATACAAGCATTCTAAGCAAGACCTTTGGAAATGAAAATGCCAGATATAGAGATCATTCTGGACTCGGATACCAGTCCAGAAATTCCAGTATTGACTTAGTTGGAGTAAGTTATGAAATCAATCACAGCAATGCGATTGGATTAAGTTTCCGCATTCGATCCTTCGGTAATCTGGATGGTCTTTCTAACGAATGGACCAATGCCATTCACAACGATTATGATGACTCAAAGCCTTTGAATACCCCTATTTCATTTAAAAATTATTCCTACAATCAGTTCATCTATTTAGAGAATAGATTTAACTATGCCCGGGTCATAAAAAATGAAAAAGCCAACTTTATAAAAGCAGGAATTGCTGTTAAACTGATCAATGGAATTGATGCTACCTATCTGTATTCTGATCAGGGAAGCTTTGAATTCGATAGTTTGGCCAGCTCAGAGGCCACTTTTGCCTCTACCAAATTTAATTATGGGAGAGCCGAAAAAGGCAATATGTTCACTTCGAGAAATTCAGGTATCGGACTAGATTTAGGAGCAGTATATGAATATCGTCCAAAATACAACAGGTTCCATTATGATATGGATGGAGAAACGAATATTGAACGATACGATCGCACGAAATATTTATTCAAATTTGGTATTAGTATCACCGATATTGGAAGGGTGCGATTTACTCGAGATAGTCTCTCCTACGATTTTACCACTGCCAATAGTACCTATGACACAGAAGCACTTGGAGCGCTCACCTTTGTCGATTTAGACATCCAAAAACTAGATGAAACGACTGTTTTTAAGAGTTTTGATGATTTTGCGGATGCTTCCAATAAAAATCAAAAGCAAGATGATATGTTCAATATGAACCTTCCCACTTCGCTCAATATACACGCAGACTATCACTTCTCAAAAAACTTATTTTTAGGTTATAGTTCTTCCACAGCCTTAAAAAGAAAATCTGATCTCCATAAAGTACATGTGAAATCGATACACTCAATTGTTCCTAGATACAGTTCTCAAAAGATAGGAGTAGCCCTTCCGTTGTCCATTCAGAGGAACGGTCAGTTCAATGTGGGACTGTCCGGTCGTGTCAATCTACTTGAACTGACAAACAGACTGAATGCCAGAGATGGTATTATATCTGTTGTCGGAGGTATGCATAATATCACAGGACTACTGGGTAAAAGAGCACGATTCAACTCAAGTATATTCGCTGGCATTATTTTCAATCTAGGATACAAAGTACCCTCAGACATCGATCGTGATAAAGTATCTGACAATAAAGATGGTTGTTTGTACGATCCCGGCTTATTGGGTCTGTTAGGATGTCCCGATACGGATGGAGATGGAATTCCGGATACTCAAGATTATTGTATTTATACACCCGGTCCCAAAAAGCACAATGGATGCCCTGATACAGATGGAGATGGCGTTTTAGATCTGAATGATCAATGTCCTTTAATTGCCGGATTGCCCATTCACTACGGATGTCCTGATCGTGACAAAGATGGAGTGATCGATGTAGTAGACAGATGCCCTGATATCGCAGGCATTGAATTTAATAATGGCTGCCCTTTTGAAAACCCAGGATGTTGTACCGACAATGATGGTGATGGTACTACTAATTTACTTGATAAATGTCCTGAGATTTCTGGATCTATCTACAATGAAGGTTGTCCTATTGATTCAACCCATCTTGAGAAAATTGATTTTTACAAAAACAAAAAAGATATTGACCCAAATCATACCAAAGAAAAAATTGAACAAATCAAAAAAGAAAAAGTAGATAATGAAATGCCTGATGCTACTCAAATTACCATCAATCCCATTTCAGTAGAAACAACAACAGTCGTCAATAATGACAAAAACGATAAGGAGAGCGAGAAAGATAAGAATAAGGATAAGGGTACTGAACGAGTTTCGAACGCAGCGTCTTCTAGAGGTTTCATTGAAGCCCTTAATGTTTATTTTGACAGCGATGATGCTACTCTCACAAATAGTTATAATGAACAAATCATTGAATTGGTAAATAGATATGATTTCTCTGATGGAAGCGCATATCAAATCATCATTATCGGTCATACCGATAATGATGGAGATGAGAATTACAATCTCATTCTATCAAAAAAACGAGCGGAGACGGTACGCAGAAAACTTGAAACATTTGGAGCTAAATATGAGCAGATAGAAGTGTACTATTATGGTGAATGGAAACCTTTAAAAGATAATGATAACAAAGAACAAAAAAGATTTAACAGAAGGGTTGAAATCCAAGTATTGAAAAAATAAGCCACTTATTAAGAGTTCAGCCTACCTCTACCCATATTGTTACATAATGAGCCTTAGCCCCCGGAGAATTAAGGCCAATTATGATGCAACGGTAAGAAGGCTTCAAATAAAACCTTTTCGGGATTTTAATAAAAGTATCTTACTCTTGCTCTCCTTTTTAATTAGAGCTGTAATCTGCTTTTTACATAATTATTTTAAATACTACGCACGGATTAAATAGATTACTCTGTTTAAAACACGCTCTTTTAATTTAACCCTTATAAGTTCACTTTTTACTGACGGTATACAATAGCTACACCCCATCCATACTGGTGCTTAGGCTATTAATTATAAAAATCGAGGTAGCATAAATCATCATGCTCAACTTCAAATATTAAATCATACAAATCAAGTGAGTCTTAAATTCAAAAAGTCATAGAAGGTCTTTTTAGCCATTGAGTAATGATTAATATAAAAAAAGCCGATGATAGATTTAAAATCTATCATCGGCTTTTTAGAATCTACTTCTATTTATACTTATCTCAAAAAAGAGAATTGCGGTTTTTTCACTTTTTTGATATTCGAATTATTACGCTTAGAATATATATTGATATCTACTTTTTTTCTAATGATACCTTTGCTTATCAAGTCAGTCTTCTTCCCACGAATGGCAGGGACAAATTGATTGATATTTGATTTGATATCATTAAAAGATATGGTTTTTCCAAGGAAAGATTTGGTGTGCATCTCTTTTCTACCGTTATCTACTCCATCTCCATCATGATGATCTTCGTCCTCATCGTACCATCCTTTACATAGATCCTCCCAAATCATGCCATCATTATCATCAAATATCACCAAACAATCGTCTTCAAAGAAAACAAATATATCATTCCAAGACTCATTATCTCCTTCATATGAGTTTTTGTAGACCGCTTCAACCAATTGATCAGGATATTCATCTGCAATTTTTGCTGCCCACTGTGTATCGTTCAATGATATCATACTCCAATTCTCTAGTGAATCTTCATCACTATCAAAAGCAATCTCTTGAGCCATTTCATCAAATGTGATAACCCTTACAGAACTATCGACATTAACAAGAAATACAATCCTTAAATCCGCCTCAGGCCCTTCAAAATCAGTTCTACAAGCCTCAATAAGCATTTGATCAAGTACATAGATAGAATCAAATTCTGGTCCATTAAGAATATCCAACCAATAACCTTCTTCATCAACTGAAACTTCAGAAATACTGCAATATTCCTCATCTGGACCTTCTGAGCAAAAATCTCCAATCAAATCCTCTTCTATGTCGTCGAAGACCAAGAAACAACCACTTTCAAAGTATATATGAAGAAAACTCTCCGGTAACCTATCATCAAAGACACATTCATCTAAAATAATATCCATAATGATCTCGTCTTCTGGAATAAATTCACTCCAATAACCCTGCTCCGTTACCTCAATTTCAGTTATTACACAAGTTTCACAATACTCCGACCAGATCGTTTCCGTCTCATGATCGAAGGTGATGAAACAACCATTATCAAGGTAGATATTCAACATAATGGGATCTTCTGGATAGAATTCACTACAATCTACCAATTCGATGTGATCTATAGATGCATCTTGGTAAGCAGAGTCAAGATGTGTCATCCAGTAACCCTGTTCATCAATATCAATATCTGTAAAGTCACAATTTGCACAGCCATTATAAACAAGCTCTTGCGTTATATTTTCAAATACAATTTCACAGAAATAATCGGTTTCTTCACCTTCTTCATCTACGAAGCTTCCGTCGTATATGGCCACGATTAAATGTTCATCTATATAATCTCCCGTCTCACAAATATTTAATAAGGCGTAATCAATTTGAGCGTCTGGATAAATTATCATGACAGAATCAACCCACCAACCTTCTGTCTCAGATAGCTCCTCTGTAAAACAATCTTCAAAATAATCATCTTCATCCTCAAAATTCTCTTCATCCTCAAAATTCTCTTCATAAAGAACACCCGTATAACTCATCGTAAAAGGTATGAGATCTGAAATAGCCTCTTCACTTTCTTCATCATACAGAGTCGCTTCCCCACTTGCATTTATAGAATACTGGCCATCACCCAAGATTTCTAAAGATAAAGTGACATTTGAAACATCATAGAATTGATCTTCAACTTCTCCATTTTCGTTAGCAGAAATCATACCTATTTCAAACTCGTTAATTAAGTTACCGAAAGATAAATCTTCCATACTACAGACCTCATCCATCCATGTTCGATCAACACCCGTTAATCGACAATTATAGGAATACGAATAAGTCTCATATAGTCTTTCTCCTGTCATAATTTCTGTAACCTCCACGTAATCTTCTGTTTCCTCATCCCACATTTCAAAAGTCATTTCATCTCCAGCACACGCATTTTGATAAGCTTCTTCACACTCCATACAGGCAGATCCATAAGTTTCATCGTACTTACCTTCCATAAATGCATCTAACTCCTCGCTCGAAGTCACTGTGTAATTTGGGAAATTTTCATTAAAAAATTTCGTGCCTCCAACATACTCACCACTGCTTAGCTCTTCATCATCATGATCTAGCCAAGAAAAAATTCCAATAACATTACCCGGACCAAACTCTTCAGCAAGCGCCTCAAACTCTTCTTGACTTTCTGCCTCCATAAAATCATTCAGCTGTTCTACTGTATAAGTACCTCCCTGTAATAGAATGTCCGTGTTAAAAGGTAATTCAAAACAACGTTCCCCATCTATGTTTGTATATCCTAAAAATGGTATGTTCCCATCATCCTCGATTCCGTAATATTCCAATGCACCTAAGCTCAATAGAATGGTATCTCCTCCAAAAATTATTAAACCAGACGTTTCAGGAACAGGAATATTATCCTCATTGACAACATCAGTACTGTCATTAGCAATACTATCTCCATTTTCAAGATCATCAATATCATCATCCTCTGTACATGACATGAATACTGTCATTAACAGCAATGCACTGATGAACAATATATTTTTGAATTTTTCCATTTTTTGTAGTTTTTTGATTTTTAAAATTAGCACAATTCTTCAAATTTATAGAATTTTTTTAATGAATGCTTATTTTTTTAATAAAATGTATATTCACTTAAACCCGTTATCATGAAGAATTTAATACATTTAATACCCTCTTTTTTTGAAAGGTAACCCCTCCTATTTGCATAAGCACAGAGATCTCAACACTAGAATCATCAAAATGCTTTATCTAACAATGTAAGTTTTATATTTAAATCTGGCTCCATTTCACTTTATCAATTCTCCTATGGATAACTCTCCTGAACAGTCTCTGAATTTATCAAAATATTAAAATTCACTAAAAAGGAAGCTCGAAAGCCTATATGTCTGGGACATAACTTTGAGTCTTAAAGAAGAACAAAGTTTTTATATAGTTCTTTAGGTCAGAAATTTTTTTTATCATGCCATTCGCTTCATTATGACCGTAATATACTCTGCCTTTTAATAAAAAGATCTTCTGATACTGCGCAAGAAAAAAACAACTCAGATACCTCATTTAAATGTATCTTACATTAGAATTAATATAATTTGATTAATTAAGACAATTAATATTATTTAATGTAACCGTTAATTGCAACCTCCTCTCCACATGTACATTTAAAAAAATTATCACGTCCAAAGTTTTTTATAAATTTGACTTCTTTAATATTATTTTCCACATCTCTCACTCACATTTAGCAACCTATTTTATGCCCCTAAAAGGACCTAAACTGATCTCTGCATTATCAAAAAATAATATCCAAAATCATCATTGGATTTTATTTCTGTTTGTATTAATGACTTCCGCACACACATTTGCACAAGGCTCCAAAGTGGAAGGGAAAGTAGTTGATGATCATGGAAATGGCATCACCGCAGTTACTGTTTTAATCAAAGAGACCCAGTTTAAGACACTCACTAATAGCAATGGCAACTACGAAATCACAATACCAAAAACTTCGGATAATTTGATTTTCAGCGCTGATGGATTTATTACTAAAGAAATAAATAGGGGCATCAGTACAACCATTAATGTAATCTTAGATAAAGAAAAAGACCCTTGGGTACTCCCTTCACAAGTCCCGATGTTCGAAGATGTCATCGTTCAGGAAAATAGGCTTCAACTCCCTATTTCACAAACTTCGAGAAACATTCATATCATTTCAAATCAACAAATCGAAAATTTGCCAGGCCAAAGCGTTGCCGAATTATTACAATCAGTAGCTGGACTTGATGTGCGTCAACGGGGGACACATGGCTTACAAGGGGATGTAAGCTTACGCGGAGGTACTTTTGATCAAATCCTTATCTTGATTAACGGGATTCAAATGGCTGATCCCCAAACAGGGCATCATGCCTTAAATCTACCCTTGGACCTTGCCAATATTGAAAGGATTGAAATACTCAAAGGTCCTGCAGCACGAGTTTTTGGGGCCAATGCCTTTACAGGAGCCATCAATATTGTAACCCAAACACCTGATACGCCTTATCTGAAATTATCCCTCAGAAATGGAATGAACGCGCTTTGGGGTGGCCATGCTGCTATTGCACATCAAAAAGGGAGATACCAACATTATTTGTCATTGGGGAAACAACTATCGGATGGCTACCGCTTCAATACTGATTATGATGTAGCCAATTATTTTTACCAAGGTAGTTACGCGCTAGACGAAAGTCAAAACATAAGCGTACTTGGGTCTTTTTCGGATCGGAAATTTGGTGCCAATCGATTTTATGGCAATGATTCCGATTTTTTTGCTAACCAGTATGAAGAAATACAAACCAGTTTAATGAATATCGGACATCAAAAGTCATCAGCTAATTTCACCATAAAAACCAGGTTGAATTGGCGAAGAAACCAAGATGAATATCTCCTCATTAGGGAAGATCCAGACTTTTATCGCAACTTGCACACCAGTCAAGTAGTCAGCTTGGAAAGTCATGGAGATTATTATAGCAAATGGGGTGCTACAGGTATCGGGGGTTCCCTGAGCAAGGCAAGTCTAAACAGTAATAACCTTGGAAATCGTTCTAGACAAATCTCTACCCTTTTTTTGGAGCACCGTGCATATTTATTAAATAAAAAGCTAGACATTACCCCTGGGGTAGCGTTGAGTCATTATAGTGATTTTGGGTCACATTTCTTTCCTGGCATTGATGTAGGGTACGCACTAAAATCCGGCATCAAACTCTTCACAAACATGGGTTATACTTGGCGAATACCCACTTATACTGACCTTTATTATGTAGGTGCCGCCAATATTGGTAATGAAAATTTAACCCCAGAATCTGCTCTTTCATATGAGGTCGGAGCCAAGTACACACACAGCCATTGGAATACAAATATCAGTTGGTTTTCTCGAAAAAGTAGTAATTTAATTGACTGGATCAAGGATTCAGAAGCGGCGGATACTTCAAAATGGCAACCTCAAAATTTGAATGATTTAACCATCCGCGGCTTAGATTTTAATATAAACTTCAGTGGTCAAGCGTTGTTGGGATCTGACGATATTTTAGAAAATATTCAGATCGGTTACACCTATATTGACGCTGAAATACCCCAATATTCAAACATCATTTCCAGATATGTCCTTGAAAATTTAAATCATCAACTAACAGTCAATATTCAGCATAGAATTGTTGGCCAATTACATCATAACCTACGCTTACGGTATTTGGACAGAACTTCAATGGCCAATTATTTTGTGATAGATACAAAGTTATTTTGGGAAGCAGAAAAATATAGCTTTTATCTCACCATCAATAACTTGTTCAATGAAAGTTATTATGAATCTAATCTCGTAGAAATGCCTGGTTTATGGCTATTTGCTGGTATTAAATTAAAAATACCTTATTGAGTAAAAATTAATTATTAAAAATTGTTGCTACTTTATTTAAAAAAAATCGGAAATTCTATATGAAACTATTAGAAATAAAAGAATCCCTCTTGACCATTGATAAAATTGATTTTCAATTGCCTAACGGTGCATCCATACCTAGCCACTTCCATATCACTGAAATAGGAAAGTTCAGCAAGCATTTTATAGATTGTGGTGGTAAGGTAAGAAGAGAAGATACCGTCAATTTTCAATTGTGGGAAGCCAATGACTTTCAGCATAGGCTATCCTCTAAAGACTTCTTAGAGATCATCACCCTTGCCGAAAATAAACTGGGTATAGAAAACTTAAACATCGAGGTGGCATATCAAAGGTATACCATTGGGAAATATGGATTGTCCTTTAATGGCCAATATTTTTTGCTCACCAACAAACTAACCGATTGCCTAGATCCAGAAAAATGCGGCATCACTGACTCAAAACCTAAAATTAGAATTTCACAACTCCGTAATTCTAAAAATAATTCCACCCCAGATTCCGGATGCTGTTAAAGACGCGATGCCCTTTTACTTTGCGAGAAGCCCTGCTTAACGACCAATAGATTGAATCAGTAAGCTTTCCCAGTTCGGCGTTGATTCCTTTTCTTCATCCACAATTTTCTTCACATCTTCAAGTAGTTGTCTCGCATCATATATGATTCCGTCCTTAATGGTATAATTAACTCCTCCGACACGGACTGCCTCATTATTCTCGTTCAGCTTAATATCTCCGGTTCCGTATAAGTACTTGAGGTTTTTTAATGGGTTTTGATCCATTAAAATCATATCTGCCAATTTTCCTACCTCGATCGTACCTATCTGGCCATCCATTCCAATAGCCTCTGCTGCGTTTAAAGTAGCCGACTGAATGACCTCCATCGGATGAAATCCGGCTTCTCTCAATAACTCCAATTCTTGAATATAACCAAAACCATATAAATTATACATATAGCCTGAATCTGCTCCCGCAGTGACCCGACCTCTCCTATTTTTATATTCATTTACAAATGCCATCCAAAGCCTGTAATTTTCCTTCCATTGAGTTTCTTTTTCCGTTCCCCAATCATAATAAGCCGCCGCATGGGAATCCCTTGCCGGTAGAAAAAAGTCAAGCAGCGCGGGTCGCGTGTAGTCTTTATGCCAAGGTAAACTGCTTCCTCGTTGTACATCTCTGAAAATACTGTAGGGCACAAAAGTAGCGTCAATAGTGAAATCTAAGGATAGGAGCTCATTCATTACTTCATTCCATTTTTTTGAATGAGGTAATGCGGCTTGCTTCCACAGCTTTCCTGCCTCCTCAAATCGATCACCCTCATTCATGTAATTATAATCTAATGGATAATTCTGAACCGTCCTGTCTTCAAAAAGGGCCTCTGGTAACCCATACCAATGCTCCATAGTGGTGAGACCATTTCTAGCCGTTTCGAGTACATTCATCAATGCAACATCCATTTGTGCATGGTGACAAGCTGATCTCAACCCAAGTTTTTTATTCTCCTGCAATGCTACTTTGAATATATCAGGTCTTGAACCAAAAAACTTGATCCCATCAGCACCTTTAGCTGCATTCTTTCTCACCCAGTCTATGGCTTCTTGAGGACTATTAATTCCATTTTTTTCGCCTTGGCCAAAACTTGTATAAGCTAATATTCTTGGTGCTGTAATCTCATTTTTTCTACTTCGCTCTTTTTCGGACAATACCCAATCTAGCCCTTGACCGCATGAAGGGTCACGAATCGTGGTAATACCGTGGGCCATCCATAACTTATAAACATAATCTGCCTTACCAGATCTTTGCGATGAAATATGACCATGCATTTCGATGAATCCAGGTAGTAAATACATGTCCTGCGCATCTATTTCTTTACCTCCTTTTTTTAGTTTTGGCCTTCCGTCTTCTTTGATATCAAGACCTGGATAACCCACATTTTGAATACTGACAATTTTATTGTCCTCAACCGTTACATCTACAGGTCCTGTAGGGGGTGCTCCATTACCATTGATCAGGGTAGCACCTCTAATGATGAGCTGATTAAAAGGGCCCTCTCCACGCCCTCTATCAGGAGCCACATCAATTTGGGCATAGGCAATATTTGAGAAAATAAAAAAGAGCGTGAGAAATAAAATAAATTTCATAATAATGTCTTTTAGGAGTTTATATGTCAAACCCATTCCCTAGAATAATACGCATGATAGATATCCATAAATATCGTCAGGCATAGGCTTCTTTTAAGTAGATCATGGGAATCTGGGTTTGTAGTTATCGATTTAGAGAATAATTTATGAAATCGTTCAGCTAAAAAAAAGAAGTATTACAAGAGCGGAGTTTTTATTGCCTTTATTAGAGATGGGATTATCCATCTTCCTCTAATCCCAACTCCCTCAAGAACGCCTCATTATTGGGAGCTCTACCCAAAAATTCCTTGACCAAGTTTATGGCTTTTTCAGAGCTACCTCTTGCCAAAATAATATCTCTGTAACGCAATCCCGTCGTTTTATCTAAAATCCCATTTTCAGTAAAAACTGAAAACATATCTTGAGCATACACTAGAGACCATAAATAACCATAGTAACTGGATCCGTAACCATCCAAATGACCAAAGGCACTTTGAAAATAAGTACCTTCAATGTAAGGATAAGGTAATACCTCATTTTGAACGCTCCGCAAGACATCTGTCGTCGTTTTTCCTGAATTGGGATCAAATTGATCATGAAGTGTTAAGTCATAAGTACCCAAAAATACTTGTCCAGTGGCACTCATACCTGAGCCTACTTTTTTGGCTGCGAGCATTTTATCAAATAGGAGCTTGGGTAGTACTTCCCCTGTCTCATAATGTCTGCTGAAGTTTTTCAAAACATCATAGTCCCAAGCCCAATTTTCAAAAATCTGCGAAGGGGCTTCAACAAAATCACGCGCGACATTGGTGCCTGATTGTGCATACAATTCTGTGGTCGTCAACATTTGATGCAAGACATGTCCAAATTCATGAAAAAAGGTCTCGACTTCCCCATGTGGCATGAGTGCTGGTTTTTCGCTCGTAGCCTCTGGGAAATTACAAACCAAACTCGCCATGGGAATCTGATATCCTTTTGGAATTGACCTTCCATTGATAATGCCAAAGCAAGCCGCGTGATTATACTTATTAGCTCTGGGGTGTAAATCCAGATAGAAAATACCTTTCAACTTCCCCTCTTGATACACTTCAAACATCCGCACATCCTCTTGCCAGACACTAGGTTCGGCGATTTCTTTATATTCAAGATCAAATAACATTTTAGTCAGATCAAAAAGTCCCTTAATCACATCATCTAAAACAAAATATTGTTTCACCTCCTCGACATCAAGTTCATACTTTTCTTTGAGAAGCAAATTGAAATAATAGCTTCGCTCCCAAGACTTTACTTGATCTGAATTCCCCCCATTTGATTCTTTTGCTGCTTGTAATTCGGCAACATCTAACTGTGTTTTTGCCAGTAAATCCTTCTTGAGCTTTTCTTCAAATTCCCAAACAGTCGCTGGGTCCTGAGCCATTCTATCTTCCAGGAGGTAAGCGGAATAACTATAGTATCCAAGTAAATTGGCCATTTCCCTTCTTTTTTCTAACAACCTTTGTAGTACCTCAAGATTCTCAGGGGCTGCCCTATTTTGATACTTTATAAAAAGTGCTTTGCGCGCACTTTCAGAATTGCTGTATTTCATAAAGGGTCCATAAGAAGGATAAGACAAGTCTATTCTGTAAGTACCGTCCGCTTGTTTGTGTGCTTCTTGATAATCATTGGGTAACCCGTCCATATCGGCTGCATCGACTTCTAAAAAATCATCTTCAGCGGCAATATTTTCTGAAAATTGATCACTGATCACCGCCAACTCATCTTTGATTGTTTTTAATTGATCTCGATTTGCTTTAGATAAGGCAAACCCATTTCGTTCAAACTCAATAATAGTTTCAGTTAAGAACTTCCTTTGATAACCTTTTAATTGATCATCCTCGGCATGGCTCGAATAAGACCTAATGGCTTGGTACAAATCCTCATTCAAACTGATCTCATTACCATATTGACTCAGTGAAGTATTCGCTTCTTGGGCATGGTTTCTAATGGTTGAATCTGGATGCGTATAGGCCATCAAATAGATCGGCGAAGCGATGGCTGCATAATTTGCAAATAGTCCATCATAAGCCTGCATCGTATTTTCAAAATTTCTATCTTCCTCTTTGATAGCGATTATTTTTGCCAGTGCTTCATTGGTCAATTTCTCGATAGTCACTACCGCCTCACTTACGTGATCAGCTGTGATCGATGCGAAGTCAATGGGCTGATTATCCTGGGTGAAGAAAGGATTTACTATAGCTGCCCAATGGAGCTCTGGACTTTTTTTCTGGTCTGAGCAATTGACATTAAGCAATAAAATTGGAATTAATGTAATCAAATAAAAATATTTCATAGAGGTGCTTTTTTTATAAAAAATGGAAGTTAATGTTTTTAGATGTTTTAATTTGTATTAAAAGTGAATCTGCAAAAAATCACTGGATTCTTTTGCGTCATCTAGTTTATAAGAGTTCTTTTTCTTTGGATGAGTTGACAAATAAAATATTCCCTAAATCGTGATATCCTTCAAAAACTTCTGCTCTGAGTTGTTTAACGGCCTCACTATTAAATCCGATAATAGTTAAATCAGCACCTACAGACCTTTTATTTATGATGACTCTACTATTGGTTTCTTGATCTTTCTCGATCAACTCTACGTTATTGGGGGAAATAGGCAACCTGCCCTCTTTTATTTGATCCAATAACTTTTCCCGTTGATTGGTCAGTTCATCTTTTGGATGTATCGCAAATATTTTTATCTCTGCACCTTGCCAATCTCGATGGCCCATGATTACAAAAGACATAAGTATCATCAGTGATGCATTATCAAAATCTCCTTGGGTAATCCAAATATGAATCTCATTGTGATACCCAAATCCCTTCTCGGTACTAGCTAAAACACAAATATCAAAATCAGTAGCACTGACCAATGGCATATTATCCATAATGAGGTCGGTACAAAGACCTAAAGTTTTAGAGTACTCAAACATGAACATGTTAGATTCTTTTCCGGATACACTAGGTAATTGAATAGACTGAGCAATCGCTGTAGTATAGGAAGGGCTGATGATCGTATCCAAATACATATTACTTTTCGATATCTCTGCCTTTTCTATGAGCCTATCAAGCATCTCATGGGCCTGTTTGTTGGTTTCACGCGATACGTAACCCTTGATATAGTGCAGATAAGTTCCAAAACCATATCTATGAGATATCCATCGCATCAATTCAAAAGCCGCTGTACGCCTAAATGAATCATCTGAGATACAAATTAGAGAGGGTCGCCAAGTATTGACGTCCTCTTTATCGGCCTTTTGTAAAAAAACCTGGAGTTGGCGACTTAATTGATAAATAACTCCTTGAAATATCTTCACCATCCCTTGTTTATTGGGACTGAAATAGGTGATTCCCACATAGATCAGTACCATGATCAAAAGGGCACTAAATGCGTACATGGCATTCATTTTAAACATCATGTAAAAACAAAGTACTGCACCTAATAAAGAAACATACCAACGGGACTTGAAAGCCGGACGATAAGATGGGTCTGCCGCAAAATGCTGCAAAAAAGAAATGGAACAAATCGCACCATAGGTAACCATAAAAAACATAGATATGATTTGAGCAACCATATTAATATCTCCAACCAGCAAAAAAAATAAGGCAATCAGGATCGTAATTACCGTAGCGTTAAAAGGCTCTCCTTTTTTAGTTTCTTTTGATAAAAGTGCATTGATCCCTCTGTTGGGAATAATTTCATCTGAAGCCAAAGCTTGTAAGGTTCTTGGAGCTACCATAATTGAGCCTAAGGCACTCGAAAATGTTGCTGCAGCGAGCCCCAGGGCTATGATCGGTCCCCATAATGCAATCTTACCCATGATCAGTTGATCAGATGCCAAATCTTCCGGAGACGCCGATATGGTCAACTTATAAGCAATGAATAAATAGATCAACATCCCCGTAAAGGTCGCCATTAATGAACCTAGCGGAATGGCTTTTTTGGGATCCTTAAGATCTCCCGACAGTCCAACACCCGCGGTCATCCCTGTAAAAGCAGGAAAAATAATGGCAAAGACAATAAAAAAAGAATCTGGATTCTGAATGGTTTTAAAAAAATCAAAATTCTCATTTCCAGTCTTATAACCTGGATCTCCCAAAAATAAAAAAAGTAAGGAAACTACTAGAATTGCCACTACCGGATATAAAATTTTGACGCCTAATTGTGCACCTTTACTCAACATGATTACACTCAGCATCAGAACCAATGGAGCACTGATCAATCTTTTATCCCAAATAAATATATGATATGTATCATTAAGCCATTCAATGACTCCATCAAAAGCCTCTGAAAATGCTATGACATAAAAAGCGATACTGATGGCTTGCGACAGATATAAAGTCAACCCAATGGCCGCACCGATGTTGATACCAAAGGAACGAGAAATAATATAGTATTCCCCTCCACCTTCTACTTTTTGGTTGGTAGCTATTTCAGCTATCGCCATGGCCGTAGGAATGGTGATGAGATGGCCCAATAAGATGATGCCAACGGTACCTATAAATCCAACATTACCTACGGCATAACCGAAACGCAAAAACATGACGGCACCCAAAATGGTAGAAAGTGCCGTTAAAAAAACAGGTGTCACCCCAAATTTTCCTTTTTTTTCCTGAAGATCAGACATGATTGCGTAACATAACTAGTCAAATATAAAACATCACTTTTTATCTTTACAGACTGGCTCTAAATAAAAATGATTTATGGACAAGCCATAACATAATTTAGAGAGAAGAAAATCCCCTTTAATTTAGAGCTCAATGGTTCAAATCGTTTGATTTTTTCTCATCAGAAAAATTTAGCCTGGGCATTTATAAAATAATTGAGCGTATTACTTACAAGTGTATACTCAAATAATGGAACACAGCCCTAAGTAATGCTTCATCTCAAACCTATTTTGTTCCCTGATATTTTTTGACCCTTTGTTGTGATCCTGATGATGCAGAGCTGATGGGTTCAGTAGTTTCCAAGAAGGATATATTTAACTTTGCTTTAAGATCTCCAATGTTAGTCCACTCAATGAATGAATCATCTTTTAAGAGATTTTCGTTCTTAAAATGTATGTCTTTTACGCAAGTCGCTCTGGTTACTGGAACCAAACTGAATGGTTCCTATCTGATTCAGCACTCAAATAGGATTATTTATTTATCCAATGGAGACTTCTCAATTAATTTAATTATTTATTAAATTACCTAAAAGGTTCTAATTGCGCGGACGTGTCTTCCATAGTAACCACTCGCAGCTCCCTCAGACCCCTCGCTCCTCTTATTCCCATAATTTTGGTAGCCATTGTAAAAGCTTTGTCTCCAAGCCCCCTGCTGATCTTCTTCGGTAGAACTCCAATAGCCATCACCTTCAAAGCCCCCAATCATTTCCTTATTTAGGTACAACTTATTTAACTCGTCCTTACTTGGTAAAAACCAATCATCAAAGATCTCGGCATCTTCAGTTACCACATAGTCTGCACACAACCTAGCTGCAGAAAGGATTTTATTGGTTACTTTACCTTGTTTAAGCACGATCAATTCAGTGTTTTCGCAACCTTTACCAACGGCTGCTCCAGTAGCTCCTGTATTGTTGAAAACTCCATTGTACCAAGGCGCACCTGACAATGTACTTTGATCGGATTTTGCCGCAATCAAACCATGCACTTCTCCGGCTACATATCCTGAATCATGTGGGGTAAATACATAGGCAATTACGCCTCCCCCATAGTCAGAACCTATAGGAGGAATGTAGGTAGAGCTGAATGATATGACCTCATTGCCATTTCCTGCGGCATCAGCAAAAGAACCTGCGGCTAATTCGAAATTCTTCGGACCAGGCTCTGAAGGGGTGAAAATGGCCGAATAACTCATTTCACTCCCCTTGAATTCACTCAGTAAACCTCCATTTACAACTACATCTGATGCCACAAAACCTGTAATTATTTCACTACTTGTGAATTGCAATCTTAATATCTCATCATCAGAAGGCAAGGCTTCGGAAACACCTTTTCCTTTTTTATTTATCAAAATTTTCATATTCTTGACCAGCTGATTGATCTGTTTTATCTCGATGCTCATTTGGGGTGGTGTGGCATCGTAAGTCCAAATAAATTCTGAGGATGCACTATTTTTATCTCCTCGGGCATTAGTAAATTTTCCCGCCGGAACGCTGATTTTAGTCAATCCCTCGTCAATAGCCTTGAACTTGGCTGTATAAGTCGTGCTATTTACCCGTTTAGCTCCCCCAATTTTACCATTGGACACTTTGACGTCTGACGGAACAAAATCTTTCGTTGGAGCACTACTGGTAAAAGTCAAATTCAATATTTTATCATTGGAAGTTGCACCACTGGTTACTTCTTCCGCGGTGATCTGCATTGTAAATACCACTTCAATATCTATATTGGGCGTTTCACTCCAAGCGAGATTAAATAAGATTAAATAAAAAGAAAGCGTCAAAAAGTATGGCTTAATGCTGGACATCTGGGTTGTTAGAAAAATGAATTATCATTAATGAAAATCAAAATAAATTAAATTAAACTTATTAAATAGATAAAAAAATAATTCTTTTAAAATAAAAAACCATTTGCCTTTACGTCATTAATTAAGAGTTCAAGCAACTAAACCCATAATTAAAATCTGACATCAGATATTTCTTTACCTGTGATTTATATAACCTGGACCTCTCCAATTCTTGATTTCATCGAGGGAAAGATATATCTTAAAGATATATCTTAAAGAGGATTAAGAAAATCATGCTCCCTCAATACTTGATAAAACTTTTATTTATTGGACTCTTCATACTTCTTTTCTCTAGTGTGAGGGCACAACAATGGCCTATCGCCAAGGCCTGGATATGGTATGATGCACAGCCATGGCGGGTGGGCACCAATTTCAATCCAAGTACCGCCATTAATCAACTTGAATTTTGGCAAGCGGAAACTTTTGATGAAAATACCATCGAAAGAGAATTAAAATGGTCTTCAGATTTAGGTATGAACGTGCATCGCGTCTATCTACATAATCTTCTATGGGAGCAAGATGCACAAGGCTTTATAGATCGATTGAATGCCTATTTGAGTATTGCTGATCTCTATGAACTCAAAACTATTTTTGTTTTACTCGATGATGTGTGGCATCCTGTACCAAAACTTGGAGAACAACCGGCACCTATACCTCACCTTCATAATTCAGGTTGGGTTCAAGCTCCTGGAGCAGCCATCCTAAGAGACCTAAATAGGCATGATGAATTGGAAACTTATATCAAAGGGATCATTACTGCTTTTGCCGATGATGATCGCGTAATCATGTGGGACTTATATAATGAGCCTGATAATGTGGCTAAAGGAAAAGGACGTGGTGCGCTTGAAGTGAATAACAAAAAAGTATACTCTCTCGCGTTGCTCAAAAAAGCTTTTGGTTGGGCCAGAGAGGTCAATCCCTCTCAACCGCTTACCAGCGGTCTTTGGAAAGGAAATAGCGCCCAATGGGGAACTTTTGAAAAACTATCTGCCATCGATCAATTCATCGTTGAACATTCAGATGTTATTTCTTTTCATGCCTATGATGGTAGCCTAAAAAAAGTAGTAGAAAAAATCAGTGAATTGAAAAAATACAATCGACCTCTTTTTTGTACCGAATACCTAGCCCGTGGCTTAGGCAACCATTTTGAAACACTGCTCCCTTTGTTCAAAAAAGAAAAGATAGGTGCCGTTAATTGGGGATTGGTTGATGGAAAGACCCATACAAAATATCCATGGAGAAGTTGGATCATTAGGTTTACTGAGGAACCTGATGTTTGGCATCATGATATCTTTCGGGCAGACGGAACCCCTTATTCAAGAGAGGAGACTAATTTCATAAAAAAGATGCTCGAAAAACAGTAATTATTAACAAAAGGGGCTCACAGCCATATGATCGTGTGCCCTCTCATTAGATTCAAAGCGGTCGCGTCAAAAACAATCACTAGGTGATCAAAAAGTCGTAGTTCTTATTGCGTAACCGAACCCGGCGTACCATAGTATTCGCCCCCATTGATCCACGGAAGATCAGCGGTGATGTGGTAATGATAAATTTCGTCTGGGAAATCTTCAGTTACATGTGTGTGGCCATGATAATCGTCAAGGTCATCATTGGTCAACGTTACTCCACTTTCTACCGGACCGTAAACTGGAAATCCGTCAAGTAAAAGGCCTAAGAAGGAACTGTCGCCTTTTATTTCTGTTAACCACGTAGGCTCTATATGATAATGATAAGAACCCGTATTGGTGGGATGACCTTCATATTGATCAAAAGTATTAAGTTCTTCCAATATATCGTCTCCAGGTGCGGCCTGCTGGTTATAAAACACTACACTGTTTATGGATACACCCATTGGCCCAAATGGAGTCCCTTCATTATTTGTGGCCGCTTCAGGAAATCTAGGCAGGGTAAAGGTGTAGTTCATAGCCGTAATTTTGTTTGGATTTTTAAAAAAATCTTCATTATCAGGCTCGCTATAGGCCTCAAACAGAGGATTACTAGTATCATAATACATACTTTTATGATCCGGCTCATTGGTTGATGTGATCGTAATTGTCGTTTCACCAACCACTACTGTAAGCGCCTCATCGTTATAATATTTACAAGCAATGACCGCAATATCATTAGCCGAATTAGAAGTAATACAATCTGTCGTTATATCATCTGTTATAATATCACATCCATTTTCATCTACATTCGTACCTTCGGCAGTATCCGCACAGGTATCCAAATCATCCATTACGCCATCTTCATCAGTATCTTTTTGACTATCTGAACAACCATTACTGTCTACCGTTACTCCACTGGGCGTATCCCCACATGTGTCATTGGCATCCGCAATACCATCACTATCGGCATCTACGACTGTCGCTTCATCGGAAGCATCTGTAACAGTGGTGTCATCATCATCGCCGCATGATGAGAAGATAATCAATGAACACAGGGTGCTCATTGATAAAAAATTGATAATTGATTTCATTATGCTTTGTAGATTAAATATGATTGATTTTAACTATTTAGGAAAAGTTATTGAATAAAATTATGATAATGAATTATTTAAGAGTTTTCTTTCAATTATATTTAACTAATACCTTCTTTTGTTGAATAATATGAAATATATTTAAGGTGATGTCTGAACAAAATATTCTTTTCTTAGCCCTGTTAATTTGGGGTATACCCAGTACTTATTTCAGAAATCAGTTTCGAAAAATAGTCTATGCAACGGATGATTGGAAAATAAATATTAAACCTCTCTTCAAAAAAGAACTGATTGCTTTATTTTCAAATAGTTTGCCAGCGGATCAAGCGTATATTAAGGCCCGAAATCATTATCGTTTTTACTTAGCTATTTATCTGATCTTATTTATTATTTATTATGTATCATTTTGAATGGCTATGGGTTAAATGGAATGCATTGCTATCGAGTATCCTTACACAATGAAAAAAAACCTATCTCATTTATTTTTCTCACTCATCGCATTTGTTGTAGCTTATGGATTGGCGTGGTTGACCGCCATCAATTTGGTCATGAATGCTGTCTTCCTCTCCTTTTTAATTCAGTGGATATTGTTTGCGCCCGCTTATTATTTTCAAACAGAAAAGTTTTATGACCTCGCGGGTAGTATGACCTACCTCACTGTAGTTATATATACGAGCTATGCCGGCTACTTGATGACCGGATTCAACTTAGGTAGTATAATTTTGGGCTTAATTGTCATTATTTGGGCTTTGAGACTGGGTATTTTCTTGTTTACCAGAATTCACAGCATAGGAGAAGATAAAAGGTTTCAAACGATCATACGATCACCAAGTCAATTTTTCATGACTTGGACTTTACAAGGTATGTGGGTGGCTATTTGTTCTGCCTGTTCACTCACAGCGATTGCTAACGGAGTAGTCTTAAACAGAGTTTTTCTCATGGGATTCCTTGTATTTATTTTTGGCTTTTCAATAGAGATTATAGCTGACCATCAGAAAAGTAGCTTTAGGAAAAATCCAGTGAACCGAGGTCATTTTATAAAAACTGGACTTTGGGCCTATTCAAAACATCCCAACTATTTAGGTGAAATAATCTTATGGGTGGGCATCGCCATTTGCTCTTTATCTTCCCTTTCAGGCCTTCAATTGATGACACTAATTTCACCTGTTTTTACCTATGTTTTGCTCGTTTACATCAGTGGTATCCCTTTATTGAAAGCTAGGGGTAAGCAAAAGTGGGGGCATCTATCTCAGTATCAAGAATATGTTGACAGGACGCCAACACTTTTTTTCAATCCATTAAAAAGTTTTAACAAATAAGCTCCAGCAACTCAACGCCGCTCTCTTAAGCTCATATCTTGCATAAATAAAGCTACAAAACAACACACAATATCAACTGAATCTTGCGAACGCAAGATTACCTCTTTAATCAGCTTACTTTTGTTGAAAAGTGAACTCCCAATTCCTTATTGAATAAAACTTTATCATCTCTCATTCTATCCCCAGTCTTAAATGACCTGTTTAAACCGAGAATCTCGCTTTGGAATAATTGCAAAAAAATAATACCTTTAGATATTAATCTATTTTTTAACTATTTATCCAATCAAAATGAAAAAAAACATATCAACGATTATTGCCATCATCGCATTCAATATGATGACTCTAGCACAAGAAGGTCCTGAAATTTGGATGACCTACGATCTCATGCCTAAAAAAGGAATGATCAAAAAATTTGAGGCAGCAGCGGAAAAAAAGAACAAGAAATTTAATAATACTGCGGAAACTGCCATTTTTACGTTCAAATATATGGATGGTGACAATCAAGGCAAATACCAAAGAGTGATGGGCTATAAGGACTGGGACTTTTTTAATAACCAACAACAAGGCGATAATGCTCAACGCAAATATTGGGCTGAAAATGTTGATCAATTTGTAGAAAGTCAAACGGGATGGAAAGTATGGTCAAGATCACTTAAACACTCTCATAATTGGACGCCTACAACTACCTTCAAACATATGTATGTCTTGAGAAGATTTATCAAACCTGGTCATGAGGCAGCCGTGTATAATTTCCTTGACCGTGGAGCTAAGGTTATGAAAGCACATAATTACTCGGGAATTCAAGGTGTTTTTCAGTTGATATCTGGGGGTAATACCAATGAATATATTATTTGCAATGGATTTGATAAATTTGGCGAGTTCGGAAAATATCCTGACACCGAAAAAACAGAAGCGCAACTTTACGATGAAATGTTTGGAGAGGGCTCATGGCGAAAAGATGCTACTGCTTACAATCAAGCACTAGAAATGTACAGCAGAACTACAGAAAGACTCATGTCAATAGAAGCTTTAAGTACACAGTTAAACTAGAATATTTGCTAAATTATTAATTCAAAAAAGCCCTCGCTGAGGGCTTTTTTGTTTTCCTTAATCAATAAGTAAGAGGGCTACCCGAATAACATTGATAACCAAACGATCATGAAGAAGTTGACTATTTTTATTTTAGTAGCCGTAGCTAACATCAACTTTCAACTTTAAATGAGGTGATTATTAAAATCATCAGTAGTCTGGCAACACAGCTGCTCCATCACCTGCTGTAACTCTTTCTCATCAAAGAAATGCTGTGATCACCCGCTGTTTACCTAAGGCTCACACCCCATACATGAAACTTCTTCCCATGAAGGTGAAGGCCGCACCGCTAGCTATTGCTCAAGTAATATCTGGCCCTCCACGTAAACCCGAATCAACCATGATTTTGATCTCTTTCTAATACTTTTTAACTAAATGAATCATGGGTACAATGGATGATTGACGATCTCTAAAATGTTTTTAAAGTTCATTTTAGGGGGTATGAATAATCCATTGCACACATCTAGAGGCCTAAACCCAAAACAGGGTACATCGGCTAAAATAAACAAACATTAGTGCCTACCGCCTCCGCTCGCTCTAATAAATCTCTTTTAACTGCTTCTTCAGTAGGGTGATATAATTGAAACCACGCCTTTCCCTCAGTAATCTTACCAATACGTTCAATACCTGCCGTACTCAGAATAAAAGGGATGTTGTGATTGACTGCTGCCCTAACCAAGATTTCTGGCGCATTTGGCCAAATTAATCCTTCTAATCCGATGGGGCAAAACCAAAAGTTACACCATAGGTGTGACCAAACAACGTCGTCTTCATCTCTGCTTGATCAAACTTCGACAAGTAATGGGACATCAATTCTATTTTCCGAGGGTCCGATCTGTTTTTATCAAGATTAACGTCCTCATTACATCCACCATCTAAGTATTCAAAAGCAAATTTTGGGATTTTTACCTGAGTTACTTTTCTTAAATCCGATACTGACGGGTATTTAGAATTTATATTGAGTTCCATCACATGCTTTTAGCGTTATTGAACGGATACCTCTATTTAACACCGTTCAGATTTCTTTTGCCTCAAGTAAAAAATTTGATCTTTGAATTGCAATTCAGAGAACATTGTATTGGTTTGATCCCTTCATAAAAACGAAGTGAAATGAGCTACTTGTTTTTCATCCCTCAGCAATACTCTTATTTAACTGTAAAAACTTTTATGTTTTCTTGACATGCTCAAACTACAAGTCGCGGATTTTAATATTTCTAAACCACACGGGATAGCCATGATCTTGTAAACCAATATAGCCTTCTCTTGAAATACCATCCACAAAGCCCTTAAAATCTTTAAATTTACTGTTTTGAACCAATGCATCCCATTCTGGCGTCCAATGTGAATAAGACAATACTTGAATTCCATTCATACTTACCAAAACATCCCCCTCATTTACTTTTATAGAACAAGTATTCCATTGACCTGCAGGATTAACCGCTTCAGGATCTGCGGGAAGCATATCGTACAAAGAACCTGCTAAATGACTACTTATTTTATTATCGAATGCATCTTGGTTATCCAAAACTTGAATTTCAGGGGCCGCATAGTAGATGGCATTTCCAGGTGTTTCACGAACATAATAAAATATCCCAGAATTAGCCGATTTACTTGCTTTCCAATCAATCATTAATTCAAAATTCTTATACTTCTTTTCTAAAAATAAAATATCCCCCCCCGCGCCTTCTCCTGGTGTTTTTCCTGATCCTAAAAGCACCTTCATTGCCTCATCTTCAATGGCCCAATTAGCAGGCATTTCAGTACCATTGCACTGTCGCCAACCCTTAAAATCTGTCCCGTTAAATAGTAAGGTCCAACCCTGTTGTTCCTCGGTCGGGGAAAGTGAATTATTTGACTGAGCATAGACGTTGAGAGTCATTACAAGTAAGCAGAGCGTCACCCATCTTTTCATCAATCTATCAGTTCTCATATCATTCTATTTTACATTATCAATTCCTTATTCTAGATAAGGAATGAGAAGACATTCATGGTTCAGATGCTTCTCAAAATTTAATTTGCACAAAAAATATCAAAAGTCCACAATGTTTCCTCGTTTTATCCTCCCGTAATCCAATCATTCTAGACTGGCGATCTATGACCGAAGCAAAGTTATTAAAGATTTTTTGATCTTTCATTAGAAATAAATTTAATGATAATTAACTCATCCGCAGAGAAAATTGCCATAAAACACCCCTATCACCGGCTTAATATCTCAATTTATCAAAAAAAATAAGCCAGCTCAATACATAAATGCAGCATTGAAAGGGTTTGGAATCCTTATCATAAAAGAATCCTAAGCCTGCCAAAAGCAGAAAATAAAAATTTATCAGAAAGATGTTCATGTTAAAAGGATTCCTATTTATTTCATTAAATAGACATTACTTTCGGACCACCCAAGATTCTTTTTTATTAATTAAAAAGATGGGAGATGGTCTATTTAAAATTATTTCAATATCATTGAATATGAAACAAAAAGTAATGCTTATCTTTTGGGTAATGGCACTTTCCCTTGCTACACAAAATTGTCAACCGCAGAATAAAAATAAAACTCTGAATCCAGATCCATTGATCCAAATGATACTCATTCCGGGAGGTACTTTTGCCATGGGAGGTCGATCTGATCAAGCCTATTTAGATGAATTTCCCCAACATAAAGTCTCAATTGATCCTTTTTATATGGATGTGAATGAAGTCTCCAATGCTGAATTCGATGAATTCACCACAGCTACGGGATATATTACCGTAGCAGAAAAAGACATCAATTGGGATGAGATCAAAGTCCAATTACCTGAGGGGACTCCCAAACTTACCGATGATATATTGAAGGCAGGTTCTTTGGTTTTCAAAGAAACAAGCGGTCCGGTTGACCTCATGGATTACTCACAATGGTGGCATTGGACCATCGGTGCCCATTGGAGACAACCTGAAGGTCCAGGAAGTACCATTGAAGGACGAATGGATCATCCCGTAGTTCATGTCGCTTACGCAGATGCCCAAGCCTATGCCTTATGGGCCGGCAAGCGACTGCCTACCGAAGCCGAATGGGAATGGGCAGCCTCAGGGGGAACAATGGATAAATATCCATGGGGAAATGATCCGATCGAAAAAGCTACAGATAAAGCCAACTTTTGGCAAGGTATTTTTCCTTATAAAAACCTTGTTCAAGATGGATATAGTGGGACCGCACCCGTAAAATCATTCCCATCCAATCCTTTTGGTCTTTTTGATATGGCTGGAAATGTGTGGGAATGGTGTCAAGATAGATATGATGTCACCAGCTATGCTATTGATAAAAGTAAAGGCATCATAAACAATCCCAATGGTTCTAATCAATACAACGATCCCAGAGAGCCCTATGCCCCTAAACACATTATCCGTGGGGGTTCATTTCTTTGTAATGAAAGCTACTGCAGTGGTTATCGCGTTTCAAGGCGAATGAGTACCAGCAAAGATTCAGGGTCCAACCACACAGGATTTCGTTGTGCCAGGGACTACTAATGTTTTTGCTTGCTCAAAAAAATCAGTCTAGCTAGAAATTTGATTCTAAACCTTGCTTATAGATCAAATCTTAATACTTTTCTATCAAAACACCAGGAAATACAACCCAAGGGGAGCCTCAAAAGTATTGGAGAATTTTAAGGCCCACTTTATGAAGGTAGGCATGCGAACAATCTAAATAAACCAGAAATAAATAGACTATAAATTTTTTGTGATCTTCCTCTTTGGAACAAAGAGGCTAAACTCCCAAGAAAGGTTACGTCACCCTCTTCGTTTAAAAATTAGTGCAACGCTTGAAGTGTTGGGTGCACTTTTATAATCAGTAAGTCTAGACATTGACTATTTAACTACTGCATCTCTAAGATTTCTGCCTGATCAATGACTTTATCTTGAGAATAATTTCTATTTTCTTCTCAAGATCATTATTAATGAGATCTTACCTAGAATAAATATATTCTTTTGGAAAGAGCATAAAAAGTAAATAATTTAACCGCTTACTAAAACAAAAATCAAAATCTATCTCCTATGAAAAAATCAATATTC
This sequence comes from uncultured Flammeovirgaceae bacterium, assembly GCA_913050055.1. GTDB lineage: Bacteria > Bacteroidota > Bacteroidia > Cytophagales > Cyclobacteriaceae > UBA4465. Next base: position 10,447 of record CAJXAT010000005.1, on the reverse strand, counting down.
ATTTTATTAGTCATGGTATTCGCATGCGAGCCCGCTAAAAATCAGAAAAAAAAATCGTTCCGAACGAAATCGGATATCAAATCTCTGAAGATGGAACTAAAATTGCCTTGCATAGTGATTCAAAATCAACTATTCAAGTTTGGGAAAATTATATTAAAGCTCATAATGAAAAAGATACCGCAGCCATCCGTAGCTTGAATTCAGTAGAAAATTTCAAAGCTTACGCACCAACTGGTGAATTGATTGAAGGATCTGATTCACACATTGATTTTCTATCCAAGTGGTTTGTCGAAAATAATCCAAAATGGACCACCAAGTACATGATTGCTAATGAGTACACAAACAAAGAGGGAAAATCATATCAATGGATCACCTCCGGACACGATCTTACCCTAACAGTAGACGAAACAGAGATCAAACTTAACCAGGTACATGACGCACTCATTGTCGATGGAAAAGTTCAACTTTTTTATGTAAACGAAAGAGTACAAGCTCCCGGAGAATAGTCAGTCTACCCCAAAAACCATATAAAAAAGCCTTTAACAATATTCAAAGGCTTTTTTATACCTACTGATTTTCCAGTAACCATTTACTGGAGTTACAGGAGCTAATCCTCGGTTATGAGAGGTAACCCATGATTGCCCTGCCTTGAGTTAACCACCCTTATACAAGATAACAAAAAAGCTCAACAACAGGTTATATTGGATAAACATCAAAAAAAGACGAAATGAAAACCCAATTATACACATTGCTATTGATCCTCTTTTTGAGCATTAGTGCTCATGCTCAAATCTGGAAAATAGATCCCAAGAACACCAGTATCATATTTAATGCCAAGCATACTGGCATCTCATTTATCAATGGAAGATTAATGGAATTTGAAACGAAAGTGGAGGGTGGAATACCTGTAGATTTTACGGGCGCTCGAGTGAGCTTCAAAGCTCAAGTTAGTAGTATCAGCACCGGTGCGAAGGTCGCAATAAGTACTTGAAACTGTTGATTTTTTTTGACATGGTAAATCATCCGACGATCAGCTTTATAAGTAAAACGTTTATCAAATCAAGTGAGAACACCTACAAAGTAATGGGTGATTTAACTATGAAACGTAACACCAAGGAAGTAATTTTATCTGCAAGTCACATAGGCTCAACCAAAACCCGAAATAACCTCAATAAAGTAGGATTTCAGATCATGGAAAGGGTTAATCGAAACGATTTTGAAGTATCTGGCGCTTCAAGCTCGGTAGCTCCGGATTTAAATGTCCGAGCAAGAATAATGTAATTAACATGATTGGCTCTTATATATTATGACCCAAGTGGATTCTATTACTTAGGCTAAAATCATTAATGCTTTTCTTAAAAAAAAAGACTCATTTCATCACTTTCATCAACGATCAACCTCCTTTATTCCACCTAACTTTCAAAATTACTGCTACATCTAATAAATTTTTAACCCCATTTTGTGCTTGTGATGTTGGGTTAACATCTGCCGATTGCAGTACATTCATCATATAAATTAATTTATTCTGAAGACCGATAATAGTTTCTTTTTCTGGAGAAACTGCACGAATGCTACCATACAATATATCCTGATCACGTGGGCTACCCGTACCTAACAAAGCCAAAGCAGCCAAGGATGGTTTCTTTTGTGTGAAAATAGCTTCCGCCATTTGTTGTAATTCATGATAGGCCCGATAACATGCCATACTCAAGTTATGCTGGGACTGTAAGGCCGCTGCACTGATTAACACCCTAGGATCCATACGCAAGACCAAAGGTTTTTCGGTAACCTCACCATCAACCGTAAGACGGACACGATAACGTCCTGGATTAACCATAGGACCAAATGGGCCACTAGGTGTACTATTATGAACAGCAGCGATAGAATAGGAAGCCTCAGCACCCCTAGGTGGCGTATATTTTAAATCCCATATAAAACGATGATGGCCAGCGCTCGTTCCCAATTCTTCAACCGGCCGCATCCAATAGGTTGGATAGCGTTGGGTAGTAGTATCCACATTTACGGGTAAATCATCGCTAGCATAACTTCTTATAACCTTCCCTTCTTGATGCAGCACCTCTAGTTGTACTGAACTTGCATCTGCCGCAAGATGATAATCTAAAATAGCACCATCGGGAGGATTTTGTCCGGTAGGCTCTTCAGGTGGCAGCGGCGTATCATGAAACATATTGTCTCTCACTCGGGTCGCTAAGGAAGGTGTAAATAAGTAAACAGACTCCTTTTGCATTTTTATCATTTCCCGTAAGGGCGCTATATTATCTAAAATCCAAATAGAACGGCCATGGGTACCTACCACTAGGTCATCCTCATGAATTACCAAGTCCCTAATAGAGGTGGCAGGCATATTATTACGAAGTGATTGCCAATGAGCTCCCTCATCTATAGAAAAATATACAGCTATCTCGGTTCCTGCAAACAACAAACCCACTTGCTTTGGATCAGCCCTCACTACATTTACAGGAGCGTTTGAAGGAAGGCCTTCGGTAACCAATTTCCAGTTTTTACCCGCATCGAGCGTTTTATAAATATAAGGCGCCATATCATCTTTTCTTATGGCATTAATGGCAATGTAAGCCGTGTTTTCATCAAAATAACTGGCGTCTATTTGAGTAACTTTATCCCATGATGAGATTTGAGGAGGCGTGACGTCCTGCCAGTTTACACCACCATCCTTAGTTAAGTGGACGCGACCGTCATCAGTGCCTGCCCAAATAATATGGGCTGCCAATGGAGAAGGGCCGAGTGAATAAATGACCCCTCTGCGGGCCATCTTTTCCATCTCTTTGGTCTTGTAAATACCCACACTGGCAGGAACTTCAGGTCGTTCGTAAGTCAAATCAGGACTGATGACATCCCAACTTTGACCTTCATTGGTGGTTTGCCACAATACATTGGTGGCAAACAAAAGTACATTATCGTTCGCAGGATGAAACATCAATGGTAGGGTTCTTACAAACCGATAATCTCCTGAACGCACGGTCTCAGGTGTGATACTTTGAGATTGGCCCGTCAATTTATTGAATCGGGTGACGCGACCCCCATAAATGATATTGGGATCTTTAGGATCTGGAGCTACGTATGCATACTCATCAGCACCAATACCCATAAATTCTCTAAAACTAATTTGACCCCCATCTCCTCTGCTCGCAATGCCAATGGCTCCACTTTCCTGCTGACCTCCATACACCATATAAGGAAAGTCCCCATCTGTAGCAACATGATAAAGTTGGGCCGTGGGTTGATTGTACCAAGAACTCCAAGTTCTTCCAGCATTTACCGTGACGATGGCACCTTGGTCGGCCACGAACAACATAATATCAGGGAAATTTGGATTGATCCAAATGCGGTGGTAATCATCTCCTCCCGGTGCTCCCTTCAGGGAACTCCATGTTTTCCCTCCGTCAGCAGAGGTATAGGAAGCCACATTACCCACATACAATCGATCGGGATCTTTGGGATGTACTTTAATTTCAGCAAAGTCTCCCCCTCGACCCCAAAGCCTTCTATTGCCATGTAAAAAAAACCAACTTTCTCCCCCGTCTATACTTTTGTAAAGACCACCTGCTTCGCGTGCATCTACTAGGGCAAACATAAGATTTGAATTGCTGGGTGCAATGGTGAACCCTATCCTGCCTAAACCTTGCTCAACCCCTGGCAATCCCGTTTCTATTTTTCTCCAATGTTCACCACCATCTGTCGACTTATACAAACCACTATTAGGACCTGACCAATTGGCATTTTCCCAGGGTCCTTCCTGATGTTGCCACATATCTGCAAATAGTATTTCAGGATTATTCGGATCAAACTCTACCTGTATCGCGCCGGTATGCTCATCAAGGTAAAGTACCTTACGCCAATTCTTGCCTCCATTATCCGTTTTAAATACGCCACGTTCTTCATTGGACCCATAAGGATGTCCCAAACCTGCTACAAAAACAAGTTCTGGTTGGGTAGGATGAATGACTACACGACCTACCTGCTGTACATCTGATAATCCGATATGTGTCCAACTTTTTCCACCATCGATACTTTTAAAAATACCGTTTCCAACACCCAAATCTGGACGATGTAGGCCTTCACCAGTACCCACGTAAAGAACCTCAGGCTGACTCTCTGAGACGGCGATATCCCCAATGGATCCGGTAGGGGCATCATCGAATATCGGATTCCATGTGCGTCCAAAATCATCGGTTTTCCAAACACCACCATTATTCACCCCCATGTAAAAGATGTTGGGTTGAGAAGGCACACCAGTCCCTCCAACGGTTCTACTGGCCCGAAAGGGACCAATCATACGATAGTCTAAATCTTGGTAATCCACTGGGTCAATGGATTGTGCATCTAAGATATAGGGAGGGAGGCCGCAAGTAATAAGTAGAAGCCAACTGATTCGTCGGAAAAATGGGGATTTAAACATAAAAAAGTGGTTAATTGAATGTATCAATTACTTGAATACATACAAATAATATAATCATAGCTTTAGCCTATATTTCTCAAGAAATATAACATTTATACCTCAAAAGACAAAAAATGTCACTACTTTAGGATAAAACGCTACCAAAATTCTCAATAAAGAAAATCACAGTATTATTTTCAAAATGTTCATTATACGTAAAAATCAATACCCCGGTATTATCAACAGGTAAGGGGGTAAATATTTGTACTCAGCCACCACAATAAACTCAAACCACAGCCAATAATTTTTATATATTTATGATAGTTTGTTCTTATCGAGATTAATTTTACTGAACAGAATTTACCGAACAATCTATCGTTTAGCTACCATTCACCAAGAGAAATCAGAAGGTAAAATAGAGCTGATGACACTGAAGATTGGGGAAACTTACCAGACATTTTTTTTTGAATTCATTACGTAATTTATAAACATGCATGAGCACTCTCTCATACACATGAGATTGTTGTGAATCCAACATTCCAGCTGTTCAACAATTTTACTAAAACAACCTTCACATCAATAGATATTTTGAGATTATTTCAACTTTCATCAAAAATTGTGATAAAGCGAAGACAATATAGGCAATACTTCTCTCCTTTATAATATTGGAAAAAGAAATAATCTATGATTTAACTAAAAGAAATTCACCAATTGTGAAATTTAATATTAAAAGGATTAAACCCCATCTACATAGAAAATAGCTTCTCTCTCTGATCTATTACCTAGCTTATCTTCGGCTATTATTTTTACTCGAACAAGACGCTTGCTGTTAGACCTATTAATTTCAGAAAGATCTACACTTTGTCTTTTGTCGAGCTTCAATAAAGGCCCACTATCAATCGAATAGAAAATATTTTCTGTTCCTACATCTTGATCTGTGGCACTTAAAAACATAGCCGTATAAGAAGGGTATAATTTAAATCGACCTATTTCATCATCAATCTCTAATGATGCCTCAACACTAAAAGCGTAGTCTATCACTGGTGGTGTGTTATCAATATGAAAGCGTGAAACTGTTACTCTCTCTTCATTATTAACATTGTCTGTTGAAAAAAAATTGACCGAGTGAATACCCTCTCCATTTACGCTAAACTCTCCTTCATATTCACTATTCTGACCTTCATCAATAGCAAATGAAGTTGTCCTTATGCCAGAACCATTATCCAATGGCTGGAAATTAATTTTTGTTGTACTTGTGACATACAACACTTGTGATTTGTAAAATTGCGGTGTTCCAAACTCAATATTTGTCGTAGGCGCGTCATTATCCATATGAACAAATAGATATTCCTCTTTTGAAGCGTTACCTACTCTATCCTCAGCATAGTAACTAATAGTATCTAATCCAAACATGGCAGGTAGAATAATATTATCGCCATAGATAGATTTTCTTGATCCATTCACCCTGTAGTAAACTGCATCAACTCCGGACTTATTGTCGTCACTGGTGAGGGTTATCAAAGTCCTCCGTGAGACATAATTAACGTTACTGGATGCTTTATGCCTGTCACCGCTGATCATTACATCAGTTTCAGGTGGAATTTTATCAAGATAAAAGTCAAAAGTATTTATTTCCTCTTTATTTCCTACGTTATCGATTGAGTAATATTTGATAGTATGCTCACCGTCCTCAAGGCTTTTGAAATTAATTTTTCCCATAATTCTATCTGTACCTTCATTAAAGTACGCATGGGTTTCTCTAACTCCAGATAAGCCATCATTGCCGGCAAATAGGATGCGAGTATTGGGTGACATAACATTTCTTTCATGTACTCTTCCTTCAAAATATTTAGAGGTAGTCGGTGGGCTCAAATCTGAGACAAAATTTACGTTTTGAGTGTTTTCGACGTTGCCAACATTATCAGTAGCGTAGAAATAGACCGTATAATCTCTTTCCACATCAGGTTTTAGACTTACATTGTAATTTTGATATCCGCCGTTTAAGGCAAAATAAGTTTGTTGAACACCCGCAATCCAATCTTTAGACGATAACGATATTTGCAAGCCTTGACCATAATACGTGACTCCATCTTTAGTAAAATTAGGAGCCCCAGCAAAATTTATTTTAGTGGTGGGAGGAACTCCATCAGCATATATTTCATACAAAATTTCCTCTTGAGGACTTTTTGTTCTCTTTGTATCTTTATTTACCGCCCATTTACTTCGAATGAAGTTTATTCCTTCCGTATCTAAATACATTGGATCGGCAAAATCAGGTGTTCCTTTACTATGAAAATTATAGTTTTCTCCGTCAGGTTCTACACTGAATTTAAGGTAAAGCGGCATTTGCTTTTGCACATAAATATTACCATCTTTTTGATAAACCTTTTTCTGATGTATTGGTTTTATGGGCTCCTGGGAAAAGCTTTCAAAGCATAACAAGCTTAATAATATCGTAAATAGCTTATTGATCATGATATTTAATGTGCATTACTGGTTTGTTACTATAACTAAAATTTAATCGTGAACAGACAATCAATTGTGTGTGCTCGTCTATTTAGAATAGTTCATTATTAAAATAATGGGTAAGATAAAAATAAAAATAATATAGTTGCAAATATAAGGCTTGATTATTTCTGTATACAACGATCTTCCTAGTTTTTTATTAACCTAAACTGCTCCTTGGCTCCAATGTTATTCTCCAACTGTATGACATATATACCTTCACTCATAGTCATCAAATCAATTAACTTTTCTTTGGTCCTGAATACGCTCTTTCCTGATAAAGTATAAATAATGGCTTCCTTAAACTCACTCATTAGAATATGGATCCTATCTTGAGCTGGATTGGGATAAATCATCATTGATGGGCTCATTAAAGATAAAATGGTCTCCTTATCATCAGTAGTTCCTCCCATCGATTCATAAAATTTGACCTCATCAAAATAATAAGTCTTTGCCCCCGCTGTAGCACCCTCAGTTCCAAAATTAAAAAAAATGGATGCCATGTTATAAATCCATCCTCGCTCTAAGCCGATACTTAAAAACTCTGTACCTGGTGCTTGATCAACAAAATCAAACGTTAATACTTCCCATTCTTCAGCAACTGTAGTGTTTGTTTCTGTTTCACAAGTATGGGTAGGATCATTAGCATCTTCTACTTTCAAACGAATCGGCATACCCGCTGCCGGTGACCATACTTTGACGGTTATTTTTGAATCTGTTAAGGAGAGCGGAATAGGGGTTGCAAAGCCCGAAGGCGTACCCAGCGTCGTTCCAGCCCAAGTGGCTGCTGTACTAGTTTTTATGACCTGCATTACCTTATTTTCAGAATTCATTGGATCATCTGCTAAAAAAGACTCATTCCCCCCAAAATCAGTCATGGTATAGTTCACGGAGGTGCCTTCGAAATCTAAAGGCAGATCTATTTGAGTCCCTCCAAACCACTGCTCAATGTCATCAAATAAAAATGTTGAGGTGGCCGATCCATCACCCACATTTCCAAAATCAAACATGAAAACAATAAAATTAAAATTTGAAGGCTCACCTGTGAAGTCCCAGGTCAAGACCTCCCATTGACTAGATACCGTAGTTTCAACATCCCTTTCTGCAGCACCGGCCGCTCCTTCCAATTTAAATTTAACGATAGTTCCCACTGGAGCAGTAGTGTAAACTTTCATCGAAATGGAGTTTGACGTACTGAAATCTAGGTTGTCTTGTAATGCTATTTTACTCCCTGCCCAAATGGCCCCATTTGATCTGATTATTTTGGCGACATGGGTACTTGTATTGATTCCCTCAACCTGTGGGTTTTCCAAAACGGAGGCTATCCCTCCGTCAAAATCAACAAAATCAGAGGTATTGATGGTCGTCTCAAAATCTATGGGCAAAGACTGTGAGTGACCAATGAGTTCCAAAAAAAGCGACGTTAAAAAAATAGCTATTCTCATATTTTTTTATTTTCCGTAAAACTGATAATATTCTTTATCAATGCCTATGCTTTTAGGAAAAATATGATCAGATAAATATGAACACCATAAAACCCATCATTTATGCTATTTTTTAGGTGTTATGGGACTAGTGAGTTGGCCCTTTGGACTGGATCTTAAGCTGCATTAAAATCTTTATCGCTAGCATAAATAAACATATTCTCACCGTTACTGTTACCTTACTCCATAATCTTTGATTGCTACCCTGAAGTCTTGCTTAATTTATAATTCACATCACTTTAATTTTCTTCTAAACCTGAATTATTTCAATCTTATAGCTCTTTAAAAAATTGTTTAATATAATTATTTGATCTTTCCTCTCGGTGAAGATTATTTACCAATTATATTGGGTTAATTTAGGTTAATCACAATATCCCAAAAAAGATTTATCACTTTGAATTACGAAAGAAATACATCATCTGTTCAAAGTCTTGTGGTCAAACTCTTATTTAGCTGCAGCAAAGAAAATACAATTGATTATGTGATTTTTTCAGAAACTATCGAGCACCCTGTGACAAGTCCGATAAAAATAATGGGGATGATTTCCAATATGAAATTACAGTAACATCCGACCATACTTTTCTCGATACCATCTACCTTAAATCAGGCTACTATTCATTTATGCATGGAGAATATGGAACCCTATATTTCGAACCTGGATATCACTGATTATGCCATTGAAGGGATTCCAAGATTTATATTTCTCTATCCCGATGGAGATATTGTGAGCACCGATGTGATGCGTCCCTCAAATCCTGAACTGATTATACTCCTAGATGAACTCATTCAGAGGGATTGATTTAACCGTACACAAGTACCTAAATAAAAACTAAAGTTAAATAGAATTAATACATAATAATTTATGATATTTGATTTTTAAGGGATCTTTAAGCTCTTTCTGTCTTTAGTCTAACCTCTTTATTGCTTTCTTTTTTTTAGGCCATTACTTTTTGATCTGAGAATTATCTGGTTGGTTCTAGAGATATTTCGCCTAATCAGGTGCCTACCGAAAATGCCGTCATTGATCGAAATAATTATCAAAACCACTTTATGTAGATTCTAGTAGTAAAATAAAAATAGACTTCACCCCACCTATAACATTGATGTTTTTTTATTAAATTTATTTCTTTTTTAAATTTTATACAATCATAGAATGGGAGAACTAGAAATATTAAATTATTATCAATTAGCCTTTATCGCTAACGCCATTTATCTATTAACCTTCACAGGACTGATTTTCATCTCTTTCAGACTGGTCAGGGTTCAAAGGGAAAATAATGCCAATACTTTAGGAAAAATATTGGTAACGTTATTCGGGCTTTGCACCACCTTTTATGGATACAATATTTTTTCGTATTTGCGCATCAATCAATTAACTCAATCCTTCAAGTTATCAGAATTAGAATCTCAGGGCGTGGACATATCATCTGTTGCGGAAAGTTTTATTGCCTTCACTGGCCATACATTTGATCAGGGAGTACCTTCATCATTCACGCCTGAACCTGCTGCAGCTGTTTTCTTATTGACATTTGCCGCAATGATCATTGGAGGGATCTGGATGAAGCTAACTAAAGATTAACCCGATCCATCCCCCCTTTCTAACTGAAGGTATACGCTATTCAATGCAGAGAGATCTTCAAATTGGTCTTCCTGCATTTTTTTTACTGCTAAAACCGTGGTACCTGTTTTTTCGCGGTTAACAGTGTTAAGAATAGACAGGTAGATGATTCCGTAAAAAACAGCGATTCCATAAAGAATCCATGGAACCAGCGATCTCAAACGCCGTTTTTCTTTCAGTGATCTATGATCCCACAATCGGTACCATAAGGATTCTTTTTTATCCTCGGCCATATCTACTCCCCAACACTAGAGGCCCTTTAAATATATAGAGATAAAAGAACAAAAAATCCCTAGAAAAGTCGATCATAACAGAATACAACAATCGAAACAACCGGGTAGAAATTCACTGATCTTCAAGGCCTAGGGCTATGAACGTTAGTTACAAAAGTAAATAAAACTCTCTTTCTTTAGAGAAATTCAC
>CAJXAT010000004.1 GCA_913050055.1 uncultured Flammeovirgaceae bacterium | reverse complement strand
CCCTAATATCCATGTGTTCAGGTTAAACTCATTGGAAATATTCATCGCTTTGTCCGAATAATTTTCATTTGAGGTAACAAAAATAAATGGCTTATTTAATGTTCGTGACATTCCAAGACCTTCAAGAGAGATATTTGAGGAAAGTGGCTCATTCTCAGCAGGATATTTCTCGAAAATCTCCTGGGCTTTTAGATACCATTCAGAGTCATAGAAAGTCTGACGGATATGCGCTATGACACCCAGGAGTGATCTTGGGTATGTCCGTTTACCTTTTGCTCTATACCTAAAATCAATTACCTGTGCTACAGACGATTTTATTGGCTTTGGCTTATCTTTCAAATTTATTATTCCTGTTTGCCCTCTGAAAATTCCTTGTTTTGGTGCTCTAGGAGATCTCATACTTAGTTTTTCCAAAATATTTAATCAAAAAGCTTCACATCAACCTAGCGGACAACACACTTTAAATGAGGAGTACTATGAAAGAATTGAAGCCATTCAATTCACAATGAACCATGATGATGGAAATCAAACAGAAGATATTGAAAAGTCAGATATAATTTTACTTGGGGTCAGCAGAACGAGTAAAACTCCTACATCAATATATTTAGCAAATAAAGGTTATAAAACTTCAAATATTCCATTGGTAAATGAAAATTCAATACCTGATTTTCTTAAAAAAAACAAAAATATAAAATGTATAGTGGGACTAACTGTAGATCCAGAAAGGTTAATTGAAATTAGAAAAACTAGAATGAATACATTAAATGAAGTTAGGGGAAAAAATTATACTGATTTAAAAAAAATTAATGAAGAAGTAGAAATGTCAAAAAAAACTTTTCAAAAATATAAATGGCCAGTAATAGATGTAACTAGAAAATCTGTAGAAGAAACAGCAGCCTCTATTATTAAAATGTATGAAATTAAAAAAAAAAATGCTTAAAGTTATTTTAGCATCAAAAAGCAAAGTAAGAAAAGATATTTTAAATAATAATAATATTCAATGTTTAGTTGAACCAGCTAATATTGATGAGGATGCTATAAAAAATTCTTTAGTGAAAGAAGGTGCTTCTCCAGAAACAAGGGTAATCTGGTTTTCTGAGTTTTTTCTGATGTGCCGGGCAGCAGTCACTCCAGAGATCCCATTTCCGATAATTACAATGTGTTTCATTCTTGAAATTTTTGATAGCGCTGACATGTTAAAGTTAAGGACTTAAGCCGATTTAACCGGTAACGAATTAAGGCTAATAATATTTAAGACCTATATTTTATTTTTTTAATGTGATGGTATGCGATAAAACCATGAATGACTTATTTTAATAAATCAATATTCGGAAAGTGTTTATATAGATTTTTTAATACAGGATGCTTGGTTACCCAATAGTAAGAAAAAATGGGAATTTGACTACCTATTTTTCTAAGGGATCAGAATGTACTAGCATTGTGGAGATGATAAATACACAGATTCAAAAGAAAACACTGTTTCCCATTATATTAATCATCTTGGCTGGCGAATCCGTATTTTTTTTACCTTTTGTAATCCAACGTGTATTTAGGCCCACTTTTCTAGATCTATTTGAGTTGACTAATTATGAACTGGGTATTTGCTTTTCTGTTTATGGTTTGGTAGGGTTGTTCTCTTACTTTTTTGGTGGGACGTTAGCTGATAAGTTTTCACCTCGGATATTGATGGCCTTGGCTTTAGTGTTTACGGCATTAGGAGGCGTTTGGATGACCAACTATCCCACTTATAAAGATCTCAAATGGCTGTATGGTTATTGGGGATTTACTTCTATCTTTTTATTTTGGGGGGCTATGATCAAACAGACCAGGATTTGGGGTGGAACCAAAAACCAAGGGATAGCCTTTGGCTTTTTAGATGGGGGTAGGGGACTGGTAGCTGCGATATTGAGTTCTGTCGGTATATTAATTTTTGCTCATTACATGGGAGATGCTACAAATTTAACTTTGTCTGAGCGACGAGAGGCTTTTAACGGAGTACTGGTCTTCACTTGCCTGTTTGTTGCAGCCATTGGTGTTCTGGTTTTTTTCTTTTTAGATAAAAACGGGGAGCCTAATGTTTCAACGGATGCGTCGCAGGTTTTTGTTTGGCGTGATTTTATGAAGGTCATTAATATGCCCTCAGTTTGGTATTTGACCATGATAGTATTTTGTGCATACATGGGCTATAAAGTGACTGATATATTTTCTTTATATGCCAAGGAAGTCATGCTTTATGATGAAATTACCGCCGCAGGAATAGGGTCCATACTGCTGTATTTAAGACCTGTAGTGGGCGTGATTATTGGTTTATTGGCGGATCGCACTCAGGGTTCTTCCCTCATTTTATTGGCCTTTGTAATGATGTTTTTGGGGAGTATATTCTTTGCGTCAGGCATCATCAATCCCGGATTGAATGGGTTATTTTTTATAGGAATCGCTTTATCAGCTGTCGGGATATATGCTTTGCGCGCCCTTTATTTTTCTATTTTGAAAGAGGGACTTATACCCCTCACTTTAACGGGGACTGCAGTCGGAGTCATCAGTTTTATTGCCTATACGCCTGATATTTTCTCTGGACCGATCATTGGGTATTTATTAGACAGTGCTCCTGGAGGGGCTGGCTATAGGTCAGTTTTTTCTCTTTTGGCAGTTTTTTCTCTTTTAGGTATAGTGGCTACGTGGGCGTTTAGAAAATCAGTATCATCCATCCATCAATAAATGTATTCCTTCTTCCAGTAATTTTTCTCTTTGTTCAAGATTTAGGTGGAGGGGCAATTGAGCCAATCCAATGATTCTGCGGATGAGTTCCATACCTTCAAACTGACGCACTAAAGAAAAGTCTATTCCTGATGCTGGATAATGCTTCCAAAAGTCATTTAAATAGGAGATCGGTTGTTCTGCCATCCTGAGATGTGCCCTAAGTACTCCGAGATCATACTCTTTGGGCCCAAAAAAACAAAATTCAGGATCAATGACACGAAAACCGAAATCCGTTTTTAACCAACTTCCTGGATAGTAATCGCCATGGAGTAGTGAAGTACCCTCAGAGAGATATCGTTTTCCCAATTGGATAGCTGCCTTTTTTAATGCGATGTCCTGTCTCATTTTATGGGCCAGTTGTTGAAGGCCTGGTTTTATTTCATTGAGGTCAAAGTCATTTTCTTCAGAGTAGGGATAAACGAATAAATGCTCATGATTAAGCTGTCGGAGGGCTAAATTTTTTGGAAATTTTGCGCGCTGTGACGTATTGAATGACGTATGATGTAGTTGATGCAAAAAAGAAAGGATCTCGACATAATCTTTTTGAGATAAATCAACCTTATTTTGATAGAGGACTTGATAATCAGAAAACCTGCCTAAATCCTCTATGAATAAGAGCTTATTAACGCGGTCAAACCCGAGGAGTTTGGGAAGGTAAGGACTGCATGAAGAGGTATGAACTAATTCATAAAATTGGTTTTCAACCTCAATGCGATCAATGGGAGCCGGTATTTGGGGATATTTGTTGACGTAAGCCCTTGACTGTTTGAGTATGATACTACCCTTTTGAGCGGTGATGCGAAGTACAACATTCATATTACCTGCTCCCGGTGTTTCTACATGTATAATTTGGTCTTCCTCAAGCATCCAACCATTTTTGATAAGTATGCGTTTGAGTTCATTTTGAGAGCTATTCAAGCTTATTTCTTTCATATTTAGAAGGTCAATGAGAGTTCATTTGTGGAAGATATAAAGGTACTTTTATTGATTTATTGGTATTATTTCCAAAGTGATTTTAGTGGATCATTAATATTATAGCTGCCATGGTTTGACTAGAATTTTTCCTGCAGACATATTTTCGGGAAAGGTATTTAGGCCTTCAATGACTTGTGTCAATGACATCCGGTCTCTTATTTGAATTTCATGCTGAGTACCTAAAAATTTTTGCACCTTATTAAAAGCTTGCAGTAGGGTGAACATTGATTGCTGATTGATCCATTGAGAAAGCCAAAAACCACTTATTTTTTTACCTTCAAAAATAAATCTTCCATGGGGAACCATCATTTCTTGCTCAGACAAAGCGCCATAGACTATCACTTCTCCACCCTTGGGCAAGGCGGCCAATAGTTGGGAGACTATGGCTCCTGAAAGGGCATCAAAAGCGATTTTCACATTTAGTTGTTTACATAAGTCACGCATTTCGGTATTAAAATTAGGAGACGAACTATCAATTATAAATTGAGCACCATTTTTCTTAAGCAACTCAACTTGTTCGGGTCGCCGCACAATATTGATACATTGAAGGCCATTTTGCCTACACATTTTATCCAATAGTTGGCCTAGAGCGCTGGCCGCTGCCGTATTGGCGATGGCATGGCTCCGTTTTTTTTTGGCAATGCTGATCAATGCGATCACGGATAAAGGATTGACCAATAACATCGATCCTTGTTCTAAACTTAAATTCTTTTTCAAGGGGATGGCGGTTGCGGCTTGGATTAGCGTGTATTCTGCCCACGTACCATTTCCAGCAGGAGGGGCAAAACAGGCCACTTTTTTACCTAATAATCTCCTTGAAAAGAAATCATTTCCAGTAGCCATTACGATGCCGCTACCTTCAAAACCAGCCACTACGGGCAATTTTTTTGGAGAAGCATACAAGCCTCTCAAAAAGGCCCAATCTGAAGGGTTGATAGGGGCACTATCAATTTTCACCAATACCTCTCCTTTGGCAGGCTTGGGGACTTCTAATTCTTCAATGGCGAGGCCTTCATCAAATTTTTTTAGGACCAAACCTTTCATAGAATTTGGGAAATGTGTGGTGAATATGTTTTTCATAAGGTTACAAGAATAATGAAAATATAGATAGTATTTTGGACGTGAGATTAATGGCGAGGTATTTAGATTGCTTTTTAGTGATTAGGGTCAAATTTAATGAGATGATTAGTTGAAGCCAATATTAGTGTCTGTTTACAGACCGATCGTCACAACCTGCTTTTTTATCAATTTTTTTATGAATAACTTCATTTATGAGGTTGAAAAAAATCATGAAAACAGACAGCTATTTTTATTTACTCATTTCAGTAGGATTACTGGGGTGTGCTGGGGAAATCTCAAAGACGACAGAAATTGATCAGTGGGAGACACAGGCTGTGCAAGTTGAGATCATCAGAGATGATTTTGGAGTCCCACATATTTATGGAAAAACAGATGCTGATGCGGTTTTTGGGCTCTTATATGCTCAATGTGAAGATGATTTTCACAGGGTGGAGCGAAATTATATTTGGGCGATTGGGCGATTGGCGGAGGTAATCGGAGAGGAGGCCCTTTATAGTGATTTGAGAGCCCATCTGTTTATGACCAAAAACGAGGCAATCGACGCTTATGAAGCCAGTCCCAAGTGGCTACAGGAACTTTGCGATGCTTTTGCAGCAGGCATTAATTATTATTTATATACCCATCCAGAAGTAAAACCAGAGTTATTGAACCATTTTGAACCTTGGATGCCATTTTATTTTAGCGAAGGATCCATTGGAGGAGATATCGAGCGGGTGCCAATACCTCAAATAAAAGCTTTTTATGAGGGAGTAAAGCCACTTTCGCTCATCACCAATGATCGCCAAACACTGAACCATGAATATTTGATGGAACCGCAAGGGTCTAATGGTATGGCCATTGGTGGGGAACGAACGACATCGGGAAATACCTTGCTGCTGATCAATCCTCATACCTCTTTTTTCTTTCGGGGAGAAGTTCATGTCGTGAGTGAAGAGGGCTTAAACGCCTATGGAGCTGTGACTTGGGGCCAGTTTTTTGTTTATCAAGGCTTTAATGAAAAAGCGGGCTGGATGCACACCAGTACCTATACAGATGTTATTGATGAATTTGTGGAAGAGGTACATGAAAAAGAAGGAGGTTATTATTATAAATATGGTGAAGAATTGAGACCGATTTCTTCCTATGAGGTCAAGCTGAAATACAAGCAAGGGGATAAAATCATGGAGAAAAGCGTCACGACTTATCGTACACATCACGGCCCGATCACCCATATGACGGCTGATAAATGGACGGCAACTGCATTAATGTGGAAACCCATTGAGGCATTAACACAGTCTTATATTCGAACCAAAGTGCATGGTTTGGAGGAATTCAATGAAATGATGGATATGCGTACGAACTCTTCCAATAATACTGTTTACGCGGATGCACAAGGAAATATTGCCTATTATCATGGCAATTTCATTCCCAAAAGGGATATAAAATTTGATTACAGTAAACCCGTAGATGGAAGTAATCCTGCCACGGACTGGAAAGGATTGCATGCTGTTGCTGAGGCCATTAAGGTCATCAATCCTCTCAATGGGTGGATTCAAAATTGCAATTCAACTCCTTTTACTTCTGCGGATCAATTTAGTCCAAAAAAGGAGGATTATCCTTATTACATGTCAAAAGATGAAGAAAATTTTAGAGGCCTTCATGCCATTAGATTACTTAAAGAAAGTGTGGATATGGATTTAGACAAGCTCATTACATTGGCTTACGATCCCTATTTGCCGGCTTTCGAAATATTGATTCCAGGATTGATCAAAGCCTATGATCAGTCTGAAAAAGAAGTACTACTTTCGGCTCCGATAGAGGTATTACGTCATTGGGATTTTGCTGTTTCAAAGGAATCCATTGCTATGACACTGGCCCATTATTATGGGACTCATTATGTAAAGGAAGGGGTCCGACCGAGTGGATTAAAATTCATAAAATTGGTACAGTATTGGAGTGAAGCATCTCCAGTAGGTGAGCGGCTGGCAATTTTCAAGAAGGCGATAGCCCACCTGAATGAAGATTTCGGTTCTTGGAATCAAGCTTGGGGTCAGATCAATAGATACCAACGTTTAGACGGCGCCATCAGGCAAAATTTTAGTGACGAAAAGTCTAGTTTACCCATAGGATTGGCTTCGGGCAATTGGGGAGCTTTAGCTGCTTATGGCGCACGCTATGACAACAACACTAAAAAGATGTACGGGACTCGGGGAAACAGTTTTGTGGCTGTAGTTTCCTTTGGGGATCGGTTACAAGCCAAATCGATTTTAGCAGGGGGTCAAAGTGGTGATCCTAATTCACCCCACTTTGATGATCAAATTACATTGTATGCAGATCATTCATTCAAAGAGGTATCTTTTTATCGGGACGATGTAGAGGCTCAAGCGAAGATCAGGTATCAACCAGGCTCAAGGTGAAAAGGAAGAAAGAAGCGTTCCAACGAATTTTCCAACACTCTTCAAAATTATTCAGTAGCTGTTGACGGAAATTTTTTGTTCTGTTATTTGATCTGATATGGCGTCCCAAAGATGGATTCGATGCCTTAAGGCTTCTTTCGCTACAGACAGGACTTCTTCCCATTTTTGAGCATCATCCCCACAAAGTTCAGAAACCATTTGTAAGGATAAAGGGCCGTGTTCGTCGCCGTCGAGCTCAATATGTCGATTAAAATAGTACGTAATTTTGTTATACTTTTCATTATTGATGTCCCCTTCGCTCAAGATTTCATTAAACATATCTGGAATGATGTCTTCTCGGCCAAAGGTGAATGCACTTGCAATTAAGTGTGCTTTTTGGGTTGAGATGATCTTAAAATTATATTTTGTAAAGTCAGCTACTCTTTTTTCAAGCTGGAGATCATCTAAAGCTTTTTCTACCTCTGTACCTTTATTAATTCCTTTTATAAAAGCGTCAATTTTTGAAGTATTAGCTCCCATTTGTGCCATGGCCTCTAAATACATTTCAAAATGGCTTTTGGGTTGATTTAACTCATTCAAATCGCTTTCTTCACCCAATACAATTTCATTGATAAATCTAGCTAAAGTTGGGTTTTTGGCGGGCGTCCAAGGCGTGTGTAAGTGCGTAAGACTTTGCTGTAAAGATTTGAGTAACGACATGAAGTCCCAAACCGCAAAGATGTGATGTTCCATGAAAGTTTTTATATCCCTAGTATTTTGTAGGGTGCCATATATTCTGTGGTCACGAAGGTTTTTTCTAAGATCAGAAAGTTCGTGAGTAATGTGTGCGATCCTATTCATTGGCTAGTATTGATTTTTATGTTGGCTAGGCCGTGTAGTCAGTTTTAAACTTTAGATATCATTAAGAGAATTTAAATTTTCAACACACTTAAAATAATACCTATTAATTATTAAAAGAAAAAACTCAGAAAATAAAAAATAAGTTCCCTAAATACGGAGTATCTAAGCGTAATTAAAACTTCAAAAAAGCGATTGATTTTACCTCAGTAAAAAAATTTTATTTCAGCTTGTTGAAGTTGATAAATTTTTTAATCGGGGATTCATTATCCAATTTTTTAATTGGTTAGGAGTTAAATTACCTCCACAAATAACAGCTCCGACTTTTTTACGCCGCCACCGATCTTTGTTATCTAGTATTGCTGCGATACCCACCGCGGCAGAAGGTTCGCTTACGATACCCAAATGCTGATGTAGGAGTTTCATAGCATTTAAAGTAGTACGGTCTGAAACCAAAAGTGTATCATCTATCAAATGCGCTAAATCGAGTAACGATTGTTTCACAGGGAGTCTAATTGCGATACCATCAGAAATGGTGTTCACAGAAGGATGACTGATCAGCTTTTGGCTGCGAATGGATTCAATCATGGCAGGAGCGCCCTCCGATTGTACCGCTATTAATGCTGTTTGAGGACTTAATTCTTTAAAAACCCGACCAATGCCGCCCAATAATGCTCCATTTCCCAAAGAAATCAGCAGTGTATCTAATGTATAAGGGAGGTTCAATAATTCCAATCCTATAGTACCTGCTCCCGCAAGGGTTTCGATATCTTGACTGTCTTCAACGAATCGCAGTTGTAGTTTTTTGGCATGCGCTTTCGCTATTATTTTGGCTTCATCAAAGTCTTTACCCATCAAGAGGACTGTGGCTCCAAAAGAGCGCATCATTTCAATTTTATAGGTATTGGCATTTTTGCTTGCAAAAACTGTAAGAAGAATCTTTTTCTTTTGGCAGGCATAAGCCATGGCTTGGCCAAAATTTCCTGCGCTGGCACAGACGATGGGCTCATCAGGTGCTGTTTGGGATATGAGCATTTCAGCACCCCGTCCTTTGAAGGATTTGATGGGATTAAGGGTTTCAATTTTGACCGTAAGTTGGCAATCAAAGAGGTCACTTAAGCCTTTGGAAATAAATTGAGGTGTGTTTAAGAAGGACGGGTCAATCAAAGGAAGTCCTCGTCTAATTTCATCAATACTTAGCCTATGATTCATGTGGATTTTCTATTCATTTTTGTTTTAGATTTCAAAAAACTTGTAAAACTCATTTAAATAATGGGCAAACTTTAATGGAGGTTCTCATGTACAGAATATTGAATAAATATTATGATTTCACTTCGTGGTAAGAATTTAATTTTTATATTAGTAAGACGGATCTATTTGGTCTGAATTAATTTCATAGACTTTCAATATTTTGTATCCAACGGACACTTAGGTCTGGATCTGCCATATCTTGATCTAGAGGAAACATGGGTCTTTGAATCCTTTTATAATCTAATCTTTCCAGATCTTGGTCCACTCCGCCGGGGGTAAGGGCCATGATCCAATCTCCCCGCATATTATAAAGTTCAGGAACTAAATAGCCAATTTTAACAACAAGAATTGATGAATTTCTGGGATCCAGTCCCAATCGGGTAAAATCTTTCTCATGATGATATGGTTTCCTTTTTTTGGTAACAATGACTTGAACACTGCCCACCTTTACTACTGCCTCGGTCTCAGCATACACATCACCGTGGATGAGGGCTTCTACAGTTCCCTCGAGTTTGATAGGAGGCGCATAGCGATGATCTATTTGTGCACCTACATTGGCAGTTACCTTCCCACCAATACCTACAGCAATGGCTTGTTCTATGAGTTCAGGACCAGGTATTGACGCGTATATAAGTTCGGGTCCGGCGGCTGACTTTAGGTCGGGGTGCGCCAGTATTTCTCTCAAGGTCCAAGTGACGTCTCCAGCGCCTCCTGCTGTAGGATTGTCACCCATGTCGCTAATGATATAAGGATTTTTTTTACTGGCTAAAGCATAAGATAAACTCTTTTCGAAAGTAGTTGTGGGGGCCACAAATTCGAATTCGTTTCTCTTTTCCCAAAAGCTGGACGCCAAAAGTTCAGCTGTTTTCTTGACGGTGACTTGGTCATCACCGATTACCATGACTACGGCATGATTTCTAGGCTCATCAGCCCAAGCATAACCAATCCAAACGGCAGCGTCGATGATGCCCTCTTGAGCAGCGGCAGGAGCTACTTTTGCATAGAGACTCTTCCCAGGTTCAATGCGGGTACTTGTTTTTTCACCAGGCAATAATATAGGAATGGGGATCCATGCTTTAAATGCGGGTTTTCCTTTGCCATTTTCCAGTCGCACCAAAAGGTTTTCTAAGGCGCGTTCTTTGGATTCGAGCGCATCTTCATGCGGAGCCATGCGGTAACAAGTGATCAGATCTGTGTGCTGGGCCAATTTTTGAGAAACATTTCCATGTAAATCCATCGAAGTTGAAATGAGTGTTTGAGTACCAATCACCTTTCTAATTCTTTCGATGAAGTCCCCTTCAGGATCGTCTAGGCCTACGACACTCATCGCCCCGTGAATATCAAAAAATAACCCATCATAAGGTTTATATTTATCGAGAGAATCTAATGTTTTAGTGACCAGATGCTCATAAGCTTCACGGGTAACTTGACCTCCAGGCAGCGCATGACCTTTGAGGATGGGTACCCAAGTAGCCCGCTGTCGCATAGTGGTATTTTGTGCCAAAAAAGGGTAATAATCAAAAACAGCTTCGCCTGTCTTGGCATGAAAAGCTTCCTCATTTGTTAAAGCAGGTGAAAAGGTACTGGATTCAATGGCCAGTCCCGCAATGGCAATTTTAAGCGCAGGACTTTTGTTTTCAGATTTTGTGCAGCTTAAAAAAGTTGATATAAAAACTGCAAAAGTAAGTCTTGTCATTAGTTTCATTAATTCATTTGAGTAGGTTAAAAATAGAAGATAATGAAATTGTAGGTTAATGAAAATTTTATAAAAAAAACTATTCTTATTATTATGTTTTTCTATGAAAAAATCATAATTTGATGATGAAATTCATCGGATAACAAAAGATATAAGTTTATTTAGGATATTGTCCTTGAAAATGCACCGTAATGGCTTGGTAGATAAAAAAGGGCCTATTCTTTACTGATTGGAGGCCCTTTTTTTTAATTTTCTCTTATTTCAAATCTTCCATGAGCTTGGCACTGTAGTACAAAGATCGACCCATGATTTTTCCTTTCTTATTGAAATCATCTATGAAGTGAACAGGGAGGGTAAGTTTTTTACCATCACTTTTCCTAATTAATCTGAACTTCCACCAAGACAGCACATAAGAAAGATCTCTAAGGTCATATTCTAAATAATCAGGATAGCCTACCCTATCTATTGATTCAATTTCCCAAGTCTTTAAAAAAGCTTGATCATTTGCCTTGGCCTCATCCCACGATAATCTGGTGCCATAAGGCAAATTAATGTCGCTGACGGTTGCGTCATCACTGAAATAAGCATAAGATTTTTCTAATTCACCATTTTCAAATGCATGTACAGATTTTCTAACCGAATTTATATTTTCGTGGTTGATATAAATGGTGCCGTTTTCTCTATCCGAAAAACTATTCCAGATCTCTTCATAAACGCGCCAGTCGGCGTAATCGAAGATACTTTCAATCTGAGTTCCTTCATTATTTAGCTTATATAATCGGTGTACCGGCATGTCTAATTTGACTCCCGTCTTTTTTTGAACACCATATATTTTTTCCCAAGTCTGTACCCATAATTGACCTCCTTCTTTGTATTCTATGGCATCGGGATAAGCCGGTTTGTCATCGGTAATGCGCAAATAGTCTATATTTTCTGACCACCTTTTGGCATTCCCAATGATTTTAGATTTATCTGATCCCTTATCGTCTTTGTTAGAACTTAGCGCATTGATACTCTTTACGTCATCCGCTAATATCTTTGTCAAAGTTGCTTCATCACCGCCGACAAAGGCTTGCTGATATTGATGCACCAAATCGATGCCTGGATGTGTTTTGTAAATGGTACCATTTTTATCTTTTTTTTGTGCACTGAGTTTGAGACCAAAAAGGAATAATAGTATTATCGTCAGTTGGTAATATTTTTTCATAATTTTAGTTTTTTGTTTAAAGTCAAAGTTAATTTTTTTTGGGAGATCGAAAAAGGTGTGCACTATATAACTATCGTTGATAATGAATCGCTTCTTCTCAAAGATGCTATTTTATAAGGCTATAGAGAGTAGTAAAGAAATGAACAAAGGGTGACTAAACAATCCTGAAACTGATAAAGATGAATATTTTTTAATATTATTGTATCCTGGAGACAGCAGAAATCATATTATTCAGTTCAATAGCACTGACGCACCTGACCTTTTTGGGAATTCCCTATCTCATTAGTGAGTCCAATGCAAAATATTACCTAGCAGGGTACAATACACTTTCAGAGAAGGACAGGGACAATTATGACCTCAAAGGCTATCTCGTCTTCCAAAAAAAAATTCTAACTCGATACAGTTTGGTAACAGCGTTCATTTTCATCAATTCTTATTTTACTTTTCTTACCTCAACTGCTCTCATCATTTATGTGATTACACTACTCATACCCTTACCTTATTTTATGGTTCAATGCAATAAATTTAGACATCGAAAGACATGATATAAATGTGATTAAAAGAACTTTTTATAATAAAATAAATACATAAGCTAGTGGGTGCACTAGGGTTGATAAGTATCCTCAAATAGATATTGAATTAAGCTGTAGAGGGGCTAATATAAATCAATACGGTTGAAATTTTCACTTTCTAAAAACCAAACATTACTCAACCTGGAAATTTGAATTGAACTATTTTAATAATATTAAAGTTGCTAATGTATGAATGAATTATCTTATTTACTACAAGTAATTGTTGCTTTATCCATCGTTTACGTTTGGGTATTCCGATTCGATAATATTGTTTTGGAATTCAAGCAGTATGAGTTATCAGATTTAACACGAAATTTTGTAGGTGCTGCTAAGATTGCGCTATCAACCTTATTGGTGGCAGGTATTTGGTTTCCACCTTTAGTTCTCATGTCATCCATGGCTATGGCTGTCCTCATGGTCTTTGCCCAGTTAGCACATTTTAAGGTAAAGAACCCATGGATTAAACATGTACCCTCATTTATACTCTTGATCTGCTCTCTACTTATCGCAGGGATTGCTGCTGAGGTCATTTAACTTTGATTATTTTCCACAATTTACTTATAGGATTTTCTGCGATATCCTTCCTCATCTATGGGAGTGCCTATTTTTTTTCAAAAGAGATGAAAGCCGAATTTAAGAGATTTGGTTTAGAAAAATTTGGTGGTCTTACGGGATGTTTGGAAATAGTTGGAGGCGTAGGTCTTATCATTGGTTTATGGGTGCCTGTATTGTTGACTTTGGCTTCTTTGGGATTGTTCCTGTTAATGGTTTTGGGCTTTGGAGTAAGGCTTAAAATGAGAGACAGCTTGGCGCTCACCCTCCCCTCATTTTTTTATATGTTGCTTAATCTCTACATATTTTGGTTTGTGGGATTAAATGATTTTTAAATTTTCTAAACTAAAGGATTACCGGTGATTTTTTTTGTTTCAGAGTCGCTTCATTTTTTTAAATTAAGGAGTGAACATCACGCTTCATATCGAGATACAGACCGAGAAGCAAAAGTGATTTTCATAGTCCTGAATATTTTTCTATTTTACATCAATAATAGATAACAAGAGAGCTATGAAAAAAGTGTTTTTAATGCTGTGCCTACTGGGTATAGTACTGCCGTATTATCAATTACTATTGTTTATTCAAGAAGAGGGATCAATGGGCCAATTTTGGACACAAGCCGTCGGTTCGTATCCAGCTTCCATGTTGGCTATGGATTTAAGCGTAGCGGCTTTGTCTTTTTTGATTTTTTTGATTTATTTAAGGTTACAAAGGCGAATAGATTTTTCTCAATTTATTAAGTACGTTGTTTGTCTCTTTTTAGTTGGTTTTTCCCTAGCCCTACCTTGGTATATGTATGATCATTATGACCATTAGATAGCATTGGGAAGCACCATCGACTAGGCTTCAGATGTTTATTTTGGCAATATGGAATGCCTTAAGAAGGGGATAATATCATGACGAATATACCCCAATAAGTTCAATCTCCATTTACTCAAGAATCCATCAGATCGGAAGTTTTGGCATCGCTGTTTCCCACAGAATTAATTAAACAGGAAATGATTTCAGATAAATGGGTAGATTTTCCTGACGGGAGAGGCAATATCTATTCTATGTCGAGGCCCACAGACCTTATGGTCTTGAAGGGGCGCTGGAGACATCAGAAATTCATTAAAACAAGAGATTATTCGTAATGAAAAAGCTACGAAGTTCAATGATATGTCATGTTTTTTTGTTAGCATTACAGGTAAAGAAAGAAAAATATTTCATGAAATTGGTATTTAATGGCCGAGTTTATGATTGGCGTCTTACCTTTCAACTTTTTTTAATAAAATCAATTTACTGCTAGTGTTCTATTGACATTTACCTGAACGAAAGACATTATAAATTTTAAATATGAATCTTTTAAAATATTTACAAATCTTCAGTCTAACTGTCACATTTATATTATCTGGTAATTGTGGTAGTAATGAGACCGATCCCACAGGAATGGATATAGATGAGCAGACTATAGATCCTATGATTCTAGATTTAGATGGAGATGGGATAATTAATGAAGTAGATAGTTGTGATTCGACGCCTTCCGGAGCTTTGACAGACGCTTATGGATGCCGTATTATAAACGAATACGATCCAAATTATTTTTTAGTTTGGCAAGATGAATTCTCAGATGAGGGTGCCTTAGACATTACAAAATGGCATCATCAAATAATACCCCCCAATAATGGGAGCTGGTTCAATGGAGAAAAACAGCATTATACAGATAGGATCACCAACTCTTATGTGAGTGATGATGTCTTGATAATAAAGGCGGTTAAGGAAAGCTATGAGGTTGACGGCTCGACACAGAATTACACTTCTGCAAGACTAAATTCTAAATTCTCTTTTAGATACGGGCGTATAGATGTGAGAGCAAAATTACCAGGATCTGCTGGGACATGGCCGGCCATTTGGACTTTGGGGACCAACATAAATGAAATTGGTAACTATTTTGGGAGTACTTATGGGAATGTGGGTTGGCCCAGTTGCGGTGAAATCGATATTATGGAACAAAATGGTTGGGACAAGACTGAACTCATTGGGCATTTCCATTGGGGGCATACAAGTACAGGCGAATATGCAAGTTATGGTAAAACAGCCATTATAGAAGATGCAATAGATGAATTTCATATCTATTCATTGGAATGGACAGAAGGTCAACTTAAGGTATTACTTGATAATAACGTATTTTTAATAATGAATAATACGACTTCAATACCTTATGACAACCCACATTATATTTTACTTAATATAGCTATGGGTGGAAATTTAGGTGGAGACATTGAGGCAGACTTTTCTAGTGATTCAATGCAAATTGATTATGTCAGGGTATATGAGATGTAGTAAACCTTATTTGAAACAATCCTAAAGTTATTTCACCAATTACAGTTCTCTGAATAATCAAAAAAGAACTCCAAAGCCACTCCTCAATCCTATAGCCTTAGTTCCAGGTTTTAAGCCGGAAGAAAATTTCATGAACTCTGATAGGTATTTAATTGCTGAATGATTTTTGAGATATTTGGATTTAAAGCTATTATCCTACCACAAACCAAACATTTTTTGACAAAAAGAGTTTAATCGAATTGATAGATATAAAAGCCGAAGAAATCTTTGAGATATCAATCCGAAACCAAAAATGGTTGTACCCAAAAATAAAAAAGCCCTAATACTAATAGTAAAAGGACTTTTATGCAGAGGAGGAGGGATTCGAACCCCCGGTACCTCTCGGTACGCCGGTTTTCAAGACCGGTGCATTCGACCACTCTGCCACTCCTCTGTGCATTTTGACCTTAAAAATTGGTTCGCAAAACTAATCTATCTTTTAAACTAATCAAGCGAACGAGGTAATTTTATCTGACTTGCATTTAAAATAAATCAGATTACAAAAAAATGAAATACAGGATATTCTCAAAAAGGAATCTGTAATTTTAGCCCATGTTTCAAGATACCGCACCCCTCGCCGAACGCATGCGACCCAAAAGCTTGTCTGATATCATTGGCCAAGGGCATTTGATAGGCGATCAAGGCATACTTCGTAAGGCAATTATTTCGGGTAGAATACCTTCTATTATTTTTTGGGGTCCTCCAGGGACAGGGAAGACCACATTAGCCAATATCATCGCTAATGAAGTAAATGTGCCTTTTTATATACTTAGTGCGATCAGCGCAGGCGTCAAGGACGTAAGAGAGGTGATCGCGAAGGTGAGACCGGGTCAAAAAAACATTTTATTCATTGATGAGATCCATCGGTTCAATAAATCTCAACAAGATGCTTTATTGGGCGCAGTGGAGAAAGGAAAGATTACTTTGATCGGTGCCACTACCGAAAACCCCAGTTTTGAAGTCAATGCTGCGCTTTTGTCTAGAGCTCAAGTTTACCGGCTCAATTCCTTGACATCCGAAGAACTCAATGCCATCATGATGCAGGCCATCGAGAAGGACAATACCCTAAAAAGTTATAAGATTATCATTAAGCAAACTGAGGCAATTTTCAATCTATCAGGAGGTGATGCACGTAAATTATTGAACCTCTTAGAGCAAGTGATTACCAGTCAAAAATCTAATAAGGCGGTTGTCACAGATGCTCTAGTTATAGAGGTTGCACAACAAAAAACAGTTTTATATTATAAAAAAGGGGAGATGCATTATGACATCGTTTCAGCTTTTATCAAATCCATTAGGGGGAGCGATCCCAACGCAGCAGTATATTATTTGGCCCGAATGATCGAAGGAGGTGAGGATGTTAAATTCATCGCAAGGCGACTGGTGATTTTGGCCGCTGAAGATATAGGCAATGCCAATCCAACTGCTTTGGTGATGGCTACCAGCGCCTTTCAAGCAGTGAGTTTCATAGGTTATCCAGAATCCCGTATTATTTTGGCCCAATGCGTCACTTATTTGGCGAGTTCACCCAAGAGTAATGCCAGTTATAATGCCATCAATGAGGCGCAAGCAGAAGTGGGGAGGACGGGTGATTTACCGGTACCCATGGCATTACGAAATGCACCTACTCAATGGATGAAAACAGAAGGCTTTGGTAAAGGATACAAATATGCGCATGATCATCCTGGAAATTTCATTTCATCAGAATTTTTACCGGCCGTAATCGTTGGAACGAAATTTTATGATCCAGGAAATAATCCTCGAGAGGAGGAATTACGGAAGCAATTAAGAGGTAAGTGGAAGGAGAAGTATGGGTATTGAAAGGGAGTGATCGCAATGAAAGGTTTAACAGGTTATCGTAAGGATTTAAAAGTCCATAGATCTCATTATTTCTAGTGAGAGCGATCGCTAGTAATGGGTATTGTCTACCCTGATAATGTTTGCTATTTTTGTATCTTGTTGAATAAGGTCTGTTATAAGAAAAAAGCAGATACTTCTACTCATCTAACAAAGTGATTTTTTAAGATATATCATGAATAAATATTTAATCGCCCTAGTCCATATTGGATGCTTTCTTTTAACTTCATGCATGCCTCAGTCCAATAAAGAGAAGGCCCAAGGGCAGCAACAAGAAGTCAACGTATACACGCACAGGCACTATGCACCTGATCAAGAATTATTTACTCAATTTGAAAAGGAATTTGGAATCAAGGTCAATGTAGTCAATGCGAGTGCTGATGAATTGATGCTGAAAATGGAAAATGAAGGAGCACAATCTCCAGCAGATGTGTTGATTACCGTTGACGCAGGGCGTTTGCAGAGAGCTAAGGAAAAAGCCCTTTTGCAAATAATCAATTCTGAGATATTGACTAATAATGTACCTGGTCATCTACGTGATGTAGATGGGTATTGGTTTGGCTTGACCAAACGCAGTCGAGTCATCGTTTATGCAAAAGATCGCGTCACTCAAGATCAATTATCCACTTATGAAGCGCTTACTGAGGATCAATGGATGGGGAAGATACTCATCCGTTCTTCAGGTAATATTTATAATCAGTCTTTAATGGCTTCCATGATTGCCAATCTTGGTGAAGAAGTGGCTGCACAATGGGCCGCAGGTATACTCAGAAATATGGCAAGATCACCCAAGGGAAGTGACCGTGATCAAATGAAGGCTGTAGCAGCTGGTGTGGGGGACCTTGCGATTGTAAATACCTATTATGTGGGTAAACTACTCACCTCTCCAGATTCTCTGGAGCGTGCGGTAGGTCAGCAGATGGGGATCTTTTTTCCAAATCAAAAAGGACGAGGAACACATATCAATGTGAGCGGTGCTGGTGTAGCAAAGTATGCACCCAATAAGGCCAATGCGATCAAATTCATTGAGTTTTTGTCAAGTGAGGCTGCCCAGGAAATATTTTCCTCTTCTAATTTTGAATATCCGGTAAACCCCAAGGTAAATCCATCTCCTTTGCTTCAGTCATGGGGTATTTTTAAAGAAGATAAGTTGTCATTGTCTACCTTGGGAGCACTGAATAAATCAGCCGTATTGTTATTTGATCAAGTAGGCTGGAAATAAAAAATAAATAGTTGAGTAAGATGCGTTCAGAATGCGCAATATGATCGCATTAAAGTTTAGGAATCATGTCTGGGGAAAGTATGATAAGGGCATCAAAATCTCCTCTTCTCTATTTTATTCAAGAGCGATCAAATAGCTATGACAAAAAAATTATTAGGCAAACTTCAATTATATTTACAAATAGTTATTTAATTTTTTTCATATTCTTTTTCCTGCAGGCCCATTAAGCCAGATTCTTCTTGTTCTCATCTTTCTACGATAACGCTAAAATTGACAAGAAGTGGTCTTTACTGACCATTGCCATCGTGTTATTATTAGGGGCTCCTTTACTGACCATTTTACTAAAATTATTCAGTGGACCGGGTGAAAGCTGGGAACACATCAAGGAATATTTGCTCTTAGATTATCTTTTGAATTCTCTATTCTTAATGTTTGCTTGCAGTATTTTCACTCTAATTTTAGGCGTGATACCTGCGTGGCTCGTATCTGCTTACAGTTTCCCTTTCAGAAAGTTATTGCAGTGGTTGCTTATCTTGCCTTTGGCTTTCCCCAATTATCTCACTGCCTACGCTTACGCTGGGTTGTTTGATTATTCAGGGATTTATGAGCGAATCATGGTTCAAATATTCAATTTAGATCATGTTTCACATATAGATATTATGGGGATTTGGGGTTTGGCTTGGGTCATGAGTTTTTCACTTTATCCCTATGTTTACCTTTCTGCTAGAAGTTTTTTTTCTCACCAATCGCATGGGCAAATGAGTGCGGCTAAGGTATTGGGAGCAGGTCGGTTTAAGGCTTTTTATTCTATTGTGCTACCCTTGGCAAGGCCAGCGGTTGTCGGTGGTTTACTACTCGTAGTGATGGAAGTTTTGGGTGATTATGGATCGGCTTATTATTATGGGGTCAGTACCTATACTACGGCTATTTTCAGGTCTTGGTTTGCCCTTGAAGAACCCGAAACGGCCGTTTATTTGTCTGCGCAGCTGTGCATGTTCATTCTTTTTTTGATTGTGATGGAGCGCAGTCTTCGGGGGGGAAAAAAATATCAGTTTAACAGTGAGGGTAGCCAAGAGCTTATAAAAAAAACACCTAAATCCCATATTCAGGCTATATTTATGCTGGTAACCATCATTCCCATTTCATTGGGTTTCATATTACCTTTAATTCAGATAATATATTGGGCTTCCATTACGTTTCATGAGGTTTGGTCAACCTCATTCTTATCTATTGTTTGGTCAAGTTTCTATCTTTCTATGATTACTGCATTCATCTGTATTTGTATCTCTTTCTTTCTGATTTATGCTGCTAAATGGAGTAGATCTCTTATTATTCAACGATTAAGTACCTTACCTGTTTTAGGTTATGCGGTTCCTGGTGTAGTGATTGCCGTAGGGATAATGATCCCCACATTAATTTTTGATAAATTTTTGGTAAATATGACTCAGTATTATTTAAATTGGTCGATGGGATTCATAATTAATGGAACTATTATAGGCCTAGTTTTTGCCTATTCAGTGAGGTTCCTAGCGGTGTCGTATCATCCCATAGAAACTAGTATACAAAAAACAGGTATGCGATTTGAGCAAGCGGCACAAATGTTGGGGGTCCAGCGATGGAAAAGGATGTTACAAATCAATATACCTCTCAATAAGGTGGGACTCTTGAGTGGTGCCTTGTTGGTGTTTGTGGATACCATGAAGGAATTACCGCTGACCCTTTTGCTTAAACCCTATGGTATCATGACGCTTTCTGCGAAAGCATTTGAATATGCAAGTGATGAACGCATCGCGGAGACGGCATTGCCCGCATTATTCATTATCATGACCGGATTAATCCCGATATTTCTCTTAAATAGAATGATGAACGTATGATCGTACTCAATATTCGGGGAGTTACTAAAAGCTATACATCGGATCGAAAGTGTGTGCTATCCAATTTAGATTTCACCTTAGAAAAAGGAGATATTTGTGCTTTCATAGGCGAAAGCGGGACGGGCAAAAGTACCTTATTAAGGCTCATTGCCGGACTAGAGACAAGTGATTCAGGGACAATTATTCTCGAAGGTAAGACGGTTGAAAGCGCTAGCAAATTCGTAGCAGCAGAGGATAGAGGCATCGGGTTTGTATTCCAGGACTTTGCCTTGTTTCCCCATATGAGCATAAAAAAGAACGTAGGTTATGGGTTAGCGAAATCCCAAGATAAGATGGCACGCGTATCAGAGGTATTGCGGATGGTAGGATTAGTATCCCATGGAGATCGATATCCTCATGAACTTTCAGGAGGCGAACAACAACGGATTGCCCTAGCCCGAGCTTTAGCACCCAATCCAAAGTTGCTACTTCTTGATGAACCTTTTAGTAATTTAGATACGGCACTGAAATCTCAGATTAGAAATGAGCTTTTTGAGATCATAAAAGCCACAAGCATCAGCTGCATATTCGTAACCCATGATGCACGAGATGCGATTTCATTAGCCCATAAAATTGCCGTATTAGATCAAGGAAAAGTGATTCAAATGGGAACTCCCAAAGTACTTTTTGATCAACCTTTTACACCCGCTATCGCAAGATTTTTTGGAGAAATCAATATTTTTAATCAAGAGGATTTCCAGCATTTTGATATAGAATTGGAAAAGGCTGACTTTTATGGGATTAGACCTGAGCATATAACCTACAGTCTGACCCCTGAGAAAAACAGGCAAGCCGCAGTGATTATAGGGGAGACTTTCCATGGTTTGTGGCGTAAGTACAGGATTAAGCTTTCTAGTCAAATTGAATTAGATTTGATGATCGATGCCCAAGTGCTGATCGAGGGTAAAGAGATTTTTGTTACCTTAAATCCTGCCTACATCTTGAGGTTCCAAAAAAAGAATTGATGGTTTTTGATGATATCTTTCGCTTAAGACGCTTTTTTATTTTATCGATTTTTGAAATTCCAAGTTCGTATATATTTACCTTTCCTTCATTTATAAAGTTTACTTTAAAATAATGCCTCTATGGAGCAAATCATAGGACCTTTTTCTCAAATCCTAACCTTCGAGCAAACCGCTTTAAAAGGTCCACTGCAGGTACTAGATATGGGTATTCTTGAAAATGCCGGAGTACGTGTTAATTCGGGAGTTATTGTCGAAGTTGGCCCATTTGAGGGCTTGGTAAAAAATAATGCGAGCCCAAAGGTAATGGAGATCAGCGGATCCCATGTTTTGATGCCGGGTTTGGTAGATTGCCATACCCATATGGTCTGGGTAGGCTCACGAGCGGCAGATTTTGAACGGCGCAATAGTGGGTTGAGTTACCAAGAAATTTTAGCCTCGGGCGGTGGCATATTGGATACCGTAAAATGGGTGGGACAAGCGACCAAAGGAAACCTTAAAGAGGATCTTCACGAAAGGATATTGAGACATCAGTATGATGGAGTGACCACCCAAGAAATCAAAAGTGGCTATGGCTTAGATGCTGAAAATGAACTGAAAATGCTCGAAGTGATTCACGAGGTAGATAGGGAAGTAAAAGTAGATCTAATACCAACTTTTTTGGGTGCGCATGTGTGTCCAAAGGACTATGAACGGTCCGATTTTTTGGACTATTTATTGGCTGAGGTAGCTCCAAAAGCTAAATTATTGGCTGACCGTGCAGATGCTTTTATCGAAGCTGAGGCATTTCCAGTACAAATAGTACAACCTTATTTAATGGCCTTGAAAAATTTAGGTTTTAATTTAACGTTGCATGCTGATCAATTCTCGAGTGGAGGCGCGGCATTGGCCATCCAAATGGGGGCAAAAAGTGCGGATCATTTGGAGGTAACTACTTCCGAGGATATTGCCTTGTTCGGGACTTCAAATACAGTGGCCGTTGTCTTACCCGGTGCCTCTTTGTGTTTAGGTATGGCTTTTGCACCCACCCGAGCCTTATTAGATGCGGGTGCTTGCCTTGCGATTGCCTCGGACTGGAATCCTGGTTCTGCACCTAGTGGGGATTTGTTGGCACAATGTGGTATTTTAGCCGCACATCAAAAATTGACTGCTGCGGAGACATTTTCTGGAATCACCTTTAGAGCGGCACAAGCACTTGGATTTACCGATAGAGGCAGATTAGCTCCTCAGCATTTATTTGATGCCATTGCTTTTCCTACCCATGATTACAGAGAGATTCTCTACCAACAGGGGACTTTGAAGCCTGATATGCTTTGGAAAAAAGGAGATTTATTGATAAAAAGAACTACTTAAAAGATTTTTAGTAAGATTTCAGTCAAACCCCTTTATCAAATTTTGACTTTTATTTCTCAGTGAAAGGCCTATTTTTGTCTTGGTTCAAAAGGTACAGCATGCAAGCACTTAATGATTTTCTCGCACTAATTGATAGTTTTATTGGAAGTTCTTTTTGGTTTCCTTACGTATTGATTGGAACGGGATTGTTCTTCACCATTTATCTGAAATTCCCTCAAATAAGATATTTTAGTTTTGCAATTAAGGTCTTAAAAGGCAAATTTCAGCGCTCTGAAGATGAAGGAGATACTTCTCATTTTCAAGCATTGACCACTGCATTATCTGGGACGGTAGGAACTGGAAATATTTCAGGTGTCGCTCTGGCAGTGCACATGGGTGGCCCGGCTGCCCTTTTTTGGATGTTGGTCACTGCCGCAGTAGGCATGTGTACCAAATTTGTGGAGGTGACCTTGTCTCACAAGTACCGTGAGAGGGCAGCTGATGGCAGCATGGCTGGAGGTCCGATGTACTTTATGAAAAATAAAATGAAAATGCCCTGGTTAGCAGGCATTTTTGCCGTGGCGACCGTACTTTCATCATTCGGAACGGGCAGTCTACCTCAGATCAATAGTATTTCTAATGCCATTCAATCCACTTTTGGAATAGATCTTTGGATGACAGGTCTGGTACTATCTATTCTCTTGGCTATCGTGATTGTAGGTGGGATCAAAAGAATTGCATTGGTTACAGAAAAACTAGTACCTAGTATGGCAATGGTTTATTTTATAGGTGCCCTTGCCGTTATTTTCTACAATATTCAAAATATTTGGCCTTCTTTTCTATCCATATTCCAACATTTATTCAGTCAAACAGCAGCTACGGGTGGTTTTCTAGGGGCCTCTATTGCTTTTGCATTAAATAAGGGTGTTGGAAGGGGTCTTTTTTCCAATGAGGCCGGACAAGGAAGTGCACCTATTGCACATGCCTCTGCCAAAGGCAAAGAACCCGTATCAGAAGGTTTGGTAGCCATTCTAGAGCCTTTTATTGATACGATTGTTATATGTACTCTTACCGGTTTGGTTTTGCTTTCATCAGGTGTTTGGAATGAGAAGCACCAAAATGAGTTTCAGTATACGGATATGGAAGTATTGCAAGGCATTTACAATGATGGCACAGAGGAGGGTATTAACGACTTATATGGTCATATTTCGGGTGAAAAACCCTTACCTTTATTTGCTGGAAATTTAGATGTGATAGACGGAATCATTCAAAATGAGGTAACCATCA
Source organism: uncultured Flammeovirgaceae bacterium (assembly GCA_913050055.1). Taxonomy (GTDB): domain Bacteria; phylum Bacteroidota; class Bacteroidia; order Cytophagales; family Cyclobacteriaceae; genus UBA4465. The sequence goes on along the minus strand of CAJXAT010000004.1, from coordinate 30,418 downwards.
TTCATGCCCGATCAAAAGCAGAAGATATCAAGTTATCACTAGATGACGTGCCTTGGACAGGTGCTGCAGCGGTGCTCAATGGGAAATCTCAAAATCCCGAAATCGTGTTCAGTGGGAAATCATTGGTTCACAGTGCACCTCTTACGGCCATTGCCTTTCAGCGTAGTTATTTTGGCAAATGGGGGCAGTATATTGTTTCGATTGGTATACTCTTGTTTGCTTTCAGTACGGCCATTTCATGGTCTTATTATGGAGATCGAGCGATGACCTATTTGTTTGGAGCGAACAGTGTCATTTATTTTAGGATTGTATATGTCATTGCTTTTTTCTTGGCAGCATTTATCGATACGACCATTATATGGACCCTTTCAGGAATTACGATTGCACTGATGACCTTACCTAATCTTTTTGGCTTACTGTATTTGAGAAAAGATGTGAAGAGTTCTGTGTCAGAATATTGGATTGCCTTCAAGAAAGACTGGCCGGACGAAAAAACACCTGAATAGTCTATAAGGGACTTAGGCTAAATATCTCAATAGGTACACTTGCTTAGAACAAGATTAATTTCAAGGTTTTAAGATTGCTTTGATTCGTTGCCAAGATTGATCTCTAGCTGAAATATTCTCAGGGCTGCCATTGGGGTCATCACCTGATCTCATGTAGGCGTGCCCAGCACCTTCATAAACCTCGTATTCATATTGTTTTTGATAGTGCTTCATAGTGGCCTCTGAAGAGGGGAGTGTCGCATTGACTCGTTGATCAGCCCCACCATAAAAACCGTAGATAGGCGCCGTAATACTTTCATAGCTACTTTCATTTTTAGGCCCTGTTCCATAGAAAACCAAGCCGGCAAGCAAACGTTCGTTGTGTGTGGCATAGGTAAAAGTTTGAGATCCCCCCCAGCAAAATCCCATGACAGCTACCTGACCCGTACTGGCAGGGATATTTTCCGCATAGGCAAATACGGCATCAAGATCATTCAGTACTTCAGATTGTTTGAGTCCATAAATAGCGGTGCGGGCTTGATCGGTATTGGGATAGTCCATCGTTTTCTCATATTCGGAACTCATTCCTGAGATCAGATCTGGAGCCACTACAACATAACCTGCTTCAGAAAGCTGATCCGCCATGGACCTGGCCCAATCATTGAGGCCTCGATTTTCATGAATAAGTAGAATTACTAGAGCAGACTTACTTGATTCAGGATAGGTCACAAAACAACTTAAATCACGACCATTAGATTTTAATTTAATCCATTCATGGTGCCTTGGTGAATGTTCCAATTGTGCGACGGCATAGGGTTGAGCCAAAGTACTTGTGGATATAAGGAATAAATAAGAGAGGATAAATATATATTTCATAGTTCATTTATTGAGTAGTGTCTTTGAGAGTAGTATTTAGTTTTACTGATATTTTCCGAAGAGCTTTAGCCATCGAGTTATGATTTTTTGATTTTGTCAGCAGAAACGTTTCTCCTGAATTTAATTTTAAGTAGGCCACATATTCAGAGTATTGGCTATAACGTACCCGCCCGCTCCAAGAATTCATGGTTTGTCTCATTTTTGTTTCATTGATGAAGATGTATTTGATGTGCTCGAATAATTTTGGTGTACCCCATTTGCTACCTAAAACCCAAATATATTCATGAATGAATTTTTTGTTCATGTTGATTTCAATCATATCTTGCAAGGTCCAAATCAAAGGCAATATGGGAGCTAATAAAATCATAAGTGCAATGACAAGCGCTTTGGGTAGATAGCCGGTCAGTGCTATATAAATCAAAAACAAAATCAAAGAAAATACCATCCTGAAGGTTATGGAAAGACTATTTCCCCGACTTATTCGAATGATATTTTCTTTTCCCACGCTCATTGAATATTCAAAATACCTCAAATACTTTAAAAAAGTATAGAGGTGAGGTAAGTATTATCTCGCATTTCGAGTATTCAAAAGTATTACTTATTAATTTGCTGTTGTGGAGATCAATGGATTTGGAACGGTAGGGTTATTTGTTTTGGTAGGTTTGGGGTTTATCCTCATGGCCTTAATGCTAGGAAAGCTGTTAAGACCCAATCGTCCCAACGAAGAAAAACTTACTACCTACGAATCTGGAGAAGATCCGATCAACAACGCTTGGGGTCAGTTCAATTTGCGTTTTTATATCATTGCGCTGGTCTTTATACTCTTTGAGGTTGAACTGGTGTTCTTATTTCCTTGGGCTGTGGTATTTGCAGATGCAGATCTTATCTTGGCTACGGATGGCTTATGGGGGTGGTTCTCTTTAATTGAAACAGGCATTTTTATACTTATTCTAGCGGTAGGCTTGGCTTATGTTTGGGCGAATGGTATGTTGACTTGGATCCGCCCGGATAGCCCTATTGCTACCTTTAGTTCAAAAGTACCCAAAAAGTTATATGATCAAATTAATCAAAAATATTCATGAAAGGATTACATGACCAAGAGTTGTCTCAAGGAGGGGTCATTGTTTCTAATATTGATGACCTGATCAATTGGGCGAGATTGTCTAGTCTATGGCCTATGGGCTTTGGGTTGGCGTGTTGTGCCATCGAGATGATGGGAGCAATGGCGACGGGCTATGATATGGATAGATTGGGGGTGTTTCCAAGGGCCTCTCCAAGGCAGTCAGATGTGATGATTGTAGCAGGTACGGTCACGTTCAAAATGGCTGATCGAGTTCGAAGGCTCTATGAGCAGATGGCTGAACCAAGGTATGTGATCTCTATGGGCTCTTGTTCCAACTGTGGAGGACCTTATTGGGAGCATGGCTATCACGTAGTGAAAGGAGTAGATCGGATTATTCCAGTAGATGTATATGTACCTGGCTGCCCACCACGGCCCGAGGCGCTGATTGGGGGTTTCATGAAACTACAAGAAAAAATTAGGGGAGCATCTAGTGTGAAGCCCTTAGCACTCGAACGATTAATGGAAAAAGAAGAAAATCAAAAGGTATGAATGCAGACCTAATTTTTGACTTATTAAAGGCGTCTTTTGGACAAAAAGTCTTACAAATTGACCTTAATGATCAGCCTCAATCTATTGAAATAACGGCGCAAGAAAACCGTGAATTATTTACCTTTTTGAGAGATGATGATCGGTTGTATTTTGACATGTTATCGTCGATTACGGGGATTGATAACGGGCCAGAGGTCAACACAATGGAGGTGATTTATAATCTCTATTCCATTCCGTTTGATTTGCATCTGATGGTCAAGATTAAATTTGATAGAGAAACACCCTTAGTACCTACCGTATCCGATATTTGGAAAACAGCCAATTGGCATGAACGAGAAATTTTTGATTTGTTAGGCGTCCGTTTTGAGGGCCATCCAGATTTGAGACGGATTCTATTGCCCAGTGATTGGGAGGGTCATCCTTTAAAGAAAGATGATATATTGCAAGAACGATACCATGGGATTAAAGTGGATTATTAAATAGTAATTTTGGCTATTCAGTATACATATCATCCAGATCATTTAAAAAATTCTGAACCTATATACACCTCAGTATCTTCGCTTAAACGTGGAGAAATGGTTTTCAATATAGGGCCACAGCATCCTTCCACTCATGGCGTACTGAGGTTAGAGGTCGTGACAGATGGCGAAATTGTTAAGGAAGTAATTCCTCATATAGGCTATTTACATCGTTGTTTTGAGAAGCATGCAGAATCAATGCCTTTTAATCAAACGATTCCTTACGTAGACCGAATGGATTATATGTCAGCAATGAATTCAGAGCATGCTTACGCTATGGGAGTCGAACGCATGCTGGGCATTACGGATCAAATTCCCAAACGTGTCGAGTACATCAGAGTGCTCGTAGCCGAACTCAATCGAATTGCGTCTCATTTTGTTGCTATAGGTACTTACGGTCTAGATATAGGTGCCTTTACACCTTTCTTATGGTTGATGAGGGATAGAGAACATATTTTAAGATTACTAGAATGGACGTGTGGTGCGCGTATGTTGTATAACTATATTTGGATAGGAGGTTTGTATTATGATTTGCCTTTGCAGTTTGAAGAGCGATGTGCAGAATTCAGTGCCTATTTAAAACCCAAACTAGAACATTTAGAAACTCTTTTAATTACCAATAAAATATTTATCGAAAGAACCGCAAAAGTGGGATTATTACCTCTGGATTTAGCGGTTAATTATGGTGTGACTGGACCAATGCTTCGAGGCAGTGGTCTCAAGTATGATTTAAGAAGGGTAGATGGTTACAGTGTCTATCCTGAATTAGATTTTGACATACCAATAGGAACGGGTGCTATGGGAACTGTGGGAGATTGTTGGGATCGTACGTATGTGCGAATGCAAGAGTGTCGCGAGTCTTTAAAGATCATAGATCAATGTCTTACCATGCTTAGCAGTGAATTGAAGCGAGACAAAGACTTCAATCCCAGAGTATTAGTTCCTAAAAAAATAAGACCTAAGGCGGGCGATTATTATGTCCGTGCTGAAAACCCAAAGGGCGAGCTAGGCTTCTTTTTTCGAACCGATGGTCGCTCTGATATCCCGGTACGTTGCAAAGCGAGAGGTTGTTCTTTTGTGAACTTATCGGTCCTTCCTGAAATCAGCAAAGGTGTCATGATTTCAGACCTCATAGCCATTGTTGGATCGCTTGATTTGGTGTTAGGTGAAGTGGATAGATAATTTACAATCTACTCTTTGATGGCTGATGATAAATTATCTATCTCTTCTTTAATTAATTATTCTTATGATGATTTCTACTCTTCTGTTTAAAGATCTATTTTCTTCAGAAGTATTCGGAACAACAGGCTGAACTTCACCATACCCCTTGGCAATCAATTGCTGCTCTAGGATCCCACGACCAATCAAGTAATCTCGTACTGCATTTGCTCTTTTTTCAGACAGGATGAGGTTATCTTTTTCTTGTCCGACATCATCGGTGTGGGCAGCAATCTCAACGACCACGTTTTCATTATTAGCAGTTAAATCAACAATAGCTTCCAATCCAGCCTTGCTACTCAATGTAAATGTTGTAGAATTGGTCTCGAATAAAATATCACTTTCATTTACCTTTCTGTCGATTTCAATTTTGGTTAAGATAATCTCTTCATTAACAACAGTTTGGTCTTTTGAGTTGGTTAACTTGATAATCCCTTGAGTGAAGAAGTATTCTCTAGCTTTGATCTTATAGGTGAATTGAGTATTTTCAGCAGCAGTTGTTGTATACGTATTTGAGGCAACATAGCCTTTATACACCACTTTGTTGTTGGTTGTATTGACGAGTTCTAATTTACTGCCCGTAACCTTTTCACCACTGGTAGATACAATAGCGAGATTAAGATCAATGGTGGCAGGAATTATTTCTTCTGGTTCCTCAGCAGTCAAGGTTATATTTTTATAGATACGGGTCTCCCATTTACCTTGGACTGAATCAGGGATAACAATAGACTTACTCGCAGTAATAAAACCTTCTTTTTCAACCCTTAGTTCATAAGTAGTATCACTTACGATACCCATTGAATAAACTCCAAACACATCAGCCACTAATTCATCGTTAATGTAGATATCAGCCGTTGTAGTATCTTGGTCCACCATCGGATAGAAATACATGGTCCCTTTATACGGTAAGGTTTTATCTTTCTTTTCTTTAGGCGGCTTGACTTTCTTGATACGTTTCGGACCACTGCCAAAAACGAGGTTGATGCCTGCTTGACCTTGAATCCAATCAAGATCATAAACGCTGTAACCGATCATTCTATCAACGCCAGCATAGAATTGTAGAAATCCAGCAGTCGCTGAAATGGCTGCACCCATGTTCAACCCTTGCTGCGGCATTTTGGTGACAGAGGTAGATAAAATAAATTTTGGGCTAAATTTTCTGTTGATACCAATACCAAAACCAGATCTAAGTTCTCCTTGAATAATTCTAGAATTGAGGGTAGCGGTAATATCGGTTTTCTCATCCCATGGATTGTAAATAAGACTAGCTATAACACGTGTAGGCAGGTTGGTTTTGTAGGCTTCATTTAACTCATAGTAATCGAAAGCATTACTAAAGGTATCTTCTAAAACATTCTCTAAGTCGTCGTCTAGTAAATCAAATACGGGTAGACCCACACCAGAACTGTCTCTTACACCGTAGGTAGAAAGATTTTCTGTCCAATTTATCCGGCCCAAGTCATTGATGGCCAAAGCCACCGTAAAATTTGAGTCTATTTTATATTCTGCTCCTAAATCGACAGCAAATCCTTTATTATCTGAGATGGCTAAACCGGTGTAATCATCCGTATCGGTAAAACCATCGAGATAGCCTGTTGATCCTTCCTCAATATCAGCGATATTTAACAAGCCGGCACTTCTGATTATCATACTTTGGTAGCTTGCTTCCAATGCATAATTATCTTCAGACCCTTTGGTTAAAAAGGTAGCCTCGGTGTCTGTGGGCGTACTAAAGTTTGAATAACCGTTAAGCAACTTTAACCTTAATCCTAATTTTATTTTTGATTCAGGTAGTGTATAGGCCAATCCCAAGCCACGCTCAAGGTACACGGTAGAATTAACCCCGAACGGTAATGTTTGTTTATCTCCAATAAAAGCCCCATTTCCTTGCCACAGTAGATCAAGAAAACTACTTGGAAGTGCAATATTAAAATTTGACCTGGCGTTAGCAAATAAGCTGATTCCTAGACCTGTAGAATCAGGTTGGTTTCTTGGACCAAATTGATAACCAATATGAAAGAGACCCAAAGAAACATCTCCAGATATACCGAAGTTTTTGCCAAAGCCATCGATAAGATCATTAGCATTAATGGCAAGATCCCCATTGTCTTGTTTGGTAAACAAATCACTGTAGCTAAAAGCATTATTTAGATATAAGTTCATACCGGGTCCAGGAAGTTTTAAAAAAAACTTGCCCTCTGGAAAATAGGCAGGGTTATATTCTGTACTTTGCATCGTAGCATTTCCCAAATGATAGAAAGAAGTGCCATATTGCGCAAAACTTGAAAAAGTAAGCAATAATAGGGCGGTGGTTAAAAAATGGCTTCTCATGGTCAATTTTTTAGTATTAATTTGTAACTTTTATCGAAATGGAAACGTTTACTTTAGCTGTCTCTAATAATGGTAAAAACTCATCATCAGGTGTATTCAAGGAAAGTCTTAATTGAATGGTTTTGGTTGTTTTTAATGCTTCCATGCCCGCTGCATCTAGGGTAATGGAATTCGAGGAAGTACTCGCAGCTATAGTTCCATCCGCCAAGGCTGGCGCATCGATGAGCTGAACATTCTCTTGACTATACTGTGATACACTGTCCGCATTTAGAAAGTGCATATCTATGCTGATACCTAAGGGTAGTTCGTTTACTGAGGTCAATGTGAGCTCTATTGTTGGGATATCTTGGTCATTGTCATCTAATTCATCTAGTATATCAGTAATGTCATCTCCTGCATCAAAATCAATTTCTTGAATAACAGTGAGATTGGTGAGTTTAATTTCAACTGGGAGCTCCATAACCACATCAGATTCAATAATTGCACCTGAGTTGAGTCCGTAAAGGGCAGTATACCTGGTGACTACAATGGCCCAGGCAATTTCCCCCGTCGTTGGGTCTTGAATGGCTTTAGGGTCGATACCTGTAATATCAGGTCCCACAAACACAGTATCAAGCAGCTTATAATCTGAGTCAAGGTGTGAGTAAGATAAATTGGTTGTTATATATTCTTCTTTACCTTCCTCTATACGACCAGTACTCGTATTGAAAACAATCTCTAAATCATTAAATGTAATGATACCCGGCACACCATCTTGTTCAGTACCTGTAGTCGCCTCTAAAATTTGTTCTCCGGAGGCGACATATATTGGGATAATTTCAGTAGAGTCAGGAATCAATGTCATTTTTGCGCCTCGTTGATTATACCCTGTTATATTTGAATTTTCATCAACCCCATAGGGTGCGGATCCTTGCGGATTCCTTGTCCAAGTTTTCTGTCCGAAAGCAAAAAAGGTAGTGTCTATATCCTTGGCATCTAATTCGTCAAGGGAACCATCTAAGTTTACGTCTCTGGGTACAGCAACCCCCCCGATAGTATCATAAAAGAATTCAATGTCAAAAGTATCAATATTTACTATATAGGGGCCCAACGTGTCAATATCGAAATAGATTACAGTATCCGGTACGTCAGGGAAAGCTACAAAACCAATCTCCATAGTCAAACTATCTGGCTGGATGGCCAGCAACGCTCTTAAGTTAGAGTTAGTTTCGTCCAAATAGATATCAAGTGTTTCTCTTTTTGCAGTATCAATGCGCGTGGGTGTGTTTATTGCTTGCAGTGAGTCGGCCGGATCGTTCCAAACCAAATCAACAGTGCCTTCCGATCCCGCTTTCAATTCGCCGTTCTCATCGTATTTTACTGCCTGAAATTTCAGAAATCTCAACGAAGAGGGGATTTGTAGAGTATTTTTAAAATTAAAAGACAATTTGGGACTTTGCACTTCGAAAGAGCCCCCATCAAACTCTTCAAAAAAATCTATAGCAAACGAGATCGGAGGTACTTCCAAAGTTTGTATTAATTCAACATCAAAATCTAATTCCGGCTGTTCTCCCAGTTCTTCATCGATATCAACAGTATCACCTTCGCTGAATCTAAAGACAATTATACCCTCTGAGTTAGTGTAGTACTCTAAATCATCGCCCGCATCAGCAAGCAAAGAATCGACTGTATATTCAATATTTCCAATGGGAAACGCAAATATGCCGTTGTAATCCGGCACGACGATGTTGTTAGCGCCATCTAATTCTTCTTCTAGTTCATCTGTATCACAACTGATGGCTGTCAGAAGCAGTGATAGCAATAGGAGGAGGATGTAAGTTTTTTTCATATTTGGTTGTTACTAAACATTTTTAATTGGTATCATCTACTGATTTGAATGTTCAATTACCTGTAATTTGCATTTTTTTTGGGTAATTAAAAAAATAAGCCATACTCAATTACAAATAAAGGCAATTTTTAGTAATTATTAACTTTTTATCTCTTGTGGTTCACTTAACGGCACTTACTCTGAATTCAACCCTTCTATTCCGGGCTCTGGATGCGTCTGATGTATTGGGCACCACCGGCTGACTTTCTCCGTAACCTTTGGAGGTAAGCATTCTTGTAGGTACTTTTTTTGAGATGAGATAATCCATAACCGACTGGGCCCGTGCTTCAGATAATTTCAAATTATTTCCATCGCTTCCCACATCGTCGGTGTGGGCAGAGATTTCTACAATGATATTTTTATTTTGAGCCAATACATTGATCACATTTTTAAGTTCATTTTTGTCATTTTCAGTTAATTCAGCCGACGCCGTTTCAAATAAGATAGAATTAATGGTGATTTTAGCACCTACTTCAATGGGTGTTAGTACGGCATCTTCATTGATGATTTTACCATAGTTGATACCGGTTAAATCAAGTTCGCCTTGATGATAAAAGTGCCGAGGCGCCAAGGCTTTATACATATATTTTCTATCATATTCGAGTTCCATATTGTAAAAACCTTCTTCCAATTTACCTTGATAGACCACTTTTCTAGTTTTGCCATCATACAATTGCAGTAAGCTCCCTTTGATTAGGGAATCTATATCATTGACAATCCTTAAATTCAGTTGTGGTTTGGTCGCAGCAAGTTTATAGCTTTTATGCAAATGTGCAGTGCGGGTACCGGCGGGAATTCTTAGGGTTTGTTTAATGGTCTTGTAACCTTCTTTTTCAATTCTTACCACATAACTACTATTGGCTTCAACCACAAATATGCTAGTGGTATCTGCGAGCATCACATCATCCACAAAGAGTAAGGCTGTGGTCGTATCTCCATCAATTAACGGATAGATATGTTGACGCATCTCGAAGGGTTCTATACATATATTTTTATTGATCAAACCATATTCATTGGTCTCTGTCAAATCATAAACTACACTGTAAGGGACATAGCCTCTAGGTGCGATATTAATTTCGTAACTCGCACCCGTTTTCAGGACGACCGTAAAATTGCCGTCAAAGGCGTTACTTTTTAAACCACTGGTGCCCATTGACTTACCATTTTCAAAAATAGCAATTTGCGCCTCAATAGGTTTACCTGTACTGCAGTCTTTGAGCACACCCTGGATATTGACTACTTTTCTGGGCTGTAAAGCAAGTGGAATAGGAATGCTATAAATATCGTGACCACTCCCTAAGTCTCTATTAAAGTACATGAGGTCTCCTGAAGAGGGAATGGTGCCGTATTTATCATCTAAAGGGGTGTTGATGAAGTCATAGGCTACCGGATCACTCCATTTTCCACCTCCTAAATTTCTAGATTGATAGATTTCATAATTGTCAGAGGGCTGACGGATTGCGGCAAAAATCAAGGTTTCATTGTCAGACATGATGCGTGGACAGTTTTCGCAACCTTGTGAAATCGGGCTAGGTAAGGGTTGAGCGATAGTCCATTGACCAATCTTGTCTTTTTTAGATGAATACAATTGATAGCAAAATTTACCAGGGTAAGGTGACTCAACGGTTCGCATGAAATAAATGGTAGAACCATCGGCAGAAATACTTGGAAATCCCTCATAGCCACTTGAGTTAACATTGGGTCCGGCATTGATAGGATTGCTCCATGATTCGCCTTCTTTTTCTACATACCAAATGTCTTCGATTCCATATCCTCCTGGATAAGAGGCAAAAAAGTAAATGTAATTACCGTCATAAGAAAGACTCGAACCTGCAATAAGTACATCGGCTGAACCAAAGTTTTTGATGCTTTCAATCACCTCAGATGACGACCAAGCCCCACTTGGGTCACGATGGGCCATGAACAATTCGTAATTACCCTCTTTATTTGATTGATATATCATGGTATTACCATCGGCGCTAATGGAAGGAGCGTATTCTATTTTATCAGAATTAATCGCACTACCCAAATTAGTGATCTCAGGATCTGATTGCGCAGTGACCCAGATCGCACACATCATACTTCCAATAAGAAGCATTATTTTGATTGGACCATTAGTTTTTTTTTGAGAAGATTTTTGGTACATCATGTTTAGTGATTTTAAATTTCGATCTTTTGACAATACTAATTTTTTGATTTTGAGTGGTCCTTTTGTATTGAAATTAGCTTCAATCATAAGTGCAACAAAATCAAAAATAACCAAATTAACCAACTTGAACGATTGAGTGAGTCAATTATTTTATAATGTAGATAAATTTTGGCATTTTATTTGCTTATATTGAAGTTTATGTTTTTTATGAAATATTTTTTTCTTTTTTTTGGGATGATTCAAACATCCTTTATCATGGCTCAAAATACTATAAATGGAGCCCAAATGGAAGGTCAGATATTACCAAATAATTTTGAGGCGGTGAACATCATCGGAATTTATCCTAATCCTGCAACCGAATACATCATGGTTGAAATCAAACAGTCAGAACTTCAAAATGCCCATTTTGTCCTAACAAGCATGATTGGAAACGAAATAGAGATTACTCCAGAGGCAATGGGGGAGGATAAATTTCGTATAGGATTAGTAGGATATCCTGCTGGATTCTATTTTTTAATCATCGAAGATGATCCTTCCCAATTCAAAAAAGCTTTTAGGTTTTTGATTAAATAATTATTGTCCGACTGAATCGCCCGACATCTTATCATTGAACTCAGTCTTTTTAAGCTATTCAGACCCTTTTTGTAGTGGGCCGGCTTAGTCGTTCGATGAATAAGAAAAACCTTTATTGATTATAATATTGATTAAACATCCCTTCATATTCTGCCGCTAATTCCGTTTCATTGGCGGCTCTGAAAGCACGCGCCATTTCATTAAGAGCCAACACTTTTTGTTGATAGCTATAGCCATTTAGTGCTAATTGGTTGTTTTTTGTGATATAATCTAACCACTCCACTGCACGGCTACTATAAGTAGTGGCAATATCAAGCGCCCAATCTCTTTCGCCAACGGCTAAGAGCAGCGATACTTGTTGAATACTAAAGATATCGTAGGAGACTCCTTCGTCAGGCATGTATTCAAGCCCTTTCAATAAGACGTCTTTGGCACGTTCTATTTCACCCTGGTTTAAATAGGCAGTAGCCAGTGTATTGAAAGCCGACCGATGGTTCAATACAAAATTTCTGTAGTCTTCAGTATAATAAACATCAGCATCATCTAAGCCTCGGTATTCAAACTTATTTACAATATTTTCATACATCAAATCAGCATTTACCAATGTATTGCCTCCTGGATTACGAATGGGTACCAGACGATAGGTGAGGCCTTCTTGGACGACATGTTGTTTAATATCTAAGTTGAATGCATTCAATGATGTATTATTGAAATATATAGGCCTGCTCCAGTTGCTATTTACGATTAAGTCTAAAATAGCAAGATCTTTTTTCTCCAAATGACTTCCCTTGAGTTTCATAGAGAGTGCATTGGTTCTCAATCGTTCTAAAGGCATTGAGGTTTCTTTCATCCAAGTGAGCTCATTTACTTTGGCACTGTCCAACCTCATAACCAGCTCTTTTGAAGGTAAGCTGTTGTATTGGCCCCTAGTGCGTGCTGTCAGTGCGGGATGTTTTTCTTTAATCAATTTCAAAAATTGGGAAGCACTGATGGCACCATCGACGCCTTCTATTTCTGCATACGGCAGATAATCATTGGGTCCTCCTTGCTGATAATCATCCAGACTTAATCCAAAGGGAAGGGCTTTGGATTCATAGGCGTCTCGCATCATTTGTTCGATGTACCAATCTGTATTGAAATAGCTTAATACAATTACGCGTACATCTGTACGGTGTCCCAAGACCTCTTGGGCGAACCACAAAGGGAAAGTATCATTATCGCCTCCAGAAAACAATATCGCATTGGGGGCACAAGAATCTAAATAGTTTTTTGCGGCATCAACGGAAAAATAACGATCAGACCGGTCATGATCATCCCAATTTTCCGCTGCCATCAGGGCAGGAATACTCAAGCAAAGGAGCGTAGCTACAGCTGCAACTACGGTCTTTTTTTCAAGTATTTTACCCAATAATTCGTAAATAGCTAATACCCCAAAACCTATCCAAATAGCAAAGACGTAATACGATCCGGCATAAATATAGTCTCGTTCTCTTGGTTCAATAGGAGGTGAATTAAGATAGAGCACTAAGGCAGCTCCAGTGAGGAAAAACAAAAGCAAGGTAACCCAAAAGTATTTTTCATTTTTTTTGTATTGATAAAGTAAACCAATGATACCCAGCAACAACGGAAGACCAAAATAGATATTTCTTCCTTCGTTATTTGCCAATTCTGTTGGGAGCTCTTTAAAGGCGTTGGTTAAACCCACCCAATTGGCATCTTGAATGTCCGAGGACCTTCCTGAAAAATTCCACATAAAATAGCGTAAATACATGGTGCCCAATTGGTGTTTGAACATAAAATAAAGGTTGTCTGTAAAGGCTGGCTTTTCACCCTGTTTTAGTCCTGTGATTTCTCTGTATTTTTTTTCATGTTGGGGACTCTTACTATGCATTCGGGGCAGAATGGTGGTATGTTTTTTGTCATATTTGTAGTTGACCTTATAATCTATAATCTCATATTTTTCAGCCCCTTTTTTGTAAACAGGATCTCCTTGTTCAGAGGCCATGATATCAGCGGTAAAGTATTGTCCATGAAATAGGGGTCTGCTGCCATATTGTTCACGTTTCAGATATGAAACGAAGGTCATAATGTCTTCTGGATTATTTTCATCAATAGGGGTATCATAGTCTGATCGTATCAAAACTATGGCATAGGACATGTAGCCAATCATTATGAAAGCAAAGGCAAGCATGGAGGTGTTGAGAATCACCTTTTGATTGACGATCGAATAATAAATACCAAAAACAATAGCACTGAAGAACAAGATCACAAATACTACAGCACCTGATCCAAAGGGAAAGCCCATAGAATTGACAAAAAATACTTCCATAGCACCAACGGTAGAAGGAATGCCAGGAATGACACCAATAAGTATGGCAATGATGATGGCTCCAGACGTCAGGAGCGCCAAGATCACGCCCTTAGGCGTAATTTTTTCAACATATTTGAAATAAACAATGAGTCCTAATGCAGGAATGGTTACCAAATTGAGTAAGTGTACCCCTATGGACAGTCCCATCATGTAGGCGATCAATATCAACCATTTGTTATGATCTGATTCATTGTTAATGGTTTCCCATTTGAGAATGGCCCAAAATACAAAGGCCGTAAAAAAAGAAGACATTGCATATACCTCTGCTTCAACAGCTGAAAACCAAATAGAATCTGAGAACGTACATACGAGTCCGCCCACCAACCCTGCGCCCATTACAGCAATGGTTTGCCCTGTATTTAAGACTTCTCCTGCCTTGACTAACATTTTCTTAGCTAAGTGTGTAATTGACCAAAATAGGAAGAGCACGGTAAAGGCCGCCGACAATACGCTCAACATATTGATCCAAAAGGCGACTTGCTCAACATTATCTCCCGCGAAAAGAGAAAACATTCGGCCCATCAATAAGAAAAACGGTGCTCCTGGAGGATGCGGCACCTCTAGCTTATACGAGGTGGCAATAAACTCTCCACAATCCCAAAAACTCGCGGTAGGTTCAACGGTAAGTGTGTATACGAGAAGAGCGATTAAAAAAGTAATCCAGCCTGTTATAATGTTGATCTTTTGGTATCCCATTTTTCTAATTAATTATCAATTCAGCGAAATTACTAATTAATGACTAATAATTTGGCTTTAAGGATAAATTGATCATTGGGCTTCTCAAAAGATTATCTGAATACCAAACCGTAAAAAATGAGCCAAAATAAGAAAAACAATAAATAAGAGCTTACAACTATATAGATAGCAATTTTTAGTTTTTTTCCACTCCAAAAAAAAATTCCCATTACAAGTAATACCCAATAGCCCAATTCGAAAGCATTTATTAATGTCAGTGGATAATGAAGCTGCTCAGGAATTGTTCATAATTAAACCAGCTCAGGAGCGATAAAGGGTAAAAAGCTAAGATATCGTTGTAATTTGGATCTCCCGGAGTCAAAAAAAACTATAAAAATTTAATTAATTCAGGGATAATAAATGTGATCTCACAATACATGACCCATTTCCACAAGGCATGGTAGGTTACTTTATAACCAAACATGAAACAACCCATCCATAGGATTAAAGCAATTAATGAAAATTTCCAGACAAGCCATATCGGCGTAATGAAATATTGACAACCAAAGAGAAAATTAAAAAGTGATAATTGATTTCGATCTTTAAGTAGTTCAAATAGAGCTATATCAGCAAGAATAAAGGCCCGATTTAAAAAAAGGATGCAGATATAGAGTAAAGAGATGATGGCGAAAATGTGAGAGATCTGAAAATTAAATCAATTTTCAAATGACCTTGAGGAGTTATGAGTGAACTTAGCCATGGAACGATACCTATCATTTGTGAAGATATACAATATAACTCAACGAAGATGATCTAAATTTGTTGGGTATTTTATATTCAGTAGGTTTTGATTAACAAAAAGGATTCATTCAAAAGAGTGAAAGGTATTTACCCAAAGTATCATTATTTTCTGTTTTTGTTCTTTTCAGTTTTTCTTGTACAGAGTCAACCATGGACAGGTGAGTTAGATCAATCATCGGACATTTTGCTCAAAAATCGTTATATAGAGATTGAAGCCGCTCAAGCCATGTACGACATGTACAACATGAATTTTGATCAGGCAGAACGACAATTTACCTATTTAAAAAAGCAATATGGCTGGCATCCATTACCTGACTTTTTACTCGGTTTATGTTATTGGTGGCGATTGGTTCCACAAGGTGAAATGGAATCAAAATGGGATCAACTTTTTTTGGCTCAAATGGATTCTGCTCAAATTAAGGCCCATCGATTATATGATGAGGTCAATCAAATTGAAGGGGCTTTTTTTTTGGCAGCGGCTTATGGATTTCAAGGAAGACTTTATGGAGATCGAGGACAATACTTGAAAGCTTCACTGGCAGGTAAAAATGCTTTAAAATATCTCAATATTGGAAAAGATGAAGAGGACTTCAGCCCTGAACTATTATTAGGAAAGGGCCTTTTTAATTATTATGCGCAATGGATTCCAGAGCATTATCCCATGCTCAAACCCATCATGTCATTTTTTCCGGAAGGGGATAAAAGTAATGGAATTGCACAATTAAAAGAAACTTCTAGAAATGCTTTTTATGCACGGACCGAAGCCCAATATTATTTATTACGGATCTTGTATGAGGAGGAGCAAAATTTAGCAGAAGCCTCTCTGTTATCCGCTTATTTAACTGATTTATATCCAAATAATTCTTATTTTCAGACCTATTATGGGCGAATTTTATATCGTTTGGGTAAGGAGAATGAATCGATAGCAATTTTTGAATCTATTCTTGAAAGGGTCCTTGCAGAGCAAGAGGGCTATGAATATAACACCGCTAGATATGCCACTTATTTTTTGGGAAATATTTGGAAATCGCGTGGAATTTTAATGAAGAGTAAGAAATATTTCAAGGAAAGTATAGCATATGCGACCCTAGCCAATGCTACTGAAAAAGGCTATTATTTTTATTCTTTGCTCCATTTAGGAGAAATTGCTGTTTTGGAGAAAAAGGTTGATTTGGCATTACAATATTTTAAAAAGGTCAGGAAGGTTACGGGAAGAAAGCATCCCGCAAATCAATCGGCTAAAGAAAAAATGAAGCAAATAGAACATGAGTAATCACTTGGTAGATTTTAATCCAATAAATTTTGAAGAGGAGAAAATATTTTTAAGGATCATTACTCCATAAATAATTACAAAAAAAGATTAATTTTACTTTATATAATCTTCTTGAATGAGATCAGCCCCTGTAAATATTAAATTAGACCATACTGATAGAAAAATTTTAGAGATTCTTCAGTCAAATGCTAAGATCACCAATGCCCAATTGGCCAAGGATATTTCATTGTCTCCTGCACCCACCCTTGAGCGGGTCAAAAAGCTTGAAAATGCAGGAATTATCAAAAGCTATCACGCGAGCTTAGACAAGGCTAAAATTGGTTTAGGGGTAAGTACTTTCGTGTTGGTTACTTTGAAAGGGCACAATAAAGTTAATATTGAACTTTTTATCAATGCCATTGATGGAGTCCAAGAAGTAATAGAATGTCATCATATCACCGGTTCTGGAGATTTTATGCTCAAGATCATTTCTTATGATATTGCTGCTTACCAAAGATTAATGCTTGGAAAAATCAGTGAAATAGAAGTAGTAGATGGCTTACAGTCGATGGTAATTCTATCAACTTTTAAAGAAATTAAAGTAATGCCCTTAGGAGATGATGAGTGATAGAAAAACACTAAATATCCTAACCGAGGATAAGATTCATCGTATTCTTAAAAGGATGAGCTTTCAAATCTTAGAAAATAATCTCGGAGCTTCAAAGGTCGTGTTGGTCGGGATCACGGGGCAAGGCTATCAGATGGCGCTCCTTCTTCAAAAAATACTTCAAACGACACATAGTGCCGCTATCAATTGTGATTTAGCTGAATTAATAATCGATAAAAAAAATCCTGTAGCCGGAGACATAAGTTTGTCTATTGATATTAATCTATTAAATCATCAAACAGTTATCTTGGTAGATGATGTCATTAACACAGGGAGAACGCAAGCTTACGGGATAAAGTTTCTGCTGACAGCAGGCATTAAAAAATTAGAAACAGCTATTTTAGTGGATAGAAGTAATAAAGTGTTTCCGGTCGCCACGAGCTATTGTGGTCTGGTCTTGAGTACCACTTTAGAAGAACATGTCGAAGTCTCGTTAGAGACCGGCAGAGGGGCCTTTCTTTATTGAAAAGTTGAATTTTATTTAATCGGACGGTTCCCAAAATTATTTTATAATATGCTTTATGCTAGTCGTTTTTGTCATTTTTTTATGGGAGTATCGCTCCTTTTCTCCTGTGTTCAGGAGCCCAAGAAATTAAAAATAAGTATTGAATGGGAATTGAATGGCAATCAGATAAACGGCCAAAACAAGTTTGCCAGTACATTTTATCTCTCCAATTTGGGAACCGTTGCCTTGGATGATAAAAATTGGTCTTTGTATTACAGCATGACGCCAAGAGGGTTAGTACAAGACTCTTATAAAGGGCAAGTCACTTTTAATCATGTAAATGGTGATCTTTTTGTTATCAGGCCAGACAGTGGGTTTTTACTTGATCCTGGTGAAAAAATAGCAATGAGTTTTGAGGGCAAAGATTTTATTCTTAAGCAAAGTGATCGACCAGCAGGGCTCTATTTTTTGATGGAAGATGGCGCGATTTATGAGCCAATTTACACTTTCAGACCGTTTATAAATCTTGATATGATTACCAAAGGCGCTGCTGATTATTATGAAATTCCCACTGCGGAGTCGATTTATCACCAAAATAAAAAAATAAAATATGACGATCGAGAGGACCTGTCTAAACTAGTCCCAACACCGTTGGATGAAGTATATTTTGATGGATTTGTATTGTTAGATCAAAGTTGGAGCATTGAGGCAAGTCCCTTATTGGGCTCAGAGAGTATTTTTTTAGATGAGCAATTGAAGGTAATTTTTGGAAAAAGTCTGAAGCAGGGTGCAGAGCGAAGGATTATTTTGAAACTAAATAAAGGATTAAAAGCAGCATCATCCTATCGGCTCAGCCTTGATAAAGATGAAATTTTGATTCAAGGGGCTGATGCGAGTGGAGTCTTTTATGGTATTCAAAGTTTGATTGGGCTGATGCCTGTGGAAGTATTTCAAAATAATCTCACAAAAATAATCCTTCCTTTGGGACAGATCAAAGATCAACCAAGGTATGCCTATAGGGGCATGCACTTGGATCTTGCCCGAAACTTCCAATCATATGAGTCCTTAATCAAACTCATAGATCTCATGGCTTTTTATAAATTAAATAAATTGCATTTACATTTAACTGATGATGAGGGTTGGCGCTTAGAATCCAAAATACTACCAGAGTTAACAGGGATTGGGGCCCGTAGGGCGCATACAATGGATGAAAAAGAAGTACTCCAACCTGCTTATGGTTCGGGGGCTTCGGAAGGTGTAAGGGGTACAGGATATTATACGCAAGAACAATACATTCAGATCATACGCTATGCTGATGAGCGCCATATTGAGGTGATTCCAGAATTAAATATGCCAGGACACGCGCGTGCAGCCATTAAAGCTATGGATGCGAGATATCATAAATTGATCGCGCTTGGAGATGAGCAAGGTGCACTTGAATACTATTTGTCAGATGATGCAGATGATTCAGAATATTCATCGGCCCAGTTTTATGATGATAATGTTGTTTGTGTTTGCAATGAAGCGGTATATCATTTTTATGAAACGGTTGTTGATGAAGTTATAGAGCTATATCAACGAGCAGAAGTGCCTTTGAAAACATTACATACAGGTGGTGATGAGGTCCCCAGAGGCGTTTGGGAGAAGTCACCTGATTGCCTGGAGTTTTTAGCAATCAATGATCATTATAAAGATGCTGAGTCGTTACAAAGCTATTTTGTCGGACGCATTAATAAAATTCTTTCTGATCGAGGATTGGTGATGGCAGGGTGGGAAGAAGTATCTATGAATATCAATAGCGATGGCTCGTGGTCTCCTAATCTTAACCTGATAGGGGAAAATGTCACCTCGTATGTTTGGAATAATTTGTCCAATAATATTGATTTGGGTTATCGTTTGGCTAATGCAGGTTTTCCCATCGTTTTGTGCAATGTTTCCAATCTTTATTTTGATATGGCCTACACTAAAGATCCTAGAGAGCAGGGCTCATATTGGGGAGGTTTTGTGGATACCCGAAAAGTATGGGAGTTCATTCCAGAAAATTTGTACTGGTCGTCGAAGCGCTCATCATTGGGAAAATTTTTTAATCCGGCTGTTGATTTTAAAGAGTCCGTCAGGCTAACTAAGGAAGGGCTGGCTAATATTTCTGGTATTCAAGGACATTTATGGAGCGAGACGCTCAATGGTTCTGATGAGATGTTAGAGTATTATTATTTGCCTCGACTCATTGGATTATCCGAGCGCGCATGGGCAGCTCATCCTCAATGGGCTACGGTCGAAGATCCCATGAATAGGGAAAATCAAGAGACGAGAGCCTGGCAGAGATTCGTTTATAAATTGGCTTCGAAGGAATTACCAAGGCTTAACTATTTCAATGAAGGATACCAATACCGCATTCCTCCACCAGGTGGAATTAAAGAGGAGGGCTTACTCAAAATAAATCATCTTTATGGAATGGATGTTCGTTACACCCTTGATGGTAGCGAACCGAATGTGTCTTCTATTTTGTATACCCAACCTATAAAGGTTGATGGAGCTATTTTGATCAAAGCCTTTGATAAGGCCAGTGGCTCAAGTTTAAGTATGGGTTTAATAAATTAAAAATTAGCGCTCTTTGTAAAGGTCAGGTTTTATAAATAGCATGAGCAAACTTCTCTCTATAAGACTTCCCATACTTGAGCATTTTAAAAAATCCCTATCCTCATAAAAGGCAGCGAGCTCTTTGCCCAATGATTTGACATTTTCTATAGGGGCAATGGGATCCATTTTCATTGTTGCAATTAGCTCATTGATTTGGCCTTGAGAGGATTTGACTCTATTGGCCATTAAAGATCTTTCTTCTCTTTGGTATTGTTGAACAGTTTCTGGAGTCATCAGTCCAAAGCCTAGATTAATAATGGGATTATTTTCTTTAAAATATTTGGGTAAATAAATGGATTTCCTTCCCTCATAGGATTGTTGATCGAAATCGATGGCCCTTAGTCGGTAGCTTATTTCCTCGAAATCAGGAGTTATGTCGATCACGAAATTACTCGAATGCATATCACCTAAGAGTCTTACAAAACAGCGCTCATTAAACTTTACAAACTCTTTGGTTAATCTGATTTTATTGAGATCGAGGTCTTCGAGGCGTGTTCTGATAAACTGCTCCCCAGGAATACCCACGACATGCTCCTCTATTAAGGTCTCTGCATTAATGAGGAATCTCATTCTGTTAGGAGCCAGTAAGTCTTCTAATTCCAAACCATATACCCTTGATGCATCAGCATGTTTAATATAAAAATAGTCAAAATTATCATTAATTTTATTCACCATTCTAATTCTGAAGGGTTTTGTATTGCCGTAGATGCATAAATCGATACGATCCACAAACAGATGCTTCATGACGCTAACATCTCCTCCTGATTGCATGATTGCATAAATTGTTTTGAGTGCAAAATGTATTTCTTGCATTTCATCCTGTGGGAAAAATACGGTTTCCCAAAGCGTATCAACCTCTTTTGAATCATAGAGTGGGATACTGTTATTGTATCTTAACAAGTTTTGATAGGTGATAGGTAGGTATATGTCCTTTCGATATTTTTTTAGGTAGGATCTTAAGTGAGCGCTTATAGGATAAGCAATTTTCTTTTTGGATATTAAAGCCATCTACGTCAAATGTTGAATAAATATATTTCCACCCTTGGCCATCCATGGTTGAAATTGGTTTTTTATGTTTTTGTGTTGTGGAAAGTAATCGATCAAATGGGTTAAATCAAAACTTGATCTTGTTATACCCGAGTCAGCTTTAGCAGCATCGATCGCATTACATGCCTGCTCATAATGGCCATTGACAGGAATCATTAAGGTGGCCTTGCCTAAATATGTGGCTTCACAAACAGATTCAAAACCGGCCGTTGTAACAAAACCTTTGCAAGCCGCCATTTTTTCTAAAAATAATTGATAATTGAGTTGATGAAAAATTAAATTTTCACAGATTACATATTTACTTGGTTTTTTATCATTGTCCCAAAAACAAATAAGAGGAATATTAGGATTTTTTCGATGGGAGGATTCAATTTCCTCTCCATATCCTGCATTAACTATATAGATCAGTAAATAATCTCCTGTTTTGATATTTAGCTCAAGTACTTCGTCTCTTAACAAGGGAGGGTTAACAATAATATTTTTTGTCATACTTTCTTTAAAATAATGGAAGGATAGTGCCAGTACTTTATCAGCATTGAGTCGAGTAATATAATTGGCCAATTGAAGAGTCATTCGATCCATGATTTTTCCTTTGGGAGAGGTAAACTGAGGATGACTTATTAAATACTGATGGGCGATGCAAATAAACTTTGAATTGAGACGATACCAAAAATTATAAATCCCCACTAAAAAGTCGTAAAAATTGATAATAATATCAGGATTTAGATCAGCAATAATGTGAGATAAAATTTTTATATTTTTTCGATAGGTATTATTCTTCCATAAGGTTTGAAAAAGCGTCAGAGAAAGATTGATAGATTTCTGTTTCTTATCCTTAATAAAATTAGGGCTTTCAAGTTGAATAACGGGGGCACCTATTTTACGAATAAAATATTCAGGGATGCTTCGGGCCGGACTTGTGCCAACGATAATTTTTGATAACGTATGATCATTTTTGCGAAGCATTTTACTTCGTGCAATGGCCTGAGTCATGTGTCCTCTAACTTCCCCTTGTACGATGAAAACAAAATTCATTTTTTCTTGTAAGATGAGCGTTGCGGCATTCCGATGATTAAAGGTAAAAATATTTCTAGGACTTATTCAATTGGCATCAGATTCAAAATAATCAATTAGAAAATTTTTACCATCAAATACCCCAAATGAGTTAAAATTTAGCCATTCTCCCAGATTAATATAAGTAGATGTTTTATTAATTTCCAATGCTAAGGGTAGGTGTCGATGTCCAAAGACATAGAAGTCAAAATGCCAATCAGACTCTAATTTTTGTGAGTATAAAAATAGCCATTCTTTTTCTTTATCGATTTCTTGACTTTCTATCTTATTGTTGATCCGACTTCTAGAAGACCATTTGTTCGCAAGCCCAACACCAATATCAGGATGAATCCACTTAAAGAGCCATTGGGCTATCTTATTGCTGAAAACTTTACGTAGGACCTTGAAAGTATAGTCGCCTGGACCTAGTCCATCTCCGTGTCCTACAAAAAGAAACTTATCATTTACTATTAGCTCAATAGGACCTGAAAAAACAGTAGCACCAATTTCAGTTTCTAAATAATCAAACATCCACATGTCATGATTGCCATGAAAGATATAAACAGGAATTCCCTTATCACTGAATGCTGCTAATTTATTCAAAAACCGAACGAATCCTTTGGGGACAACATGATCATATTCAAACCAAAAATCAAAAAGATCACCTACTAATAATATGGCAGCAGCATCTTTTTCGACAGCGTCTAGCCAGCGGATTATTTTCTTCTCTCGCGATCGACTTTGTTCTTTATTGGGTGCACCCAGATGGAAATCACTTGCGAAGAATATTTTTTTATTTTGATCAAGATCTATGGTTAGCTTTTGCATAAAAAAGGCCTCTTTGAGAGGCCAATTTAGTATGATTATTTGATAGACTTATTTAATATCATCAGATTCTGCGGTAGATTTTTTGGAAGGGCTGGACTCCTCATCTTTAATTTCGGAAAGAATATTCTTTTTTAATTCATCGACCACATTATCTAAATCCCCCTCTTGATCAGGATTTTCTACTCTCTTAGGATCTTCTTGATCAGCAAAAGCTTGATATGCAGTCGGCTGTTCAAAGGGTCGTTTTCCAATGAGTCTCTCTAGATCTGCTTGAAAAATAATTTCTTTATCCAACAACTCTTTAGCCACTATTTCGAGTTCAACCTGATGTTTTTTGAGTAAATTCAAAGTTCTTTTGTAAGCATCACTGATTAACTTTTTGACTTCTTCATCAATGAGTTCGGCAGTGGCATCTGAATACGGCTTATTGAAATTGTATTCTGATTGTTTAGAGTCATAAAAGGAAACATTCCCAAGTTTACTATTCATACCATAAACTGAGACGATAGAATAAGCCATTTTGGTAATTCTTTCTAAGTCACTCAACGCACCCGTAGAAATTTTTGCAAATTTTATTTCCTCTGCAGCTCGACCACCTAAGGCCATACACATTTCATCCATCAATTGTTCTGTCTGATACAAGAATTGCTCTTTTGGCAAATACTGTGCGTAACCTAGCGCAGCAATGCCTCTGGGCACAATGCTTACTTTGACCAATGGATCTGCATGCTCAAGAAACCAACCCGCGATGGCATGACCTGCCTCATGATAGGCAACAATCTTCTTTTCTACTGGTGAAATAATTTTATTTTTCTTTTCTAAGCCGCCAATGACTCGATCAATGGCATCTTGAAAATCAACCATTTCGACATTTTTTTTATTTTTTCGTGCAGCAATTAATGCGGCCTCATTGCAAACATTGGCAATTTCAGCACCTGCAAAACCAGGCGTTTGCGCAGCCAACTTGCGCGAATCGACTTCTTTATTAAATTTTATGGGTTTTAGATGGACCTTAAAGATGGCATCTCGACCCACAATATCTGGTTTATCAATACTTATTTGTCGATCGAAGCGACCCGGACGGAGCAAGGCTGAATCTAATACATCAGGCCTGTTAGTCGCTGCTAGAATTATCACCCCTACATCGGTAGCAAAGCCATCCATTTCGACCAGCAAGGAGTTCAAGGTATTTTCACGCTCATCATTGGAACCAGGCATTTGTCCTTTGCCCCGTGAACGTCCAATGGCATCGATTTCATCAATAAATATGATACAAGGAGCCTTTTCTTTGGCTTGTTTAAATAAGTCTCTCACCCGAGCGGCACCCACACCAACAAACATTTCAACAAAATCAGATCCAGATAAGGTGAAAAAGGGAACAGCGGCTTCACCTGCGACAGCTTTAGCCAATAAAGTTTTCCCTGTGCCAGGAGGGCCTACTAATAAAGCTCCTTTTGGTATTTTACCCCCTAATTTGGTGAACTTACCTGGATTCTGAAGAAAATCAACAATTTCTTTTATTTCTTCTTTCGCTTCTTCTAGGCCTGCGGCATCTTTAAAGGTTATTTTCACTTGATTTTCAGCATCAAATAAAGCGGCTTTAGACTTACCAATATTAAATATCTGCCCCCCAGGCCCAGCACCACCGGACATTCGTTTCATGAGGAACCAAAAACCAAATAAAAGCAAGAATATGAACCCATAATTAAAGAAGAGGTCATCGAAGCCCTGCCTTTCTTCTATTTCATAGTTTAATCGTCGCTCTTCAGAAATTTTTTCTTGGATACGATTAAAATTGTCATTGAAGATCTTGGCGTCCACAATTTTAAATTTGTAGTGGGGGCCATTGATCAGCCGGTTATCCTCCAGTTCTAATTTATATTTGCTATTCTGTCGTGCATCTGACTTGAGCGTTACTTCAACAAGATCTTTATTTTTGATTAATATAACCTTTTCGACATCATTACTGAGCAGCATTTCCTCAAACCTTCTTTCAGTAATGGTAAGCGCAGCATTGCTTTTACTGAAATACGTAAATCCCATAATGGCCGCCAGCAATGCGCTAATGATCCAAATTTGATAATTACCACGATTGGGATCTCCCATTATATTTTTTTTAGACCTTGGTGTCTTTTTCATCTATTTAATAATTTTATCTTATTTCTATCAGACGTTCGTTTTTATATTTTGTTCTACCGAGTCTTTTAAAATAGAAATTTTTGCGTCTGCCCACAATTTCTCTAAGTCATAAAATGCTCTTTTCTCCTTATTGAAAACATGCGCTACCACATCTACAAAATCAATCAACACCCACTCTTTTATCAAATATCCTTCCTTGTGCCAAGGTTTTTGTCTGGCCTTATCGAAGACATATTTTTCGATTGTTTGGGAAATTGAATCAATATGGATATCGGAATTACCAGAGCACAAAACAAAAAAATCAGCGATGGAGTGTTGAACGGCTCTTAAATCAAAAACTTGAATGTCAGTTGCTTTCTTTTCTATCATTCCTTGCGAAACCCATTCACTCAGTGCTTTACTCGTCACCTGCCCCCCGATTTTCTTCATTCAATATTTGTCTACTTAAATTTGCTCAAATGTAATAAATATACTATGCATAAATTCTTTGCCAAAACGCAATTTATAGGAAAAAATGTGATTTATCTGCCACAATGTCACTCGACCAATACTGAAATGCAGACATTTTTGAAAAAAACAATTTTAGATGAAGGAACGGTCGTAATGGCAGATTTTCAAATCAAAGGACGTGGACAATTAAACGGTCGATGGGTAAGTCAAAAGGGGAAAAATATTTTAATGAGCGTCTTGTTAAACCCCACTTTTCTGTCTTTGAATCAACAATATTATTTGACGATTATCCAGAGTTTGGCAATTACCGATGCGCTGGGTCATTTCATGTCTAATGATGTGAAAATTAAATGGCCTAATGATATTTATGTGGGCGCGAACAAAATTGCAGGAATTTTGATAGAGGCCTCCGTATCTAAAAAAAGGATTGATCACGTGGTCATAGGAGTCGGCATCAATATCAATCAGCAGGAATTTGGAACAATGAAAGCCACATCTGTTTTTCTGGAAACAGGCCTTTTACAAAATAGAGATCAGGTAATAGAGCTCATTTTACTACATATGGAGAAGTGGTTCCAAAAGCTTAAAAATAAACAATATGAGGAAATTATTTTCAAGTACCATGCCCTCCTTTTTTGGAGAAATGAAAAGCATACATTCAGGGTTCAAGGGGAACCGATGGAAGGAAAAATTAAAGGCATCAATGATCACGGTCAGCTGATCGTAGAAATAAGGGACAAAGAAAGAACCTTCAATAACAAAGAGTTAATTTTTATCAAATGATTCCTAGTTTAAAAAAATTTTACTTTAATTTTGCGCAAAAAAAGAAAATTGTGAAAGAAAATTATAAAGTTAAAGACTTCGCATTAGCCGATTGGGGTAGAAAAGAAATTCGATTAGCGGAGGCAGAAATGCCGGGTTTGATGGCACTAAGAGAAGAATTTGGAGTTTCCAAACCACTCAAGGGAGCACGGATCGCAGGCTGTTTACATATGACCATTCAAACTGCGGTATTAATTGAAACTCTTACGGCTTTGGGAGCAGAGGTGACTTGGTCATCTTGTAATATTTTCTCCACTCAGGATCACGCAGCGGCAGCCATCGCGGCAGCAGGGATTCCCGTTTATGCTTGGAAGGGGATGAATGAAGAGGAATTTGATTGGTGTATTGAGCAAACGCTTTTTGCTTTTTCTGAGGGAAAACCTTTGAATATGATTTTAGATGATGGCGGAGACTTAACCAATATGGTTTTTGACAGATATCCTGAACTGACCGAAAACATTAATGGTCTTTCTGAAGAAACGACCACAGGAGTGCATCGATTGTATGAAAGAATGAAGAATGGATCTCTCTTGTTACCGTCAATTAATGTTAATGATTCGGTGACAAAATCAAAGTTCGATAATAAGTATGGGTGTCAAGAATCCTTAGTAGATGCCATCAGAAGAGCTACTGATGTAATGCTTGCTGGTAAAGTGGCGATCGTGGCAGGTTATGGAGATGTTGGCAAAGGTTCAGCCGCTTCACTCAGAGGTGCTGGCGTCAGGGTAATTATAACTGAAATCGACCCAATATGTGCTTTGCAAGCCGCTATGGACGGCTATGAAGTCAAAAAAATGGCAGATTCTATTCCACGAGCCAATATCATAGTAACTGCTACAGGCAACAAAAACATCATCCATGGTGCGTATTTTGAGAAAATGAATGATAAAACAATTGTCTGCAACATCGGACATTTTGACAATGAAATTGATGTGGCTTGGTTGAATGACAACCACGGAGATACTAAGGTTGAAATAAAGCCACAAGTTGATTTGTATAATGTGAATGGAAATGATATCATTTTGTTGGCAGAAGGTAGATTGGTGAATTTGGGTTGTGCTACAGGCCATCCTTCATTTGTGATGTCCAATTCGTTTACCAATCAAGTATTGGCGCAGATCGAGTTGTGGACGAAAATAGAAAATTATGAAAAAGCAGTTTACACCTTACCTAAACTTTTGGATGAGAAAGTGGCAGCCTTGCATCTCCCCAAAATTGGTGTGGAATTGGATTTATTGACTTCGGAGCAAGCCAGTTATATATCCGTACCTGTGGAAGGACCTTTTAAGCCAGAAAATTATAGGTACTAATTTGTTCTTTTTTCCTGGTTTAAGCCATGGAGAGTTGAAATTGTTTTTTGTTTCATGACAACAGAGATGAGTTTCTTATTTTCATGATTCATTTCTCTTGATAATAATTTGTGATGAAGATGGTATTGAATAGCGAGATATTTCAGGTTTTTCACGTTAAAGCCTGCATTCTTTAATCGACATTCGATATCATCATCCTCTCCAATTGTAGGATGAACATAGCGTTCATCAAATCCATTTATTAAGAATAGTGCTTCTTTATGAAGTGACATGTTACATCCTTTGACATGTCGACCTTTTTTTCTGAGGATTATTTTTTTGATTGAAAATTCACCCAAGTAAATACCCAAATGCCACGAGATTGATTTCATCACGAATAGTCTGAAAATGTTTTCTAAATATCCATTTTTAATTTGATTTGTTTTTAGGCAATTGGTAAATTTTTCACTCAAGAAGACCCTGCGACCTGTTAAAATAGCATTTGACTCAGAATGAATTAAATGTTCGTGAACAAATGCCTTGTGGGGTATGCAATCACCATCGATAAAAATCAAATAGTCGTATTTGCTCTTTTTAATTGCTCGATTGAGAATTTTATTTTTTTGCCATCCGTTGTCCGCATGCCAAACATGTTTTATCATTAAAGGTGAAGTCGCTATGATTTTTTTTACCTTAGCGACAACGGAGGCCTCACTACCATCATCGGCAATAAGTATTTCGAATTTTTTGTGGGTTTGCCTTTCGAACCCTTCTAAAACAGCTTTCAGATAATCAATCTTATTATAAAATGAAATAATTACGGAGGCGCCTGTCATATTATAATACATTTTAAAATGACAATTTAGTCAAATTAAAATTCTCACACCATATTGGAATAAGGGAAAATAGTCCTTACAGGGAGCAAGTCAATTTTGGTGAGTTGTGAAATAAATTCAATAATGTTTTGGCTTGGATTATTGTGATAGATATTGCTCTAGCTGAGATATGCTATCTTCTAACTGAAATTTTTCTTTGACTCGAGAAAGGCCATACGCTCCCATTTCTTTTCGAAGTTGGGGGTTTTCAATCAATCGAAATGTTTGGTAGGCAAAGTCATCCATATTTGGATAATCCACAAGAAATCCAGTTTTTTCATGGATTACTATTTCCGGATTGCTAGTAATCTTGAAGGCAACGATTGGTTTTGAGTGCATCATGGCTTCAACCAAAACATAACCAAAGCCTTCCCATATACTAGAGAGCAGAAAAATATCAATTGAATTCATGAAGGCATCAATGTTTTTCACGAATCCCATTAGTATAACCGTTTCCTGAAGATTTCTGTTTTTAATTTCCCTTTCAAGTTCGTTTTGCAGTTCTCCAGTACCGGCAATGTAAAGCTTGAATGGTATTTTTTTTTGTAATAAAACATTAGCTAAATCTAAGAGGAGTATTTGCCCTTTTTGCTTAGATAATCTACCAGCATTACCCAAGATAATCTCTTTTGGGTTGCTTCTCTTGATCTCTTCTAACTGTGTTTCTGTATCTACTTTATTTGTTTTGATACCGTTGTATAAAACGGTAATTTTATTTTCTGGAATTTGAGAGCGAAGATTTTCTCGAATGGTCCTTTTTGTTTCTTCTGAGTTAGCAAAAATATGTGTTATCACATGTTTAAGCAAAAACTTATTTAAGAAACTGCCTCTTATTGGATGCGCAAGTCCCCTACGGTAAATAATTTTATTTACCCTAGCTAACTTGGCTGCAATGCCTCCGAGCTTTAGGTCTTGAGAGGTAGAAAAAATCAGGGTATCAATGTTATTCTCCGCTAAAAGTAAATACACTTTATAAATGCGAAAAGGATTTAAAAATGAAAGATTTTTAACATTATTCACACTAAGCTTTGCTAAATCATGAGAAAATATTTTTTGAGATAAAATGGAATGATCATCACATGCTACAAGGGTATTGTATCCCTTTTCTTTAAAGCCCACGGCATTTTCCAGATAAAATTTCTCACCACCTCCCCAAGATTTCAAAGTGTTAAAAAAGCATATATTCCTCATGTTTAATAGCTGTGGCAGAATAATTCTACGTAAGATACATTGATCAAAATTGATTTAGAAAAAATATCCCTGATAAGGAGTAAGCGCAAAAGGTATTTTGCGTTTTTGGATCAGGGTAAAATTATATATTCTCATTATTTTTAGTGGAAAAAAATTTTTTTCAAAGGTGAAATAACGAAGAATACTAACTCAGAAAGATTTTAGTATCTTAAAACTTTTAATTTCCTACACCCCGGAAGACTAC
>CAJXAT010000003.1 GCA_913050055.1 uncultured Flammeovirgaceae bacterium | reverse complement strand
TTATCCTCTCATTAATAATAGCCGCTATCACCACCGCTGCCCTTTATTTAACACCCAACGTTCCTGATCAGGCTATTTTTTTAACTTTTATTTTATCATTTATTTCAGGATTCAGTATCATTCGAGTCATGTCCGAGTTATTGTTTTTTAAAGAAATCAATAATATTTACAAAGCCCTAGAACATGTCCAAGATCAAAAATTGGCTTCAATTACTCAAATAAAAAAATCCTATTTTAATCCACTCAAAAAAATAAATCAAGAAATTTCTTCCTATGCCAATCGAAAACAAAATGAAATCGATGAACTCAAGAAAATGGCAGCTTTCAGAAGAGAATTTATTGCCGATGTTTCTCATGAACTTAAAACTCCAATATTTTCCGCCCAAGGATTCGTCCATACACTCTTGGATGGCGCGATTGACAATAAAGCTGTAAGAAAAAAATTTTTAAAAAAAGCAGCGAAGAGTCTGGATCGACTTAATATCTTGGTTCAAGACTTAATGACCATTACTCAAATTGAAAAAGGAGAGATCAATATGTATTTTGAATCCTTTGATTTGGTTGAACTCAGTGCTGAAGTAATGGATCAGCTTGAAAAAAAGGCCAGTCAAAAACAAGTGAAAATACAATTATTCAATTCAATAGATCATCCTATCTATGTCAGCGCTGATTATCGCAGAATTTACCAAGTAATCCTTAATTTACTGGCCAATGCCATCAATTATGCTGGCACTGGGGCTGAAGTAACCATCAAGATCGCGGCTTCATCCAAAAAAATTATTTTTGAATTAGCTGATAATGGTATAGGAATTCCAGAAAAAGATCTCTCCCGAATTTTTGAGCGTTTTTATCGGATAGATAAAAGTCGCTCCTCGGAAACCGGCGGTTCGGGGCTGGGTTTGTCCATAGTCAAGCATATCATTGAAAGTCACCAATCTAAAGTTCATGTTGAAAGTAGTAGTAAAAAAGGGACAAAATTCTGGTTTATACTCAAAGCAAGTTCTCCACCCAAATCAGAAACCAAAAGGGCTATCTCGACGTAATGAAGAAAAAAATAAGCCCTCATTCCCCATTCAAGGATATCATTATTTTTGAAAATAGTGATTTCATCATTATTAACAAACCCCAGCACATTTCTACCTTAGAAGATAGAAGTTCACCCATGAATATACTTAAATGGACCCGAACCTATTTTAATGACGCAAAAGTCTGTCATAGATTGGATAAAGCCACCTCAGGGATTTTGGTCATTGCAAAAAATGATGCTACCTACAAGTATTTTTCTATGTTGCTTGAACAAAGATCTGTTACTAAAATTTATCATGCCCTTGTCGAAGGCGATCAAGATATTGACGAATTAGAGCTTAATAAACCAATTTATTCCTCTGCCAGTCGCTCAAAAGTTGATTTTCAAAAAGGAAAACCCTCCGTGACCTTGGTATCAACCCTTGAACGATATAAAAAATACTCCCTTTTGGCTTGTATGCCCTTTACAGGCCGTATGCATCAAATAAGGGTTCATTTAGCAGATTACGGCCTCCCTATCATTGGAGATCAGCATTACGATGGAAAAAATCTTTTCCTCTCCGAAATCAAAAAAAATTATAAAGCTTCTAAAAATGAAGAGGAACAACCCTTAATGGGCAGACTGGCTTTGCACGCTGCGGGCATTCAATTTGAGGATAGAGATGGGAAAATAATGAAACTAACGGCACCTTATCCCAAAGATTTAAAAGCTGCGATTCGACAACTTGAAAAAAACAAGCATTAATAAAAGTAGGTATCTTGTTTTTCCAAAATATAAAATCTATTTTTGTGTTCCTTTTTAAGATAGAAAAAGGAGCAACAGTATAAAAAAGTACTTATAAATTGGAAACATTAAGTTATAAGACCATTGCATCAAACAAATCAACAGTCAACAAGAACTGGGTGATCATCGATGCAAGTCACAAAGTATTAGGAAGATTGGCCAGCGAAGTAAGTAAAATTATTAGGGGCAGACACAAACCCTCATTTTCTGCACATGTCGATTGTGGAGATAACGTTATTATTATCAACGCAGACAAGATCCGACTCACTGGTAAAAAATGGACGGATAAATTGTACATCCGTCATACAGGGTATCCAGGGGGTCAACGAAAGCAGACTTCTAAAGAGCTCTACCAAAAATCGTCAACCCTTTTGATAGAAAGCGCAGTACGTGGTATGCTTCCAAGAAATCGATTAGGAAGGCAACAATTTAAAAATCTTTACGCATACGTGGGTACTGAACACCCACATGAGGCTCAAAAACCAAAAGAAGTCAAAATATAATTTGAATGGAAGTAATCAAAACAATTGGTAGACGAAAAACTGCCGTAGCTCGTACCTACTTATCGAGTGGGAAAGGAGAAATCAAAGTCAATAATCGTGATTTTAAGGAATATTTCCCATCAGAAGTACTTCAAATCATTGTTAAGCAGCCTTTGGTGACTACAGAGCAAAACGATAATTTTAATATTAGCATCAATGTTTTTGGTGGTGGACTTTCAGGTCAGGCTGAAGCCGTTAGGCTCAGTATCTCTCGTGCTTTGGTTGAATTAGATCAAGAAAGCAGACCTGCCTTAAAAGCAGAAGGATTTCTTACAAGAGACTCAAGAATGGTTGAACGTAAGAAATATGGACTTAGAAAGGCAAGAAGAGCATTTCAGTTTAGTAAACGATAAGTTTTTAATTAAAAAATGGCAAAAATTACAACAAAAGAATTGTTGGATGCTGGCGTCCACTTTGGACACCTTACTCGTAAATGGGATCCTCAAATGGCTCCCTTCATATTTATGGAGAAAAACGGCATTCACATCATTGACCTTAACAAGTCACTTAAGCACCTTGAAGAGGCTGCTGCTGCACTACAAGGCGTCGTGCGGTCTGGACGTAAGGTAATGTTCGTAGCTACTAAAAAGCAAGCGAAAGAAGTCGTAGAAGAACAGGCGAAAAAATTAAAAATGCCCTACGTGACGGAAAGATGGCTTGGAGGTATGCTAACCAACTTCGTAACGATCAGAAAGTCATTGAAAAAAATGACCTCAATAGATAAGTTGATTAAAGAAGATGCGTATAACAATCTCGCCAAGCGTGAAAAGCTGATGCTTTCTAGAGAGCGAGCTAAATTAGAACGGGTACTTGGTGGTATCGCTGATCTAAACAGATTGCCCGCTGCCCTTTTTGTAGTAGATATCAAACGTGAGCACATTGCCATTGCAGAAGCACAGAAACTAAATATCCCAGTTTTCGCCTTGGTGGATACCAACTCCAATCCAAATGAGGTTGATTATCCTATTCCTGCAAATGATGATGCTTTCAAATCTATTTCCTTGATCACCAATTACCTGAGTGATGCGATGGAAGCGAGTCTGGCCGAAAGAAAAAAAGAAAAAGAAGATTCGAAAATTGCTGAAGAAGCAAAAAGACAAAAAGCCGAAGAGGTTCTTCTAGAAAAGAAAGATTAATCACTCAAATTCTTACAACTTTAATAAGAATTTAATCAAATATTAAAATTGAACATCAACACAAATGATGTTCAATTTTTGTTTAAAAGTATTTATAATTAGCATAAAAAATAATATAATGGCAATTAGCGCTCAAGAAGTAAATAAGCTTAGGCAAATGACCGGTTCGGGTATGATGGACTGTAAAAAAGCATTGGTAGAAGCCGATGGCGATTTTGACAAAGCAATTGAATTTTTAAGAAAAAAAGGTCAAAAGGTCTCTGCCTCAAGAGCAGATCGAGAAACATCCGAAGGTATTATTTTCACTAAGATCAGCAAAGATGGTTCCAAAGGAGTTTTAGTTGCTTTTACCTGTGAAACTGATTTTGTCGCTAAGAATGATGCATTTATCGCCTTAGGGGAACAGATTTTAGCTTGTGCATTTGACCACGGACCGGCAGACATAGATGCCTTGAAAGCTCACAAAATAGGTGAACTCACCCTTAGTGAAAAAATAATTGAAAATACGGGTAAAATTGGAGAGAAGCTAGAAATTAGTTCTTACGAAATATTGAAGTCCGAAGGAGTGGTCTCCTACATCCATTCAAACAAAAAGCTTGGAGTATTGGTAGGCCTGGGTCATACCAATGGAGTGGCTATTGAAGATGCGGGTCGAGATGTCGCCATGCAAATCGCAGCTATGAATCCAGTAGCCGTGAATAAAGAAGGCGTCGATCCTTCAATTATAGAAAAGGAAATTGAGATAGGGAAAGATCAAGCAAGACAAGAAGGAAAGCCAGAAGCCATCATTGAAAAAATTGCGATGGGAAAACTAAATAAATTCTTTAGTGAAAACACACTCATGGGACAAAAATTTGTGAAGGATAATTCTATGACCATCGCTCAATATTTAGATACTATTTCGAAGGGTATGACCGTAACTGAATTCAAAAGAATCACCATAGGATAATTCTTCTTATCCCATCTAGAAAAAAAGTCACTGCTTAATTGAGTGACTTTTTTTTATTTAGCAGTCGTCGAAGTAAATTGTCCCAATACTAAAGCGTCCCTTTCGCTTACACGGCTCTCAATGATTGAAACATGGCCCTAAAAATACATCTTTGTCAAATGGCGTTTGTGTTCCTCGGTCTATACCATCAATTTCTTCCATGACTCACATCTCTTATCAACAAAGAATCTATTCAGCTTTTTATAATATTATTGTCCTCCAGAATCAATTCATTCAATATAGGCTGACCACCATCTACCCAGCAGGTAAACCATAAATCGGCAATTAATTTACTTGATGCTCGCATTTTTTGTTCTACCATTCCTTGTAAGCGTTGATGGTAGGCCTCAGAAAATTCATATTAATAAACTTTAACCGTCTAGTTCCCTCTTACCTCAAAGCTATATTTCTTAGTTGGAGAAAATTCTTGACTAATTTGAGGTTCGAAAATCAATACCGAATCTAGGGCCAAATATGCATTGGCTACGGCATTCCAAGCGGCAGCATTGACGTTATCGATATATTCTCCCTTTCCTACAAACAAGTCATATTGCTGGTCAAATAATTCTGGTAGGCGAGATTCCCACAATCCATGGACCCCTCTCTGATTTGTATTTTGACCGTTATAATTACTGGTCGTGTGCAAGGGCACATGAGCATCTCCAACATAATGACCTAAATCCGTCGATATTTTTAAAATTTGGTCAGCATCCTGATTTAAAAACGCCTGTGTCAAATAATATTTTACCTGCACCACATGCCAAGGTACGATCCCGTGCTCTGTTAAAGTACTGTCCCCATACTGCTCAATCGCTTCTTGCCATTTTTTAGGTAGTTGAGCTCAGGGATCACTTCCATATACATCTAAATCAATAAAATGTCTGGGACCTTAATTTTCATTTATATATCGCCGCTTGTCTGGATTCACTGATCTTTCAATAATCGTCCTAACATGATATTTATAGAATCCAATCATTTGAGGTGATAACCAAAAAATAGCAATCTCATTTATCTTTTTATGCGTGTGAAATCCCATTTCGGCCTTCCTGCTGGGCTCAGGATGTGTTGAGAAAAATATTAAGAGTAAAGGATATTATAAAAAATGCATAGGAGTAAATACAGCTCCTGAAAACAAATACTTATAAATCTATTACCCATTTGTTTTTTTCAATAAAAAGCCTAGCTTTGCATTCCTTCAACAGATTAAGGTAATAGAAATGGCAAATCACAAGTCGGCAAAAAAGAGAATAAGGTCAAGCGAAGTCAAAAGATTGAGAAATCGCTATCAACATAAAACAACACGAACTTATCTAAAAAAGCTTCGTGAATCAACGGACAAAGTTGAGGCTGAAAAATTATTAAAAGAAGTGACCAGCATGCTAGACAAGCTGTCAAAGAGAAACATCATGCATAAGAAAAAAGCAGCCAATTTAAAGTCAAGCTTGACCAAGCAAGTTGCTGCTCTTTAAAAAAAAACTAATGACAACAAAAAAGCCTCGATATCGAGGCTTTTTTGTTGTAAATTTATTTGACTCATGTCAAGTAACGTTTCATATCAATCTGGATTAAATATTAAAAATTGGCCCGAAGAAGACCGCCCGCAGGGAAAATTATTAAGTAATGGCTCCTCAATATTAACGAATGCTGAATTATTAGGGGTTTTTTTAAGATCCGGATATCAAGCACAATCTGCCGTATGCCTTTCCAAAAATATTTTGACCTCGGTAAATAATGACCTCCATCAATTGGCACAATTATCGTTAGACGATCTGATTAAATTTAAAGGAGTAGGACATGCAAAGGCCATAAATATCATCAGTACCCTTGAATTAGGCCGCAGACGAGATGAATTCAAACTCAAATCAAATAAAATAATCACCTGCTCCAAGAATATATATGAATTAATGCGTGCCGAACTGATGGATATTCAACATGAAGAGTTTTGGATAATTTTATTGAAAAGAAACAATGAAATCATTGCTAAAAAGCATATATCTAAAACTGGAATTTCAGGAACACTCGTAGATCCTAAAATCGTTTTCAAGGATGCGCTCGATAGGCAGGCAAGTGCACTAGTTTTGATTCATAACCATCCCTCAGGAAATATAAACGCTTCTCAAGCAGACATTAACTTGACAAAAAAAATTAAAAAAGCCGGAGATTTACTTGATATTTCTGTCATTGATCATATCATATATACCAACGCTGGATATTATAGTTTTGTAGATCATTCTGTAATTTTCTAACCACTGCTTCAATGAAAAAAATAATTTGGCTCTTGATCCCAATACTCTTATTGATCCTTTTTCATTCATTTTCGAGTGATGAAACTGACGAAAATTATGTCTCATCAGTCGAGAAAGAAATCAGCAAGAGACATAAATATTTAGCTTTCAATAAGCTTTCCCCCTTCAAACAGTTTGATGTCGTTTACCAAAAGCCCAGCTACTATCCTATTGATAAAAAATATAAAGTCAATGCCTCAGTAGAAAGAATCCAAGAACGCCAAATCGTAGTTTTAAATGCGAGCAATGGTGAGCCAGAGCGATATCAAAAATTTGCTTGGTTGAAATTCTCCCTGGATGGGCAATTATTGAGGTTACTCGTACTTAAACCTATAGGTTTTGGCGCTGATAAAACGCTCTTCTGTGGCTTTGCAGATGATACCAGCAGCAAGAGTAGTTATGGGGGTGGGCGCTATTTAGATGTCACCATAGGAAAATCAAATAAAACAAGTCTTGACTTCAATTTAGCCTACAATCCCTATTGCGCCTACATTGATGAATACATCTGCCCACTTCCTCCGACCGAAAATATTCTTACCATAGCCATAGAAGCGGGTGAGCGAGCATATAAAATTGAATAGTTAGCCCATTTTAATGCCAACACTTTATATTTTTGTACCCAAGCTCAAAAAGGAGCTGTAAATATGAAAATTTCGCACAACTGGCTCACTCATTTTATTGAACTTCCTGAAACTCCAGAAACCATTTCTGAGATCCTAACGCAAACGGGCCTAGAAGTGGAGTCCGTCTCAAAAATTGAAAAAATAAAAGGGGGACTTAAAGGCTTAATCATAGGAGAAGTTATGAGCTGTATACCGCATCCCAACGCTGACAAATTAAAATTGACACAAGTAGATGTTGGGTCAGATGATCTAATCAGTATCGTTTGTGGTGCCGCTAATATAAGCGCGGGACAAAAAGTAGCCGTTGCTCCTGTCAACTGTTTGATATACCCAATCAAAGGGGAACCCTTTCAAATAAAAAAAGCAAAGATACGTGGCGAAGTATCTCAGGGTATGATTTGCGCCGAAGATGAAATCGGCTTAGGTTCAAGTCATGAGGGCATCATGGTCTTGACAACCGATTATGCCAATGGTACCCCCCTAAATAAAATCTATGAAAGTGAGGAAGACATCGTTTATGAAATTGGCCTTACTCCCAATAGAGGAGATGCGACTTCTCATTTAGGAACGGCAAGAGATCTCAAAGCTTATTTCAATCGAAGCTTAACCTTACCTGTTCTTAAAGATTTTGATCTCAGTCATCCGAGAAATCCAATAAAAGTAACCGTTGAAGATCACGAGGGTGCTCTTAGATATTCTGGGGTAACGCTACGAGGTATCAAGGTTGCCGCATCACCAGATTGGCTCAAATGGAAGCTCAAGGCCATTGATTTAGAGCCCATCAACAATATAGTAGACATAACTAACTATGTCTTACACTGCCTTGGACAGCCTATGCATGCTTTTGATGCCGACGAAGTAGGAAGTTTAATTATCGTCAAGCGTTTGCCAACCGATACACCTTTCACCACCTTAGATGGTAAGGAAAGAAAGCTCAGTGATCAAGACCTAATGATCTGTAATACCAAGGGGGGCATGTGCCTTGCCGGAGTGTTTGGCGGTCAAAAATCTGGAGTCACCAATGAGACGACAGATATATTCTTGGAAAGCGCCTGCTTTTCTCCTGAATACGTGAGAAGCACCGCGCAGCGCCATGGATTAAATACAGATGCCTCTTTTAGATTTGAGCGGAGTACAGACCCGGAAATGACCATTTTTGCTCTAAAGTACGCAACACAGTTAATTCTTGAAATCGCAGGTGGGTACATCGCTTCTGACTTTATAGATATCTACCCACATCCCGTAGCTACCAAGACCATCCCTACTGCCTTCCAAACCTTTGATAAACTCATTGGCGAAATAATAGATAAAGAACGCA
This sequence comes from uncultured Flammeovirgaceae bacterium, assembly GCA_913050055.1. GTDB lineage: Bacteria > Bacteroidota > Bacteroidia > Cytophagales > Cyclobacteriaceae > UBA4465. The sequence continues at coordinate 51,001 of CAJXAT010000003.1, read as the reverse complement.
TTATAGATATCTTAAATAGCTTGGACATCAAGACCACCGATATTAATGCAACTACTTTTAATGCCCATGTTCCTCCTTATCGAAGTGAGGTAATTCGAGAGGCGGATTTAGTTGAGGAAGTCTTGCGTATATTCGGAATCAATAACATTGCTTTCGATGACCACTTCTCTACGGAATACCTTGCAGAATTCAATGAGATAGAACCCTATAAATGGCAAGAGAAAATATCTCATTTCTTGTCCGGCAAAGGTTATCAAGAAATTTTAACAAATTCCTTGACCAATAAGAAATACGAAGATGATTTAAAACTAGCTAAAAATGAAGTTGCCGAAATCTTAAATCGATCCAGTGAGGATCTGGGCATACTTAAACCTACTCCTTTGTATACGGCACTGGAATCTGTACGTTTTAATCTCAATAGGAAACAGGAAAGTCTTAAATTCTATGAGTTTAGTAAAACCTACGGTCGTAAGAATGGTCAATCGATCGAAAAAAATAATCTATGCTTGTTGCGCGTTGGAAACAAGCAAGAGGCATCATGGATGGATGAAAATACTCCTGTCACTTTTCATCACCTTTCTGGAGACATTGAAAATTTAATTCAAAAAAGTGGTAATCGGTCACCGAAATTGATCCCAACCACCTCTAACGTTTTTGAGTATGGCATAGATCTTTATCTTCATGACAAGCTCATTGGTCATATTGGAAAACTAGCTTCTAAAATCACACAATATTTTGACATTAAAAGCACGGTTTTTTATGCTGAAGTTGACTGGGATTATTTAGTAAAAAATGCTCAAAATATCGTCTCATTTCAAAAAATATCGAAGTATCCAGAGGTTCGTAGAGACCTATCTTTGGTCATAAAAAAGACGGTAAGCTATGATGAAATCAAGCAAATCGCACAGTCAACTGAAAATAAGTTATTATCCAAAATAAATGTTTTCAGTATTTATGAAGGTGATAAAATTGGAAGTGAAAATAAAGCTTATGCCATCGCTTTTTATCTTCAAGATCAAGAAAAAACCTTAAACGATAAGAAAATTGATAAAATAATGAGTAAACTTATGGATCGATTTGAAAATGAATTAAATGCTTTCATCCGCAAATGAGCTCTGAATCTTTAAATAACGAACTCAATAACCTCGAAAGAAGAATAAAACTCATCGTTTCTGAACAGGCGAAGTTGAAAAATGAGGTGGAAATATATCAAAATGAGAACCTCCAGTTGAGAGAGAAGATCAGTCAAAAAGAACGTGAATTAAATAGTTTCCAAAATAAATTTAAGCTAAATCAAATTGCAGATAATGCCACAGAAAGTGCTAATCCGGATGAGCTCAAAGAATTGCTTAATAGGTATATTATGGAAATCGATAAATGCATCCTGCATTTAAGCGAAGCTTAAAAAAAATGAGATGTCAGAACTTTCTATAAAATTAAGAATCGGGAATAGGGAATACCCCATGCGCATAAAGGCAGAGGATGAAGAACGAATCAGGCGTGCAGGACGCATATTAAATGAAAAATCGCAAACCTACAAAGAAAGATTTGGTATTGATGATCAACAAGATTTATTGGCCATGGTAGCCTTTGACTGCCAAAATGAAAAAATGAAAGATGATGAAGGCAAAAATGAAGGAGATACTTCAACTTTCGAGAAAATAAAAAGTCTAAATCAATTAATTTCAAATTCCTCATAACAAAAGAAGGGTCATGAATCATGACCCTTCTTTTGTTCTTAAAAAATAATAGTTCCTACATAATGGATATGATCTCATCTCCAAATTCTGAACATTTTAAAAGAGTTGCCCCTTCCATCAGTCTTTCAAAATCATAAGTAACTCGCTTTCCTGCAATCGCATTCTCAAGTCCTTTATAAATGAGATCAGCAGCCTCTGTCCAGCCCAAATGCTCTAACATCATCGCTCCGGAAAGAATGACAGAACCTGGGTTAACTTTATCTTGCCCGGCATATTTTGGCGCAGTTCCGTGAGTCGCTTCAAAAATCGCATGACCCGTATCATAATTGATGTTTGCTCCGGGAGCAATACCAATACCTCCCACAATAGCGGCCAGTGCATCAGATATATAATCGCCATTTAAGTTCAATGTAGCAATGACATCGTAATCTGCGGGCCTTGTTAAAATCTGTTGTAAAAAAGCATCCGCAATGACATCTTTGACAATTACTTTATGCCCGTCTTTTTCAAACACTTGCCAAGGACCTCCATCTAAATCAACCGCATGGTAATCTGTCTTGGCCAATTCGTAACCCCAATCTCTAAAAGACCCCTCTGTATACTTCATAATGTTTCCTTTGTGTACTAAAGTCACAGAATCTCGTTTGTGGGCAATGGCATACTCAAAAGCGGCCCTCACCAGCCGTTCAGTTCCTTCTTTTGAAACTGGTTTGATTCCAAAACTTGCAGTTTGGGGAAATCTTACCTTTTTATATCGATTAGGAAAAGTTTCTGATAATATTTTTTCAAATTTTTCAGCATCATCTGTACCATATTGAAACTCTATTCCTGCATAAATATCTTCCGTATTTTCCCGATAAATAACCATATCTGTTGTTTCCGGATTTTTTACCGGAGATGGAGTTCCTTCAAACCATCTTACTGGACGCAAGCAAGCATAAAGATCTAACTCTTGCCTAAGCGCTACATTTAAAGATCTAATACCTCCGCCTACCGGAGTCGTCAATGGCCCTTTGATACCAACTAAGTATTCTTTAAACATATTGAGAGTTTCTACAGGCAACCATTCGCCTGTTTTATTAAAAGCTTTTTCTCCCGCTAACACTTCCAACCATTCTATTTCTTTCGTTCCATTATAGGCCTTTTTAACTGCTGCATCAAAGACCTTTTTAGAAGCTGGCCAAATATCAACACCCGTACCATCTCCTTCAATAAATGGAATTATTGGATTATTCGGGACATTTAATTTCCCTGCGTTTAAAGTAATTTTTTCTGGCATTCGTTTTAAAATTTTATGTGATTAATTAATAACTCTCATTTTTATTGTTGGGAAAATCTTCGGATTTAACATCCCTAATATAGTGTCCAACAGCTTCAGTAATTATGCCATTTAAGTCCGCATAGCTTCTCAAAAATCGGGGCTTAAAATCCTGAGTAATTCCCAGCATATCATGAACCACCAAAACTTGACCATCTACGTATGAGCCTGCACCTATCCCGATCAAAGGAATATGCAAGTGCTCAGCTACTTGTTTACCTAATAGGGCGGGTATCTTTTCTAATACGATGGAAAAACATCCTAGCTCTTGAAGTAGCAAGGCATCATTCAATAGTTTTTTTGCCTCATCACTCTCTTTGGCCCTTACCGCATAAGTCCCGAATTTGTAAATTGACTGTGGCGTCAATCCCAAATGGCCCATTACCGGTATCCCTGCATTAATCACGCGTTCAATACTTTCCTTTATTTCTATTCCTCCCTCCATTTTTACGGCATGGGCCCCTGATTCCTTCATGATTCTGATGGATGATCTCAAAGCCTCTGATGAGTTCCCTTGGTAACTTCCAAAAGGGACATCTACAACGACTAAGGCACGGTCTACCGCCTTAAGAACAGCTTGTGCATGCCATATCATGTGATCCAGCGTAATAGGTAAAGTGGTCTCATTCCCGGCCATGACGTTGGAAGCAGAATCTCCCACTAATAAGATATCAATTCCCGCTCTATCTAAAATTTTAGCCATTGAATAATCATATGCAGTGAGCATGGAGATTTTTTCACCAATCGCTTTCATCTCTCGAAGCTTCTGTGTGGTTATTTTTTTAAAGATATTTTTGGCTGTGCTCATCAAAATAATAGTCCACAAAACTAAAAAAAAAATAGTGCATTTGTAATTAAGACCTCCATTTTATATTGCAACCCATACTCGGTAACTGAATCAACGACTGCGGTTGGCCTGAATTAAGAAGCTCCAATGCCGAAATCAAGTCTGTGCCCGTAACCTCAATATCATTCCCAGGCCTTGACGGATCGAATCTTCCTCTGTAAACCAAATCATCACGGTGGTCAAACAAATAAAAATCAGGTGTACAGGCAGCCTCATAAGATTGAGCCACTTCCTGCGTCTCATCGTACAAATAAGGAAATTTAAATCCCAGATGCAAAGCAAACTGTTCCATCTTAACGGGATCATCGTCTGGATAAGCAACTACGTCATTACTCGAAATGGCCACTACCCCAATACCCAGCTCCAAGTACTTATTTCCAACCGCTACCAAAGCATCTTGCAAATGCAAAACGTAAGGGCAATGATTACATATAAACATAACCAACATCCCCTTGACTCCTTTTAATGATTCATAGGATTTAGTCTGTTTACTTAAAGTATCGAACAGATCAAATCTTGGGGCCTTAGCGCCAAGTGCTAACATATTAGAGGGCGTTAAGGACATATTTATTGTTTACTCAATGAAAATAGACTTTAAAGTTGTTTGCACAAATATAGTTTCATTAATTTTATTTTATGTTTTTGAATGACCCTTTACTTAACTAAAAATCCGGTCAGTTTTAAAAGTAGTTTGGGCTCTATCATCAAGTTAAAGATCAGTTATAAGTCACAAACAGATCCTTAGAAAGTATCGATGATGGTAATCAATTGAACATGGCATTATTTTTGACCTAGGATTAAGTGACAGGGTATATCCACCATGACCAAAGAAATACCAACACAAAATGAACAATTATTGATCCTGATATGTCCAAATTGGTGATTTTAATGGCTAAATTTACAAACAAATGAAAACGACGACCTCAACAATCGCCTGCCTGTTTTTGCTTATCGCTTGTATTGAAACCAACCCAAGCAGTGGTAAACGGATGATAAGTGAAAGAAACAATAAAGCAGTAACTCCCTTCGAAGTCGATAAAGAATTAGAAAATAAATTATTATCTGAAACCGATAGAGCGAGTGCTGAGCGAATCTTATTAAAAGTGGAAAAAACCTATAATGAGAATCCTGAAAATGAATTTAATATTATTAACTACGGAATAAAATTAGCTGATCTTGGAAGGTTTCAAGAAGCCATTAATATCTTCGATGAAAGCCTGATAAAATTTCCAGAATCATATAAAATAAGAAGATATATTGGACAGCAGTATCTAACTACGCGACAATTTGACAAGGCAATTACATCCCTTTCCGAAGCCATCACCTATGCAAATGACTCCCCGATCATCGAATCCGACCATTCAGGTTTAAAGAAGGATAAGAAAAAAACTGTGTACAATGTCAAATTCAATATTTGGTATTATTTGGGTTTAAGCTATTATATGAAAGGAAACTATGATAAGGCAATATCTAGTTTTAGAAAATGCGAAAAATACACCAATAATAATGATCTGACGGTCGTTATCGCAAATTGGCTTTATACCGCATTTGCCAAAATTGGGAATTTAGACTTAGCAGAAGCTGAAATCATGTACATTCCTACAAATATGCGTCTACTCGAAACCAAAAGCCGAAAATACCATGACCTCATTATGCTTTACAGGGGTCTAGTAACCCCAAATATCTTAATCAAGCGCAATGGCATTGATGCCGATGTTGGTTACGGTATTGGTAACTATTATTTGGTTAATGGACAAGTGGAAAATGCGATCAGTGCCTTCAATAGAGTCATTAGCACTGAACAGCAAGAACGGATTGGCTACATGGCTATTGAAGCAGAATTAGCTATATTATTAGGAAGTCAAATCCCAGATCTTTGAGGTGGCGATCAACTGTTGATCGCCTTACGTATTTTGACCAACTCTGAAGGAAAATCTGTTATAATCCCATCAACTCCCATATTCAACATTTTAATCATGTCTTCTCTAGTATTTACTGAATAGGTAAATACCTTAAAGCCCCTTGAATGCATTCTGAATATTCTTCTAGGAGAAAGCGTTTTAAATTCTGGATTCAAAGTTTTTAAATTACCTTTTGACTCCCCATGACCCAACTTTAATTTGGTTTCAATGTAAAATGCCAAGAGAGGAGTTGAATCTTCTCCAATTAACATTTTATTGATTTGAATACGATCATCATAAATTTGAGCCTCCTCTAAATATTTATCCTCGTAAGATTGGAGTAATACCCAATCGAAACCATTCTCTTCTAATCTAATAATATCAACCAACTTATCTGAAAAATCATGATAATGGGGGTGTTCCATATGTTTAATTTCAATAAGCACTTGGCAACGACCATCGACAAGATCAAGTACTTCTTTTAGCGTCGGTATTTTTTGATCTGAAAATTTAGAGGAAAACCAAGAACCTGCATCTAATTGCTTCAATTGCTCAAGGGTATATTCATGAACATTTCCCGTCCCATTGGTCGTCCGATCTAAAAACTGATCATGGAAAACAATGATTTCCTCATCTTTGGTTTGTCGTACGTCTAATTCTATAATGTCAACACCAATATCTATAGCTGCTTGAAATGACGCCATTGTATTTTCAGGCGCAATCCCTGAGGCACCCTTGTGCGCAATAATTTTAAACTCTTTTTGCTGAATATTTTCTATATCATCACTCGTTAAAAGATTCCTGTAAAGCCAAGGCTCCATTATTGTTATACCTGCAAATAATAATAATAATGGCGAACTGTATAAAATAAATTTACTTGTCATGACCCATTCAATTGTTAAAACTTAAAAATACAAATTAATTGTTAAATTAATTCTTTTCTGTTTGTATACCTAAGATCGTTAATTGTTCTTTATCAAGTAATGAGGGAGAATCGATCATCACATCTCTTCCTGAACTATTTTTAGGAAATGCGATAAAATCCCTAATACTCTCTGCACCTCCAAATAAGGAACATAATCTGTCTAAACCAAAAGCAATGCCTCCATGAGGAGGTGCTCCATACTCAAATGCACCCAAAAGAAATCCAAATTGTGCTGCTGCCTCTTCCTTTGTGAATCCCAAGGCATCAAACATTTTGGACTGGAGCGCTCTTTTGTGAATTCTAATGGAACCACCACCTATTTCTACACCATTGATGACCAAGTCATAGGCTGATGCTTTGATGGATGCTGGAGCCGTATCTATTTGGTCCATATATTCAGTCTTTGGAGATGTGAAAGGATGGTGCTTCGCATGATAGCGTTGGGTCTCTTCATCCCATTCAAGCAATGGGAAGTCAATGACCCAAACGGGACAGATTTTATCATTAGGCCTTAATTTCAGTCGATCACCCATTTCAAGACGTAGGTCATTCAATGCTTTTCGAGTCTGTTCTTTTTTCCCCGCCAAAATAAGCATTAAATCTCCCGGTTTTGCCTCAAAAGATTTTGCCCAAGTACTCAAGGCGTCTTGATCAAAAAATTTATCTACTGAGGATTTGAAAGAGCCATCCAAATTGTACTTTACATAAATCAACCCCATAGCGCCCACTTGAGGTTTCCGGACAAAATTAACCAACTCGTCGAGTTGTTTTCGTGAATATGTGGCACCATCCTTCGCATTGATTCCCACAACCAATTCTGCGGCATTAAATAGGGGGAAATCTGTAGCTCCAATAACTTCATTGAGTTCAACAAAACGCATCTCAAATCTTAAATCTGGCTTATCTGAACCATAATATCTTAAGGCATCTGTATACGTTATTCTAGGAAATTTGGTTAAATCAATTTGCTTTATCTCTTTGAATAAAAAGGTCACGAGTCCCTCAAACATTGCTAAAATATCTTCCTGTTCTACAAAAGACATTTCACAGTCAATCTGTGTGAATTCTGGCTGTCGATCTGCTCTCAAGTCTTCATCTCTAAAACACTTAACAATCTGATAATATCTGTCTAGACCCGAAACCATTAGCAACTGTTTGAAGGTTTGAGGTGATTGCGGCAAGGCATAAAATTGCCCTGGATTCATTCTTGATGGGACGATGAAATCTCTAGCCCCCTCTGGAGTGGATTTAATTAAATAAGGTGTCTCTACCTCAATAAATTCTTGGTCGTCAAGATAAGCCCTGATTTTACGGCTTACTTGATGTCTGAGTTCTAGATTCTTTCTAACTGGTGCTCTTCGAAGGTCAAGATACCTAAATTTCATCCTCAACTCATCTCCTCCATCCGTTTCATCTTCGATCAAAAAGGGAGGCAACGCTGCCTCGTTTAAGATTTCTAAATGATGTACCTGTATTTCAATATCCCCAGTAGGAAGCTTAGGATTTTTCGACAACCTCTCGATTACTATTCCTTTTACTCTAATGACATATTCTCGACCTAAAGTACGTACTAAGACCATCAATGTTTCTGGTGTGGATTCTTCTTCAAACATCAATTGAGTCATTCCATATCTATCTCTAAGATCAATCCAAGCCCTGCCTCCCTTGTCTCTGATTCTTTGTACCCACCCACAAATGGTCACCTCCTGGCCTACATGAGCCTCTCTTAATTCTCCACAATTGTTTGTCCTGAGCATAGCCGTTAACCGCTTTAAAGGGTAGAAATAGTATTTTTAAGTATAGATTTATTTAAAAGATTTTCCGATCACTTGGAGGACTTGTTTTCATGCGTGACCAAAAATATGAACTTTTAAGATCAAACTTTAAGCTTGACTTTGGTCGCCGTTGGACCCTTAGGACCCATCTCTATTTGAAAAGTGACCGCATTATTATCCTTAATTGGATCTATTGTATTATTAATATGTACAAAAATACTGTTCTGATTCGCCATATCTCTGATAAACCCATATCCTTTGGAATCATTAAAAAACGTTACAATTCCATTTCTTATCAAGTCTTCCGGTTCAGCCGCCTCATCTTTAGGCACACTAATAGAAATGCTTTCTGCAACTACTTCTTGATCTTGAAAAGAAGGGTCAGGTGGTGTTTCAGAAATATTCCCAAATTCATCCACATAGGCTATCATATCTTCCAAATCTCCTGACTTATCAGATTCCTTTCGGGCCGCCTTTTTTTCCTCTTTAAGCTTTCTTTTCTTTTCTTTTTTATTCCTTATTTCTTTTTTATTAAATGTTTCTTGTGATCTAGCCATATATCTTAATCTATAATTTTGAAAATAACGACTAATGCCATTCAACAAGTCAATATTCCAATATGTAAAGGTACTTTATGTAATTTAAACGAACATTATTAAATTAAAAAAGTGTGAAAAATGACTTAGCATTTATGATAACAATGCTTGAGCCATGGTTTCTCCAATGTCTGCGGGTGAATTTGCGACGAAAATACCACATTCCCTCATGATTCTCATCTTTGCTTCAGCAGTATCGTCAGCCCCTCCGATAATCGCGCCAGCATGTCCCATCCTTTTACCTTTCGGAGCCGTTTGACCCGCGATGAAACCTACCACTGGTTTTGGATTATTTTGAGCCTTGACCCATTGAGCTGCATCAGCCTCATATTGACCCCCAATTTCACCAATCATGACAATTACTTCTGTTTCAGGATCAGCCATCAATAGTTGAACGGCCTCTTTGGTAGAGGTTCCAATAATCGGATCTCCACCAATGCCGATCGCAGTCGAAATCCCATAGCCAGCTTTAACCACTTGATCCGCTGCTTCGTAAGTCAGTGTTCCTGATTTTGAAACAATCCCCACATTCCCCTTCTTAAAAATAAAACCAGGCATGATGCCTACCTTAGCTTCATCTGGGGTTATTACTCCTGGACAGTTCGGCCCTATCAATATGGCTCCCTTTGATTTGGCATAGGGTTTGGCCATCATCATGTCTTTCACAGGAATACCCTCGGTAATAGTGATAATTATCTTAATACCTGCATCCGCTGCTTCCATGATTGCATCTGCAGCAAAAGCTGGAGGGACAAAAATGATGGTGGTATCTGCTCCAAAGGCGTCAAAGGCCTCTTGCACTGTATTAAATACGGGAAGTCCGAGATGTACTTGACCTCCTTTTCCTGGGGTCACACCCCCAAAAACAGGAGATCCATATTCAATCATTTGAGAAGCATGGAAGGAACCTTCTGTGCCTGTAAAACCTTGCACAATTATTTTTGATGATTTGTTTACTAAGACGCTCATGATTTATATTAAATTAATGCAAAATTAGTCTAATTGAGGCCAAACTCAAATAATCTCAAAGAAGATATCTGCTTGTCGTTCAACTAATAGATAATCCGCTTTTTAAGAGGTGATGATCTATAAATTCTCTTACGGCTCCAGCTCCACCATTTTTGTGCATAATTCGTTGTGCAATTTTAAGTACTTCCTCACTTGAATCAGCAGGACAAGCAGCACAGCCTACTACTTTCATCACCTCTATATCATTGATATCATCTCCCATGTAGGCGACCTCATTTCGGTTCAAACCTAACTTAATAAGCCATTGATCCATAACCTCTAGTTTAGGCTTTTGTCCTACATAGATATATTTCAAACCTAACATATCAGCCCGGTCATCAATCATTTTACTTGAATAACTGTGACTGATAATGCCCACTTCAATCCCCTGAGAAATAGCCTTTCTAATCCCCATACCATCTTTTGCGTTGAATTTTTTAAATTGCTTCCCTTCATCCGATAGGTAAATACCTCCGTCAGTAAGGGTCCCATCTACGTCTAGAATTAAAAATTTTATATCTTCCATTATCATTATGGTGTTATTGCCTTTCTTACTTTGACTACTTTTTGTAAAAGACTCCTCAATTCATCAAGAGGTAGCATTGATTTTCCATCACTCAACGCCTGGTCGGGATTTGGATGGGTTTCTATAAATAAACCATCTGCACCCGTAGCGATAGCAGATAAAGCCACGGAAGCGATCATTTCAGGATCTCCACCGCTGATACCGCCTTTTTGATTGGGCTGTTGCAATGAATGTGTACAATCCATGACTACGGGTACACCATGCTTTTTGAGCTTGGGGACTGCCGTGACATCGACGACTAGATTTTCATAACCAAAAGTAAAGCCCCGTTCACAAAGCCATATATTTTGATTACCTGTGGACTTAACCTTTTCCAAAGGATATTTCATAGCCTCTGGCGATACGAATTGTCCCTTTTTGATACTTACACACTTCCCCGTTTGGCCTGCCGAAAGCAACAACTCTGTCTGCCTACATAAAAAAGCGGGGATTTGCAATATATCAACATAATTGGCTACCAATTCGGGTTCATGACTTTCATGCACATCCGTTATGGTTCGTACACCCAGTTCTCGTCCCACCCCTTGTAAAATCTCCAAGCTTTCTTGAAACCCAATCCCTTTAAAACTATCTATTCGGGTCCTGTTTGCTTTTTTATAGGAAGCTTTAAAAATAAAATCAATACCCAACTCATCACAAATTGACTTAACTTCCTTTCCTATAAAAAAAGGGGTCTCGCCATTTTCAACAATACAAGGACCTGCGATTAAAAATAATTTATTCATTGTTTCTACTTTTTTTTCCTAAATAACCACTATGGTGCCTTTTGGCATAATCTTCTTTAGTAAAATTGATTTTTTGCATCAAAGTGACTACCAAGATATCACCCAAAACCGTCATAACCGTAGTACTCGTAGTGGGCGTCAAACCTAATGGACAAATTTCTTGGGGATTGCCTGTAGCGATAGAGACATCGGCTAAATGTCCCAATTCGTTTTCAGGATGCCCAGTGAGCGTAATCAATCTCATCGATGGAAACAACACTCTTGCCAATGACACCAATTGAATAATTTCTTCGGTACGCCCAGAATTAGAAATCAATAAAAGAATATCTTGCTCTTGCAGCATGCCTAAATCGCCATGCTGTGCTTCTGACGGATGCATAAAAACAGCAGGTGTTCCTGTTGAACTCAGCGTTGTCGCAATATTATATCCTATTTGACCCGCTTTTCCCATACCGCTCACGACCACCTTCCCTTTTTGAACATGCACCGCTTGAAAAATCAAATCTATAGCTTGCCCTATGCTCTTATCAATAGGTATATTTTGGATGGCTTTTAGCTCCTTTTTAATTAAACCCTCAATTAATCCTGCCATTGTCAATGAAAAAATATGATCTAATGCAAAGATAAGATAACAGCCCAAAGAAACATGATTAAAAAAGTTAAGTACCCTTTAGAATTACTCAAAGTATAAAGTTTTGAATCTTTTAATTAAAAATTGAACTAAAAAGGTGAAAAAAGTGTGCTGAAGAAAATTTGTAGAGTGTTAAGTGGAAAGCAGCTCAAAAGAGTCGCTCTTTTTATTTTGACAACTTCATTAGGCCACACAAAAAAATAAACCTGCCTGTTTGTTTTCATTTCTCACATAAATATTGATAAAATACAATTTCAATGGTATTTTTAGCGAATCTTTAAAAGAATGACGACAAATAATTACAAAAACCAAACGCATTGAGTTCATGATTGACTTAAGAAGCGACACCATCACCAAGCCAACACCCAATATGCTCGAGGCCATGTTCAGCGCTCCTGTTGGCGACGACGTATTTGAGGATGACCCTTCTATTAATTTGCTCCAGGATAAAGCCTCAGTGCTGTTTAACATGCAGGCAGCCTTATTTTGTCCCTCTGGAACCATGACGAATCAAATTGCAATAAGGATTAACACCTCTCCCCAAGATGAAGTTATTTGTGATCAAAATGCACATATCTATTTGTATGAAGGTGGGGGAATGATGCTGAACTCTATGGTATCTCCAAAATTATTAACGGGTGATAAAGGAAGACTAACTGCGAAAATGATCGCCGCAGCTATCAATCCTGATGACATACATCGGCCCAAGACCCGTTTGGTTGCATTAGAAAATACCATGAATAAGGGGGGAGGTGCTATTTATAACTTTAAGGAGATCATTAAAATTGCAAATGTGTGTAAAAAAAATGAATTGAAATTACATATGGATGGAGCCCGACTGTTCAATGCATTGGCTGAATCACAGGAGACTCCAGCAGATTATGGTACCCTTTTTGATACCATTTCCATTTGCTTTTCGAAAGGTTTGGGGGCTCCTGTCGGATCCATGTTGATCGGTACAAAGGATGCTATAAATCAGGCAAAAAGAGTTCGAAAAGCCATGGGCGGGGGCATGCGACAAGCGGGTTATCTCGCCGCAGCTTGCACGTATGCATTGGATCATCACCTAGATAAAATCAAGGATGATCATAGAAGGGCACAAACCTTAGCTTCAGCTATCGAAAATCTTTCTTTTGTGAGTGCACTCTATCCCGTCCAAACAAATATCATTATCATAGCATTAAAGCCAGATCGCTCACCAAAAATGTTTCTTCATCAATTAGAAAAAAAAGGCTTGTTGGCCATTGGTTTTGGTAAGGGACTTATTCGATTGGTCACGCATTTAGATTTTAATGATGATCAAATGGAAAAAGTCATCTATATTTTCAGATCTCTTGAATAAATCTCTTTTCTTTACCGTTACTTGGGTTAGTTTACCCATTGACTAGGTTCTGTCTAAATGAATTATACAAATGTTAAGGCATTCACATAAATTTTGAAAAAATGAAAAATAAAATAAACATATTGATTCTAGGGTTTTTATTAACTTCTGGGAGCTTGTCAGCTCAAAAAGCCGAATTCGGAATAAAAGGAGGAGTAAATATACCTACCTCTGACGCCGTCATCGGCGCTAATTTGGAGCAGTCTGGTGCTTCGGGATATCATGCTGGGATTTTTGCCAAATTCAAATTTGCATTTATTGGTATCAGCCCTGAACTTCAATACTCGTTTCAGACTATAGATTTCAACGATGGTTCTACTAATAAAAATCAAGAATCTGCCTATTTAGACATTCCTATCATGCTGCGCTTCTATCTACCCGGTGGTCTGAATTTCCAACTTGGACCCCAATTCGGCTATTTGATGTCTGCCAAGCAGATTACACATTCTACCGATGCTGAGATAAACATAAAAGATGAGTTATTAAATTCTAATATATCTGTAAATCTAGGTATTGGATGGGATCTGCCCTTTGGACTCGATGCCTATGGAAGGTATAATATTGGTGTTTCTGATGTCAATGACCCCAGTTCAGCTTCAACAGCCATTCAAAATTCTATGATTCAAATATCATTGGCCTATTCTTTAAAAAAGTGAGTCCTCTTTTTAAAGAAAGGTCCAATGAATTATACTTTATTGGACCTTTTTTTTAATGAAAAAATAAAAAAAATTAATAATAAGCACCAAATAAGATCATCATCTCATCTGTACTTCTCAAACCAAACCGAAGACTGTTTGAACTTGGGTTATCATAAGTAGTTTCTAGTCTAAACCCTTGACCGGACTCGAGTACCAAGGGTGGATCAAACTCCTTGATTGGGGGATGCTCCCAATCATAAGTAATGTAAACCAATTCCCCATCATTTTCACCCCCAGCAGCATACACCCTAAACTCTATCATATTACTGTGCGCATGGGAAAAAAGCTGAAAAACATTCATCTTCTCTTCAGCAATAAAATCAAAAACCACTTTATAATTCAAGCTATTAGCAGGAATATAAATATCATCATTATTTACATCTAGCAACTTAGCCACATGAACCACCTCGCTCTCTGGAACTGTATGCAAATTGGCATACACTTCGCCTTCAATATCTTCAGTGCCCTTATTTACGTAATGGCTATTCAAATCAAATCCAAAATCGGCTGGTATCTTGAAGGCGATACCTTCTGGATAATGATAATCCATCTTGGGCCACTGCGTGCCTGTAACAAAGTCATGAAACTGCAGGTGAAATAAAACTGATTCTACATAATTATCCGACGCATCGTAAACATCTCTGGTCACTCCCTCGGGAGGATACAAAAAGCTAGAGAGTCTGTTATTAAACTGATAGATTAAAAAATGATGACTGCCCGATTGCATAGCAATTTCTACCCTATTAACGTATACGGGTGCGGCATTATCTAATTTTTCATAAATAAATATTTCTCGATCCATTCCCGGCCCAACAGTGAAAGGTTCGATATGAAATTGATAACCACTTTCAGGAACAGCAAGTGCTTCAAAAGGGGTCGGAGTATATCTGGCTTCATTAGTCAATAATTCAACACTCGCTACTTGACCTTCCTCAGGTGCTCCTGCCTCAATCCATTGGCGGATAAACTCCAATTCACCATTGGTCAAAAAGTCATCTCCCAATGGCATGATCGCACCATATTCTGGATGATCTTGATAAAAATGGTCCATATCATTGGCATTTATTTTTTCCCATAAAAAGCTTTTCGGCAAACTAGCATAGCCTTCGTCACTCACCAGCGACAAACCATCTTCGGCTGCAGCCACATTACTAGGCACTCTGTTCATTAACTGCTCATAAGAAACATCTGCAGTTAGAATAAGTCCGGATTGATTGGCATATGATGCCCCTGTCATATGGCAGTTAATGCAAGATTGATCCCATATTTCTATTTGAATAACCTCGTAAGTACTCAAATTTACCAGATCATTATTTGGTCCCGCTGTTTTTGATTCCTCCGTATTGCAACCAATCATCAGTAGCAAAAGTGAAATACTTAAAAAAACAATTATTTTCATTTTTTTTATTTTACACAAGTTAATCCTTAAAAAATAATTGATAACGGTTAGGTCCTTCATACAGGCTATAGACTATTTACTATTCTAGTTATGTTCAAACTTACGTACTAAAAAAATAACTCGTAATCATTTTTGTTGATTTTTCATCTGAATACTAAAAGAATAATTGGCCTATAATGATCCTAAATGCTTGAAAATTAAATATATTGAGTTTCATTAAATGAATTCTATTTTGAAAACTAGAAAAATCTGGTCCGTAATAAAATGGTTTTTATTGCTCCCTATTATGTTCCTCTTCTACGTGGTCGTAAGTCTTTTTCATGCTACCTTAACCGATTTTGAACCTCCTGAAAAAACGGTTTTAAACATTCAAAACAAGAATGAAAACAACCTCATCACTTCATCTACACTTAGTTTTTTAAATTGGAATATAGGGTTTGCTGGTTTAGGTGCAAAATCTAATTTCTTTTATGATAGCAATCAAAGCTTTTTCTTTTCTGATGGGAAAATGGTGCGGTCGCCAGAGGCTTTCGTAAATGAAAACTTAAAGGGTATCATTGACTTTATTCAGTCAAATCCAACGGATTTTGTTTTGCTACAGGAGGTAGATCGATCTTCCAAGCGAAGCTATTATCGAAATCAGCATGACTTGATATCAGCGAGATTAAATGGGTACTCACAACATTTTGCATTCAACTACCAAGTAGCACGGGTAATTATACCGTTATTCAATCCATGGAATGTATTAGGTAAGGTAGCCAGTGGATTGAGTAGTTATTCCACGTTCAATCCCATCAGCAGTGATCGTTATCAATATCCAGGAAAATACAATTGGCCAGATTATCTTTTTCATCTTGATCGTTGTATGTCCGTTCAACGGTATCCTACATCGCAGGTCTCAGGCAAAGAACTGGTGGTGATCAACACTCATAATTCAGCGTACGACGGAGGGTATCTGAAGCCTCTCGAAATGATTTATCTCAAAGGATTTTTATTGGCAGAATATGAAAAAGGAAATTATATAGTGGTCGGAGGTGATTGGAACCAAAATCCACCTGGGGTTAGTAATGATCAGGTAAGCATAGCTGCGGGCGTCTTACCTAATATCTCTTATCAACCCTCCCAAATTGATGAAAAGTTTATGCCTGAGAACTGGCAATGGATTTTTGACCCTACGGTTCCCACGAGCCGAAGTCTGGTAGATGTCTTGGATTATGGCAAGACATCTGTTGCTTTGATTGACTATTACTTGATCTCTCCAAATATCGAAGTCATAGAAGTGAAAGGATTCAATCTGAAATTTCAGTACTCAGATCACAATCCTGTGATGATGAACATCCGTTTAAAAGACCTAGAGTAAGCTTAATTTTATAATATCAAAATAAAAGAACCGAGCAATGCATAAGTTCTTTTATTTCTGATAGCTTATTTGGCCTCGTTAAATCTGCGGCTAACTTCTTCCCAATTGACCACATTAAAAAAGGCATTGATGTAATCTGGCCTTCTGTTTTGATAATTGAGATAGTAGGCATGCTCCCAGACATCTAGACCTAAAATAGGTAGCCCCTCACATCCCAGACCTGGCATCAATGGATTGTCCTGATTGGCGGTTGAGCAAACTTCTAACTTGCCTCCATTATCGACACAAAGCCAAGCCCATCCAGAACCGAATTGAGTCACTCCAGCATTACTGAAATTCTCTTTAAATTTTTCAAATGAGCCAAAAGCATCATCAATGGCTGCCGCTAAGGCCCCTTGAGGTGTCCCCCCGCCTGTTGGGCTCATCACTGTCCAAAATAAAGAATGATTCCAGTGTCCTCCTCCATTGTTACGAACAGCTGCAACGTTAGTGTGATTTTTAATCAATTCTTCAAGAGATTTTCCTTCCATCTCACTTCCGCTAACTGCTGCATTTAACTTTGCTATGTATGCGGCATGGTGTTTACCATGATGAATTTCCATAGTGGCCGTATCAATGTGTGATTTTAATGCGTCGTGTGCGTAGGGTAAATTAGGTAGTTCAAATGCCATAATTATAATGTTTTAGTAAAAGGTTATAAAGATGAGTAAAATTAACAAAATATGAGATGCTAACGTTCAATTTTATCGTTCTTTCTGTTTATCCCGCATTTTTTTAAAAAAGTCTTTGATCTTAGCTTCACAATCGGCCTCTAGCATTCCGAAACTTACCTTTGTCTTGGGTTGAAGTGGGGCTGGCTTCAATAGGCTAAACCCACGTTTCGAATCTCGAGCTCCTATCACAAGAGCTCCCATTTGACTCCAAAAAAGAGCCCCTGCACACATGGTGCACGGTTCCAACGTTAAGTACATGGTACATTGATCAAGATATTTCGAGCTTAAATAGTTTTGGGCTGCCGTAATGGCCAACATCTCCGCATGCGCGGTCACGTCTTGCAGTTGTTCGACTTGATTATATGCTCGTGCAATAATTTTATTTTCACAGACGATGACGGCCCCGACGGGTATTTCTAGTTGCTTATCCGCTAAATCAGCTTGAAGTAAAGCCTGCTGCATAAAATGAGCATCACTGTGTATGGTGAACATTATTTTAATCTGATGATTGACATCATTTCATTGGCAACTGACTGCCATTTTTGTTGATCGTTAGCGGCACAATTAAAATTAAACAATAAAATTTTGCTCTTGTAAAGAGCATACTGAATGTAGTTGTATTTCTTTATCGAACTGACTGCACCCAATAAACTTTCTTCTGTTACCTCTCCTAAAAACTCGAAAACAATAAATTGGCGATCATTCACTTTGATGATTTTACTTTGAAGAAAATCAATTTGAGAATAAAGATTGGCAATAGACGCTTTATAAAAATCCAATAACATGTCAATATCGTTGGAGCCCCATTGGGTGGCGGTCTGGTTGATCCCTAGGTCCACCCTTCCATCAAGGGTCGTAAACATCGCTATCGGAATTCTTGAAGAAGCATAACGATCAAGTAATTGTTGGGTAGGCATGATTTGAAAATAATCGGCTATTTTCATAGATATATTAGGAGTGATTTTTTGCCTGGTATAGGATTCTTGTGCCCGTATAATCATATTTAGGCTACAAAAAATGAAAATAGTAAGCACAACTCTCATAAATTCCATCAGTTATTTAGCTTCAAAAGTAAAAATTCTAGTTTTGAAAAAAGTATTACAAATATAAGCATACAATATAATCTCATTTTTTCTAAAGAAGAATGGCACTAATTCGGCTTGAGCCGTGTTTAATTATTATAAAATAAAAAATATGAAAAATATTCTCATCATTGGAGGATCTTCGGGCATTGGCGCTTCTTTAATTGAAAAACTTACGAATGACCCAAATTATCAAGTTACAGCGACCTTTAACCAAGGAAATATCCCTACCGCTGAAAACATCAAAACCTTCAAATTTGATGTTTTGTCGGATACTCTCGATCTTTCAATACTTGCTGAGGCCATTGATGGTATGGTCTACTGCCCTGGAAGTATCAATTTATTGCCTTTCCATAGAATCAAACCTGACGCTTTTCGAGCTGATTTTGAACTTCAAGTGATGGGTGCCATCAAGATTATTCAGACGATTCTACCCTATCTTAAAAAATCATTAAGTGCTTCCATTGTATTTTTCTCAACGGTCGCCGTTCAGTCAGGCTTTAACTTTCATACACAAGTAGCAGCCTCAAAGGGAGCTATTGAAGGTCTGACCCGATCTTTAGCAGCTGAATTGGCCCCAAAAATTCGGGTTAATGCTATCGCCCCTTCGCTCACCGATACACCATTGGCCTCGAAATTATTGGGTACTGATGAGAAAAAACAAGCCAATGCAGAAAGACATCCCTTGAAAAAAATTGGGACCAGTGAAAACATGGCTGAGGTCGTTGAGTTTTTGCTCTCTGACAAATCACAGTGGATGTCAGGTCAAGTCATGGCGATTGATGGAGGTATTTCTACCCTTCGCGTTTGATTATTTAGCATTTTTTGACCGACTGAGAATAGTCCTCATTTGAGGCTTTTTTTAATCTCTCTGCCTTTCTCGAGATATGCTCTAATCCCTGAGGTATTTGATGCTGTGAGTAGTGCTTTAAAATTATTTATTTTCTCGAGATATACATCTAAACTCTCTAAAATAGCATCTCGATTACTAATAAAAATGGGCGTCCACATATCTGGAGAGCTTTTGGCTAATCTTACCGTTGATGCCAGTCCGGAACCTGCCAAATCCAAAATTTTCATGGCGGACGCTTCTTTTTGTAGGACCGTATGGGAAAGCCCAAAAGCAATGATGTGACTCAAATGAGAAACATAGGCTAGGTTAACGTCATGTTCGGCAGCACCTAAATAAAGAGTTGCCATACCCAGTGCGCCACATTGATCTTTAAAAGCACTCAGAAAATCTGGCCTTGTTTTTTCTGATTCACACACAATCATGACTTTGTCTTGGTATAAGTTCGAAAAGGCCGCACTAGGTCCACTATATTCAGTGCCCGCAATCGGGTGTGCCGCAATAAATTGATCTCGCCTTTTATGCCTAGCGACTCCTTTACAGATTTGTTCCTTGGTAGATCCAAAATCAATAATTAATTGATGAGGTGCTAGTCTATCTAACATGCCTGAAAGTGAAGATTCTATGTCATTTACGGGAATGGCCAATAGGATCCAGTCACCCTGATCAAAAGCCTCTTCCAATGAGAGACAACTCACGTCAATAATGTTGCGTTTTTTGGCCGCTAAATTATGTGCTTCATTCTGATCCCAACCATACAAAGTCAAGTCTTTGAATCGTTGCTTCAATGATAAAGCATACGAGCCCCCTATTAATCCTAAACCAATTATAGAAATCTTCATAATCTCAAAATAGCTTGCTCAAATATTTCTGCGGGAGCACACAAAGATACCCTCACATAACGTCTCCCCTTAGCTCCAAAAATATGGCCTGGAGTAATGAAAATATGTTTATTGACAAGTAGATCATCAATAAGGACATCGACATCCATCATGGGTACTTGCGCCCATACAAAAAGACCACTTTGTCCCTTTTGGTAAGTACAATTAAGTTTATCTAAAAGACGAAAAACGCAGTTTCTACGGATCTTATAGGTATGATTTAACTGCTCAAACCATCTCTCATCCTGCTGCAAAGCGACGATTGCTGCTCGCTGAATAGGTTGATACATCCCTGTATCTAGATTACTTTTGATCCGTAATACATTCTTGATGTTCTCTGAAGCTCCTGACAACCAGCCTACCCGCCATCCAGACATATTGAAGGATTTGGACAAAGAGTTCAATTCCAAAGCACATGTTTTGGAACCTTCCACTGAGAAAATACTTAAAGGTTGATCATTTAAAATGAAACTGTAGGGATTGTCATGAATCAAAAGAAGCTTGTGCTTGATGGCTATATCCACAAACTTTGCCAAAATTTTTTGAGATCCTCTTGCCCCCGTCGGCATATGTGGGTAGTTAAGATAAAGTAATTTTATTTTACTGTAATCTAAATGATCAAAGAACTTCCAATCAGGACACCAATCATTTGATTCGATCAACGGATAATAAATCGGCTCCGCTTCTACCATTTTGGTGACTGAGGTGTACGTAGGATAACCCAACTCAGGGATTAAAACTTGATCTCCTTTATTGAGATAGGCCAATGAAATGTGAGCAATTCCTTCTTTTGAACCAATTAAAGGCAAAATTTCATCTTCAGGATTCAAGACGATGTTTAACTGACTTTTTGAAAATTCGGCGATGGCCTCACGAAAGGCAAGCAACCCTTGATAGGACTGATATTGATTGGCTCCCGGAAGATCCGAGCCTATTTTTAGTTGCTCGATGACCTGATTGGGAGGTAACAAATCAGGGCTCCCGATAGCGAGATTAAGTACCTCCTTACCCTCCTTTTCTAGGGCACGGATCTCCCTAAGTTTCGCGGAGAAATAATATTCTTGAATCTCCTTAAGTCTATTGGCTGTTTGCATCTTTGAACTACAAACTAAAATAGAAAGCCATTAATTCCATACTTATTCGAAAACAATAATGAGTTGACAAGTAAATATATTTTAATTCATTTGAATCCTGATATACTTATTTTATGTAAATAATAATAAATACCTTCATCAAAAACTGACTTGAAATAATTAATGCGCAGAAGATAACATCTTCAAAGTCCAAAAAACAAATAATAAAAATTTATTTCAAATGTTTTGTAAAATAAAATTGGGTGCTTATGTTTGCTACTCGAATCGAAGAATAGCTCGGTTTATTAAGAAGCGCTAAGAGACAGGCTCGTCGACGCGCTAGCAACCCCCCTGCTAAGGGGTAGGTGCTAATTCCTGACAAATAAATTGATGATTATGATAATAATACAGAACTTAAAATTTCAATTATCTCTAGCTGTACTTGCAGGTAGAATGGAACTCTCATTATTTATGGCTTACGTCAGTTGTTGCTGTTGTCGCCATAATGGTATGCGCCTTGCGCGAATTCAAATATAACTCTACTGAGCTAAAATAAGTTTTACCTCAGTAATGAGGTTCAAGTAACTCATCACACTACTTCATTATTTCACTTTTTTTATAAAAAACATATAATTACCATGTCACAATTACATTTTGATACTTTACAATTACACGCCGGTCAAGAAATCGACGAAACCACCCGATCAAGAGCCGTACCCATTTACCAAACGACTTCTTTTACTTTCAAAGATTCAGCACATGGTGCCAATCTATTTGCGCTTAAAGAATTTGGTAATATTTATACCCGATTAAACAATCCAACAAACGACGTCTTCGAAAAAAGAATTGCTGCACTTGAGGGCGGTGTCTCTGCATTGGCCACCTCTTCTGGCCAATCTGCACAGTTTATTGCACTAAATAATATCTTAGAAGCAGGAGATAACTTTGTGTCTACTTCCTTTCTTTATGGAGGTACCTACAATCAATTTAAAAATGCATTTAAGCGATTAGGGGTTGAGGCGCGCTTCGCTAATTCTGATAAGCCAGAAGACTTCGAAGCCTTAATCGATGATCAAACCAAAGCGTTGTATATAGAAACTATGGGTAATCCCGGATTCAACATTCCCGATTTTGATGCTCTTGCCTCATTAGCCAAAAAATATGATCTCCCCTTAGTGGTAGACAATACTTTTGGTGCTGGGGGATATTTATTTAGACCCATTGCGCATGGTGCTGCTGTGGTAGTGGAATCCGCTACTAAGTGGATCGGAGGACATGGAACTTCCATAGGAGGCGTCATCGTTGATGGGGGTAACTATAATTGGGGCAATGGTAAATTCAAACAATTTTCAGAACCTTCTGACAGTTATCATGGATTGGTTTTTGCTGACGTATTTGGGATCGATAATCCCCTGGGTCTCCCAAACGTCGCTTTTGCTATCAGAGCACGTGTCGACGGCTTGAGAGATTTTGGTCCTGCGCAGAGTCCCTTTAATTCATTTTTATTGCTACAAGGCTTAGAAACGCTCTCGCTACGTGTAGAGCGGACGGTTGAAAATGCATTGAAATTGGCCAAATGGTTGGAAGCGCATCCCGCAGTGGAATCTGTGAATTATCCAGGATTAGAAAGCAGCAGCTATCATGATCTGGCCAAAAAATATCTCAAAAAGGGATTTGGGGGTGTACTTACTTTCATCCTTAAAGGAGAAAAGCAGGATACCACCAATTTGGTAGATGGTCTTAAACTTGTCAGTCACCTCGCCAATGTGGGAGATGCCAAGACTTTGATCATTCAACCAGCAGCAACTACCCATCAACAGCTATCTGTAGAAGATCAATTGACTGCGGGGGTTCATCCTAATATGTTAAGAGTATCCTTAGGTATAGAACATATCGAAGACATTAAAGCTGATTTTCAACAAGCATTAGATAAAGTACATGCAGCAAGCACTCTTGCCACTGCCTAAGGCGCAAATTTTTGTTTCCAATGATACATTGTTGCTTGAGGAAGGATCGGTCCTTCCTCAAGTCACGATTTCATATACAACACAGGGCAGTCTCAATGCGGATCAGTCTAATGTGGTCTGGGTTTTTCATGCCCTAACGGGCAACGCAGATCCTACCGAATGGTGGCCAGGGTTGTTTGGAACCCATGCGGTTATTGATCTTGAAAGAGATTTTGTTATTTGTGCCAATGTCTTGGGATCCTGTTATGGAACGACGGGTCCAAAAGATTTCAACTTTCCTCTCATTACGATTCAAGACATCGTAAGTGGACATCAGCTGCTCCGAAAAAAACTTGGAATTGAGCGGATTAAGTTGGGAATCGGTGGGTCCTTAGGGGGTCAGCAGCTCCTGGAATGGGCGGTTCAAGAACCTACTCTTTTTGAGAATATCAAACTGATTGCTACCAACGCGGTACATTCCCCTTGGGGCATAGCCTTCAATGAAGCCCAGCGGATGGCTTTGGATAACACAGATTCAGCGAAAGGACTCGCTGCAGCTAGGGCCATTGCCCTACTTTCGTACCGCCATTACAATACTTTTGAAGCAAAACAAAAAGATGAAGATGGCCGTTGGGATGATTTCAGTGCTTCATCCTACCAAAGATATCAGGGATTTAAACTTCAAAAAAGGTTCACGAGTGAATCCTATTACTGTCTTTCCAAAGCCATGGACAGCCACAATATAGGGCGGCACGACGTCTCAGTCAAAGATGCGCTCAAACGGATCCAATCCAAAACGATGGTGGTTGGTATTGATACCGATGTACTTTTCCCAGTTGAAGAACAAAAATTCTTATCTGAACATATTCCCAATGCCCAATTGGCCATTATTAAAAGTAATTATGGTCATGATGGATTTTTAGTAGAAACTAAGCAATTAAATCGTTTTTTCAACACCTATTTTTATGACAAAGAATAGGATTAGTGAGCCTTGACTTTGTCGCATAAAGTTTTTAACAGGAGTTCATGCAAAAGCTGAATCTCTCGAATTAAAACAGGGGTTATCTTAGATTACCAAACAATAAAAAGTATTCCCCAAGCCTTTTTATCACGGCGTTAATTGGCCTCCTTCAAGATAAGAATTTCATAGCCTCATCGAACGTATTGATCTTCCTATATCGCAATGCCCACCACTAAAAATGCTTTAAAAAAAATAACTTAGATTTCAGGAATTAAGATGATTGTTATACGCTTAATCGAATGGCTCAAATGACAGGAAAACACGTCTTGCCCTTAAGGAATCAACATTGAATTATTATTAATTTCTCAAACAAGATCCTAATAGATCTCCTAAAGCAGTACAATTCACACCCACTTTTCCAGATTCAAAGAAACTGAATAGGTTCTAGATCCCATCAACAAGACTCCTTAAATTTATAATTTGCTACATATGAATCACCTCACCATACGCATCAGCCGCAGCCTCCATGATGGCTTCTGACATCGTCGGATGAGGGTGTACAGATTTTATAATCTCATGCCCTGTAGTTTCCAGCTTTCTGGCGACCACCGCTTCACCAATCATCTCGGTGACATTCGCACCAATCATATGTGCACCTAGCCATTCCCCATATTTTGCATCAAATATAACCTTTACAAACCCCTCGGTAGCACCAGAAGCTTTTGCTTTTCCTGACGCAGAAAAAGGAAACTTACCTACTTTAATTTCATATCCCTTGGCAAGGGCTTCTTTTTCGGTCATCCCCACAGAAGAAATTTCAGGAGAACAATAAGTACATCCTGGTATATTTCCATAATCTAAGGGTTGCGGAGATTGCCCAGAGATTTTTTCTACACAAATAATACCTTCTGCTGACGCTACATGTGCCAATGCTTGCCCCTGAACAATATCTCCAATGGCATAAACTCCTGGGACGTTGGTGGCATAATATTCATCAACCACTACTTTGCCCTTGTCGGTCTTGATTCCTTGACTTTCGATCCCCAGACCTTCCAAATTAGTTGACACGCCTACTGCTGCTAATACGATGTCACATTCTAGAATCTCTTCCCCTTTTTTGTTATTAACACTTACTTTACATCCCTTCCCTTTTATATCTACTTTGGTGACCTCTGATTGAGTCATGATTTTGATCCCTTTCTTTTTGAAGCTTCGTGCCAATGTTGCGGAAATATCTATATCTTCTACCGGTGCGATATTGGGTAAATACTCCACAATGGTAACTTCCGTACCTAGGGCATCGTAGAAATAGGCAAATTCAACACCAATAGCTCCAGAGCCTACAATAACCATTTTTTTAGGCTGTTCAGATAATGTCATGGCCTCTCTGTACCCAATCACTTTCTTACCATCCATCGGTAGATTAGGTAGTTCTCTTGCCCGTCCTCCTGTAGCTAGTATTATATTTTTAGCCTCATAATTGGTGGTATTTCCAGCAGCATCTGTCACCTTTACCTGCTTGCCTCTTGAAAGTGTTCCATGACCCTTTATGACTTCTATTTTATTTTTTTTGAAAAGAAACTCAATCCCTTTACTATTGGAATCCGCCACTTCGCGACTTCTCTTGACCATCCCTTTAAAATCAGCAGTTGATTCCTTAACAGATATACCATAGTCAGCTGCATGATTGATATATTCGAAAACTTGAGCACTTTTCAACAGTGCTTTAGTGGGTATGCACCCCCAGTTGAGACAAACACCTCCTAATTCTGCCTTTTCCACTATACCAACTTTCATACCGAGCTGGGATGCTCTAATTGCCGCTACGTAACCTCCCGGACCACTTCCGATTACGATTAGATCATATTGTGAAGCCATATAATTTTTTTTAAATGCTAATAAATGCTTTAATTCGTTTCATTTGCAAATCTAAGTGTTAACAATTAAAATGACTAAGATGAGCGATTATAGTCGTATATTAATTCTGTTATTTAATTTAGCATAAATTATAAATTTTACATGAAAGCATTAGAAGGAAAAATAGCATTGATTACCGGTGCTTCAAAAGGAATAGGAAGGGCCATCGCCCATACATTTGCTGCACAAGGGGCATATGTAGCTTTTACCTACTTGTCCAGTGTGGAGCAAGGGGAAAGCTTAGTTGCAGAACTAAAAGCCAAAGGTGTAGATGCCAAAGGCTATAGATCAGATGCCTCCAACTATGAGGCGGCCCAAGAATTAATTGCTGATGTGGTCCGAGATTTTGGAAAATTAGATATCTTGATCAATAATGCAGGAATCACCCGAGATAATCTATTGATGAGAATGTCCGAATCACAGTGGGATGAAATCATGGAAATTAATTTAAAATCCTGTTTTAATACTGTAAAAGCAGCCTTTAGGCCCCTAATGAAACAAAGAAGTGGATCAATCATCAATATGTCTTCAGTCGTCGGTATTAAAGGAAATATGGGTCAGGCAAATTATGCCGCTTCAAAGGCGGGCATCATAGGTTTTTCAAAATCTGTTGCCCTTGAGTTGGGTTCTCGAGGCATTCGCTGTAATATAGTTGCTCCAGGTTTTATTGAGACAGAAATGACCGCAGGATTAGATGAAAAAGTGGTCCAAACTTGGCGTGATGCCATTCCATTAAAACGTGGAGGAAGTCCAGAGGATGTCGCAAACGCTTGTGTCTTTCTCGCCTCAGATTCGTCAACTTATATTACGGGACAAGTATTACAAGTAAATGGTGGATTACTTACTTGAGTAATTCCCTTTTATTATATCCAACCTACTTCCTTATCAGCAGGTTTTAAGTTTATGAAAGATCCCTCGTTTGTATTTTTAGCCAATGCATGGTGGCTCCTGCCCGCAGCAATACTCATTGCGTGCATTACTTATTTGATGTATGAGAAAAAAAACCCCTGGGCAACTTATGTCTCTAGACTCCTTGGGGCGCTGCGTATTATAGCCACGCTCGTGATATTTTTAATTTTATTAAATCCTTTGATCAACCACCTGACCCAGGTCATCGAAAAACCCATCATCGCCTTGGTTGTCGATCATTCACTATCTATGATGCAGCATGAAGATTCCATAAATATGAATCAATTGCTTGTGGAAGTAGACGAAAAAATAAGTGCCCTTAATTTTGAGGCGCGAGTATTTAATTTAGAGGAGCGTACCGAAATACCCATACGCTTTGATGCGTCGTCTACTAATTTAAACCAAGCACTTAATGTAGCTTTTGAAAGCTTAGAGACGCGAAACCTCGCAGCCGTCCTGTTGATCTCAGATGGTTTGTACAATCAGGGACTCTCTCCTTCTTACAGACAATCTTTGATCCCCATTCATAGCCTAGGACTGGGCGATACCACAACCAGAAAAGACATTGCGATCAAAGAGGTCCGCAGTAATCAAGTCGTCTACCAAGGGAATCGATTTCCCATCGAAGTATATATCGACGCCACAGGTTACACTGGAATGAAAAAGACCATCATTTTATCTGATGATGATAGAATCATTAGTAAACAAAATCTCTTTCTATCCTCGCAAATGAAGGTTACTTTTGAAATGGATGCCGATAAATTTGGTCCTCAACATTTGCGCATAAAGATACTTCCAGAAGCCGACGAAATAAATACGGTAAATAATGAAAAAGATCTTTTTATCGAGATCGTCAAAGGAAAAGAGAAAATACTATTGGTAGCACCCGCGCCCCATCCCGATATCAGGGCCATTCGGATGGCTCTCGCCGAGAATGAAAACTACCAAACTCAAATATATATCTCAGGATTAACAAAAACACTTCCCTCTGATACCTTCGATGTCATCATTCATCATCAGGCTTTTTCTGACAATTTTCCTACAATTAACTATTCTGGTAGTCCGCCCTTTTTATATATCCTCAGTAAAAAATCAAACCTAAATCGGCTCTATTCCAAAACCAATATCATTATTGAACAATCAGGAAATCAACAAGATATTGTTAAGCCCGTTTATAACCCTAACTTCACAAAATTTGAAATTGACCGATCCTATGTGGATAAGTTTAATGATTATCCAACCCTGAAGGTGCCTTATGGATCTTATGACTTGGGTACTCATGAAATTTTGCTTCACCAAGGGGTGGGTAATCTCACCATAGACAAGCCCGTTTTATCTTTTTTTGATAATGGCAGCTCAAAATATGGTGTTTTTTATGGAACGGGCATCTGGAATTGGCGATTACAAGAACTGGCGATGTCAAATAATGCTTCACTTTTTGATCGAATCATTATTAAATCCATTCAATACCTCAGTGTGCAATCAGATAAACGCAAATTCATATTTGAACCTATTACGCCCTTTTTTCAAAGTGGTGATCTTATTCAATTTACCTCGGAATCCTACAACGACATCTATGAACCTATAGCAGGAAATCGTATAACACTGAAGGTCTTTCAGGGAAAAGATAGATCGGAAAGTATCTTTAATTTTACAGGTAGCGATGCTAATAAAACCTTGAATATTGGTACACTTGGCAAAGGAATCTATTTTTATGAAGCCCTCTCGGTATCTAATGGTAAAAATTTATCCTCAAAAGGACAATTCATTATTAAAGATGGCCAATTGGAGCGTACGACATTTACAGCTAATCATGACCTTCTCAAAGATCTAGCTGACCATACAGGGGGACGATTTTATAAAAAAAATGAGCTTGATTCACTAATTAGAGATTTTCAAGATTCACAGGCAAAAAGCATACTTCACAGCATTCAAGACTTCACCAAACTGATTGATCTGAAGTGGCTTTTATTCGTAATTATGACCCTTTTCAGCCTTGAATGGTTTTTTAGAAAATATCTAGGTAGTTATTAAACTACCTAGATATTCAATACTTTCCTATTGCTCTTTATTTTCTTTAGTTTTCTTTTTCTTAAGCTTGAAAGACAGTTCCTCAGACTTTTTATTCCAAGTGGCTTGAATGACATCTCCCTCGCTGATCTCTCCTTTTAAGATCTCTTCGGCTACTGGATCCTCAAGGTATTTTTGAATCGCTCTATTGAGCGGACGTGCACCAAATTGAGGATCATAACCTTTGTCAGATAAGAAATCCTTGGCACTTTCGGTTAACGTAACTTGATAACCCAAATCACTTATTCTTTTAAATAACTTACCCAAAGAAATATCTATTATTTTATGAATATGCTCCTTTTCAAGTGAGTTAAAAATAATGACATCATCGAGCCTATTTAAAAATTCAGGACTGAAGGTCTTTTTCAAGGCATTTTGAATAGTGGACTTGATCACTTCAGCTTTATTGTCTTTTCTAGATTGCGTCGCAAAACCTATTCCTGCACCAAAATCTTTGAGGTCTCTGACTCCAATATTAGAAGTCATGATCACAATCGTATTGCGGAAATCTACTTTTCTACCCAGTCCATCTGTAAGCACACCATCATCTAATACCTGCAACAGAATATTAAATACATCCGGGTGTGCTTTTTCTATTTCATCCAAAAGAACAACTGAATAAGGTTTTCGTCGTACTTTTTCGGTCAATTGTCCTCCCTCTTCGTATCCAACGTATCCCGGAGGTGCTCCAACCAACCTGCTTACAGAAAATTTCTCCATGTATTCACTCATATCGATCCGTACCAATGAATCCTCTTTATCAAAGAGATACTTGGACAAGACTTTAGCCATTTCAGTCTTACCTACTCCAGTGGGTCCAAGAAAGACAAAAGAACCAATCGGTTTTTTTGGATCTTTAAGACCCACCCGTGTTCTTTGGATCGCTTTGGTCAGTTTGGTAACTGCTTCATCCTGACCAATCACATTTTGACTAAGTTCTTCATTCATATTACGAAGCTTTTCTCCTTCTTTTTGGGCTACTCTATTCGTCGGAATTCCCGTCATCATACCGATTACTTCAGCTACACTTCCTTCATTGACCTGGTAACGTTTGCTTTTAGATTCTTTTTCCCATTGATCTTTTTCAATCTTGAGCTCAGCCAATAACTTTTTCTCTTTATCTCTTAACTGAGCCGCCTCTTCATATTTTTGGCTTTTGACTACGCTATTTTTATCTTCCTTAACCGATTCTATTTGCGTCTCTAGGGAAACGATGGATTCAGGAACATTGATATTGTTTATGTGTACACGCGCACCCGTTTCATCAAGCACATCAATCGCTTTGTCAGGTAAAAAACGATCGCTTATGTATCGATCTGACAAGGTCACACAGGCTTTAATTGCCTCTTTGCTGTAGGTGACATTATGATGCTCTTCGTATTTATTTTTAATATTTTCTAAAATTTGTATGGTTTCATCAGGCGTCGTCGCATCCACCATTACCATTTGGAATCTTCTTGCTAAAGCTCCATCTTTTTCGATATATTGACGGTATTCGTCTAAAGTAGTAGCACCTACACATTGAATCTCTCCACGTGCTAGGGCCGGTTTGAACATATTGGAGGCATCTAATGATCCCGAAGCCCCTCCCGCTCCTACAATCGTATGTAACTCATCAATAAATATAATCACGTCTGGAGATTTCTCTATTTCAGTCATGACTGCTTTCATTCTTTCCTCGAACTGTCCTCTATACTTTGTGCCAGCAACCAATGAAGCCAGATCCAATGTAACGACTCGTTTCCCAAATAATACTCGAGATACTTTTTTCTGAACGATCCTTACGGCTAAGCCCTCAGCTATCGCAGTTTTACCAACACCTGGCTCACCTATTAATATGGGATTATTTTTCTTTCTACGACTGAGAATTTGAGCCACGCGTTCGATTTCCTTCTCTCGACCTACTATGGGATCCATTTTATCTTCTTCAGCCAATTTTGTTAAATCTCTTCCGAAATTGTCTAACACGGGAGTCTTTGTTTTTTCACTCCCCTTGGCCGTAGATTCTCCTCTTCCGCTTCCGGGAGTAGCACCCGCCCCGAACATTTTCCCTCCATCATCGTCGGGATCATCGGTATCCGATTCAGCCAAGGGATTCTCGGTTTGATATTCTAGCATTTCTTTAACCACATCGTAGCCTACCTCAAACTTATCAAGAATCTGTGTAGCTAGATTATCCTCATCTCTAAGAATTGAGAGTAATAAATGTTCCGTTCCAATCAGATGACTTTTAAAAATTTTGGCCTCTAAATAAGTGATCTTTAACACCTTCTCTGATTGACGTGTCAATGGAATATTTGCTAAGTTCTTGACATTACTTGTGGTCGTCCCTTTGGTCGCTTGCTCAACCGAATTTCTTAACTCATCTAAAGAAACACCTAATTTCTTGAGTAAACCTATGGCGACTCCTTCTCCCTCACGAATCATACCCAGCAGTAGATGTTCTGTCCCAATGTAATCATGGCCCAGTCTAAGGGCCTCTTCTCTACTCAATGAAATAACTTCTTTTACTCTATTTGAAAACTTAGCTTCCATAATCGGCTTTTTTTGCGAATCTCTCTGATTGTAAAAATAAACTCAAATTTGCTTTAAACCGAGCGTATTCTATTTTTAAACAAATATTTATCGGTATAATTCCAACTTTTAGTCATTTGTGGACTGTTGTAAAATATTTAAGCCGTTGGGGCCTTCACACATTAACAAATCTATGATAGAAAGATTGTTCACAAAATTGCTGCCAAAGTTTTGAATATAGGATATAGGCCTATAAAAGCTCCTTGATTCCGTAGACTTTTTGGCAGAAATTATATTTCTAAGGTCCAAAACATCTTTTTGAATCTCCTGCTCATAAATAATAGTGAAATTAAATGACATGTCAATTTGTAAGATATCAAGACAAACTGTCATCATTGACATTGACAAGTCCAAAAGATACTCAGGCTTTGAGACCCAAATTTGATCAAATAAATCATAGAAATAATGAAAAAAAGGAGTCTTCCCATAGGCCGCCTGAACTGCCTTTCGGTGATCTTTTACCCAATTTTGATGATAATCAATGGTGACATCACGGAAAATTGTTTCCTTATGATAATGTACAGGAACCGTTAACATTTGAATTTTATTTGGTCCCATTATATAACATCGATTGCGATAAGTCTGCTTCATAAAATAATCACTAACTTCTAAAGTGACTCTTTTTGAATTAATCAATCTGGTGAAAAATTCTAAGTTTCCCAGATAATGCATTTCAATACATAAAGCTGATCTTCTCATGCTCAGAGAAATTTATTTATCTCGCCCTTTCCCTCCCTAATTATTTCTAGCTCCTCTCCTGAATAATCTATGATAGTACTGGCTTGATTATCGCCATAGCCCCCATCAATAATTAAGTCCACCTGATTTTTGTATTGCTCATAAATCAATTCAGGATCTGTGGCATATTCTAATATTTTATCATCGTCATGCAATGAAGTAGTCACGATGGGATTCCCTAGCTCTTGAACTATCTCTCTCGGAATACGATTATTAGGAATTCTTATTCCCACTTTTTTCTTTTTTACTTTCAAAATTTTGGGCACTTTACTCGATGCATTTAAAATAAAGGTGTAGGGTCCTGGTAATATTTTTTTCATCAATTTGAACACAGTGGTGGAAACATTTTTTGCATAAACAGATAAATGACTTAAATCATAACAAACAAAAGCCAAATCCATCTTTTTATTATTTATGTTTTTTATTCTTCTGACCTTATCAACTGCTTTTTGATTAAAAATATCACATCCTAAACCGTAAATAGTATCCGAAGGATATATGATTAATCCCCCGTTGCGGAGTACATTTACAATGTGAGTAATCTTTCGGGGATCAGGGTTTTCTTCATAAAGACGAATGAATGATGCAGCCATTTGGCTGTAATTATAATCGTTTCAATTTAAAAATGGGCTATAATGTTTTCTATCACTACTTTTGCCAACTATGAAAAATAAAAAATTTCTTGCCGTTGGGTTGATAATCGGAAGTATGCTCGTTTCCTCTTTCAGTTTTTATTTTTGGCAAGTAGTTTATACCCCAAATATTTTGATAGATAAAGAGGACCTTGTTTTCAATATTCCTACGGGAGCTAATTTTAAATATGTCCAAAACTCATTGTATGATCTAGGTATTGTCAATGACTTGGTATCTTTTAGTTTTTTGTCAAAATTGAAGCGTTACGATCAATCTATCAAACCTGGATCTTATCTGCTTCAAGCGGATATGTCCAATAGAGATGCAATAAATATGCTCCGATCTGGGGACCAAGTTCCGATCAAATTAACCTATTCAAATGCCCGAAGTCTAGAGGTTCTCGCAGCAAAAATCGCATCTTACTTAGAATTTGATTCGGCAACTATGATGTCAAACCTTTCAAATAATGATGTGGCATCATCTTATGGATTAACCAAAGAAACTTTTATGTGTATGTTTCTGCCGAATACGTATGAGGTTTACATTACCGACCAACCGATTGTAGTTCTCGACCGGATTTATTCAGCCTATAAAATATTTTGGAATCCAGAGCGCATGGCCAAGGCCAAAGCAATAAATCTAACCCCAGAAGAAGTCATTGTCTTGGCCTCAATTGTTGATGCGGAAACCAATCAAATGGATGAAGCCCCCACGGTAGCCGGCGTTTATATCAATCGACTCAATAAAAATATTAAATTGCAGGCAGATCCAACCTTAATTTTTGCCTTGGGGGACTATACTATCAAAAGGGTGCTTTATGAACACATGCAGGTAGATTCTCCCTACAACACCTACAAATATGCAGGATTACCTCCAGGACCCATAAACCTCCCTTCGATTTCAGCCATTGAAGCCGTATTAAATTATGAAAAGAGTGACTATCTATACTTTTGTGCAAATCCAGACTTTACAGGAAATCATATATTTGCCCGAACCTTATCTCAACATAATAAAAATGCCCGATTGCTGCATCTAGCATTGAATAAGAAAAAAATTTATAAATAATGTTTCAACACGAAGTAAAGCTCAGAGTAAGATACGCCGATACAGACCAAATGGGTTTTGTTTATTATGGCAATTATGCCGCTTTCTATGAAGTTGCACGGGTAGAATCTTTCAGAAACTTAGGCTTTTATTATAAAAATTTGGAAAGCAGTGGTGTGGGGATGCCAGTCCTGCATATGCAATCCTCGTATCATGCGCCCGCCAGATATGATGATTTACTAAAAATCATCATTAGCATTCCTGAAATGCCCCGCGCGCGCATTCGTTATGAATATGAAATTCATAATGAAGAAGCACAACTACTTAATACTGGGGAAACGACATTGGCCTTTATTAATCTGTCCAATGGAAAACCTGTGAAGATTCCTGAAAATCTCAAAGCATTGATCAGCACGTACTTCAAAAAATGATCATACTTTTTCCTCTTTGACCATACGGTCTATCTCAAGCATTTCGTCCCTCAATCTGGCCGCTTCCACAAAATTCAAGTCCTGCGCAGCTTTTTCCATTTTCTTTCGGGTTTCAAGTCCAAATTTCTTAAGTTGATTCAAATCCATATAGGCCATAACAGGATCAGCAGCTAGGGAAGATTCAATGTCATTTTGATAAGATTTAGGCCCTTTCTTACTGTCTGCAGCCGAAGTCTGACTCATAATAGCCTCGCGATCTTTAAATATCGTTTGAGGTTTGATGTTGTGCTTGTCATTAAATGCTTTCTGAATGATCCTACGTCGTGCAGTTTCATTTATCGCTCGTTGCATAGATCCAGTTATCTTATCACCATACATGATGACCATGCCATGGTCGTTTCGCGCGGCACGACCGATCGTTTGAATCAATGATCTTTCATTTCTTAGAAAACCTTCTTTATCAGCATCCATAATGGCTACCAACGAAACTTCGGGGAGATCCAATCCTTCTCTGAGTAAATTTACCCCCACCAAAACATCAAATATTCCTAGGCGCAATTCTCTTAGTATTTCAACACGATCTAGGGTAGCCACCTCACTGTGAATGTATTTGGTCTTTACTCCCATTTGTGATAAGTATTTGGAGAGTTCCTCCGCCATACGCTTAGTAATAGTGGTCACTAAAACGCGATCTCCAATTTGTATACGCTTTGAAATTTCTTCCATCAAATCGTCCACTTGATGTTGAGTAGGTCTTACCTCAATCACCGGATCCAATAATCCCGTGGGCCTGATTAATTGCTCCACTACTACCCCATCGGATGCGAGCAACTCGTAGTCAGAGGGTGTAGCACTGACATGAATAGTTTGACCTATGAGGCCTTCGAATTCAGCAAAGGTCAAAGGCCGATTATCTAGTGCGGAAGGTAGCCTAAACCCATAATCTACTAAGTTAGCTTTGCGACTTCTGTCACCCCCCCACATGGCACGTACTTGGGGGATGGATACGTGACTCTCATCGATGAACATTAAAAAATCATCAGGAAAATAATCAATTAAACAAAAAGGTCTTGATCCTGGCTTTCTTCGATCAAAATACCTAGAATAATTTTCTACCCCAGAACAATAGCCAATCTCTCTGATCATCTCAAGATCAAATTCCGTCCGCTCCTTGATTCTTTTGGCCTCTAAAAAACGCCGGTCATCTTCAAAGAACTGTACCTGCTCAACCATATCATCTTGTATTTCCTTTATGGCTTGTTTCAGATGTTCCTTACCCGTTACAAAAAGATTCGCTGGAAATATAGCAATCAATTTTTCATCTGAAATCTTGGTCCCGGACAGGGGATCAATTCTTTGAAGCGATTCCAACTCTTCTCCCCAAAAAATGAATCGATAAGCAAAGTCAGCATACGCCACAAATACATCTACGGTATCTCCTTTCACTCTGAAAGTACCTCGCTTAAATTCCGTTTCTGTTCTGCTGTAGAGTATCTCTACCAATTTCAATAAAAAGACATTTCGCGGAATTTTATCCCCTTGTTGGATATGTATGACGTGTTTGCCGAATTCTTCAGGATTACCAATCCCATAAATACATGAAACGGAGGCGATGACAATGACATCTCTCCTACCTGACAATAAAGCTGAAGAGGCACTCAACCTTAATTTTTCTATCTCATCATTGATAGATAAATCTTTTTCTATGTACACATTTGTAGTGGGTATGTAAGCCTCCGGTTGGTAGTAATCGTAATAAGAAATAAAATACTCTACAGCGTTTTCTGGAAAGAAACTCTTAAACTCACCATACAACTGAGCCGCTAAAGTTTTATTGTGGCAGAGGATCAAACTAGGTCGTCCTGTTTGCGCGATGACATTGGCCATCGTAAAGGTTTTACCTGACCCCGTTACTCCCAAAAGTGTTTGATTTGATTCTTGAGAATCCACGCCTTGAACCAGTTTTTTTATGGCCGAAGGTTGGTCTCCTTTGGGTTCAAAATTGGAGATTAGTTTGAATTTCATTATTATTTATTCCAAATTTCCCATGATTTTTCAGCTTGTAATTTTAACATTTCTAAACCGTTTTTGGTTCGCGCTTTGTTCTGTCTGCCTTGTCTCATGAAAAAGGTCTCCTCAGGATTATATATCAAATCAAAACAGTAATGATTTTGATCGATCCTATCATAAGGAATCGACGGCCCCTCCTCAATATTCGGAGACATCCCTTTTGGCGTGGTATTGATGAGCAAATGATGTCGATCGATAATCGATGGCTCATGATGCAATTGCAAGTAAGTCAGGTGCCCTTTTGTGGCCTCACGGGATACAATTTTAAAAGGAATATTGAGTGCCTGCAAGCCTGCCTGAACTGCGAGACTAGAGCCCCCCGAACCGAAAATCAAAGCCTCCACTTCTACCCCCATCAACCAGGGATCTAAAGATTGTTTGAAACCAAAAACATCAGAATTATACCCTATAAGTTTGTTCCCCTTTTTTTTGATCACGTTGACTGCTTTCACTCCCGCCGCTGAGTCATCTATTTCATCTAAAAATGGCATGATCTCAATTTTATAAGGAATGGTAATATTGACCCCTTCCAAATCTGGATGGCGATCCCAAATATCAAGAAAGTCACTGAGGCTTTCTAATTCAAAAACATGGTATGTATGGGAGTGAGAAATATTGAGTCCTTCAAACTTTTCCGAAAAATACTTCTGTGAAAAAGAATGACCCAAAGGATAACCTACAAGTCCGTAACGCTTCATATCAATTTATCTAAAGTACTGTACTAAGGTAAAATTTCTTGCCCTCATAAATAGGAATCTAATGAAATTAGCCTTTTGCTCCCAGTCGTTCGATTCCAAAAACCACAGCAAATCCTAACATCATCAACACCGTTCCTATGATCAAGTCGGTATCGAAACTTGGAAAGTACCAATCATAGCCTATTGCTTTTTGTCGAGCTTCAATCGCAATGTAATTGGTCGTTTTCCAAGGCCAAATAATCAAGAGAGACCCCGCTACGAAGCCTGTCAATAAGCTGATGGTTGCTTCTTTAAAATGATCGAATAAATAACTTAATAATCTTGAAAAAATCACCAAACCCAACAAACATCCCAAAGCAAAAGGAATCAAAAATTTAAAATGGAAGTGACTGATAGATTGGAGCATCAAAACGTAATTACCCATCAACAATAAAATATAAGAACCCGATAGCCCTGGCAAAATCATGCTAGAAATAGCAACCACTCCACATAAAATCACATAGAGCCAATGATCATTGGCAGCCGCTGGCGTTAGAAATGCAATAGAAATAGCCATCACAAACCCAATCAAAAATGTAGTTAAAATACCCAAAGAAAATTTACTTATTTGTCTCCCTACACCCAAAGTAGAAGCCACAATCAATCCAAAGAAAAAGGCTAAAGTAAATACTTCATAAAATTGTAATGCGTACTCTAACAGGTGCGCCAAACTGAAAATACTCACAGCAATTCCTGAAAAAAGTATGGACAAAAACTTGAGATCTGTTTTTTCAGTAACTTGACGAAATTGCCCTTGCATTAATGAGCTGAATAGGGACAGGTCAAAAGATTTTAAGGCCTTTATTAACCTTTCATAAATGCCCGAAATGAAGGCTACTGTTCCCCCAGAAACTCCCGGAATAACATTTGCGGCACCCATGGCGACTCCTTTCAGAAAAAGCCCTGCTGCATTTTTCACAAACCTAAGAAGTTAAATGATCGTAAAACGTATCGCCCCGTAAACCCAGTCGAATCGTTTCTAGGGGAATAATGTCATTGGTCGCAATATTTCCGAGATTAACATTGGTTCCACACAACTTAATAAACCAAACTTGCTGGGATTTTTGAGGTGCTTCCCATAAAATTTTGTCTTTGGGTATCTGAGTTAAAATTTCTTCAACCAAACCTTGTCTTACCTCACCAGAATCTCTGAATAGCCCTACATTTCCACTTTCTCTCGCTTCTCCGATGACCTTCCATGCACCGGCCTCCAGCTCTGTTTGCATCTGATCAATCCACTTGTATGGTGGGATGATTTTTGCCGCATCTTTGGAACCTACTTCACTGAGCACGGTGTAATTTTTTGATATCCTCTGAATATAATTACATTTATCGTAATGGTCCATGATGATCGAACCATCACTTACCTCCACATGTTCCAAATTATATTTATCTACGACTCTCATGTAATCATCAAATTGATCTCTGATCACAAAGGCTTCAAAAAGGGTCCCTCCAAGATAGCAGGGTATTCCAGCATTTTGATATAACTTAATTTTCTGATCAAGTTGGGAAGTGACATAAGAAGTGGCCCAACCCAACTTCACAATGTCTATGAAATCACCCGAAGAATCAATCATATCTTCTGCTTCACGTAACGAAAGTCCCTTATCCATCACCATGGTATATCCTGATTCACGTGGTTTTTCTGTGCGATCAGGGATGTTCTTTAAAAAATAGTTCATTTTTGAAAATTAAATTAAATGCAAAAATACTTTATTTTAAAGTTTAATCCACTTGTTGGTCGTCTTTTCTATATTGATCTATGATTTTAAAAAGTGCTTTTTGCGTCGTTAAATCTTCAAAAAAAACATAAACCTCGGCATGCCCATCGTAGTTCAAAATGAGCGCATGCTCTAAAAAGGCCATGGCTTCTTTGTACCTTCCATAGGCCAGTAAATAAACGGCCTTTCGATATAAATAGGTAGACTCATCAGGCGTTTCTGATAAGCCCCTATCTATGACGCTCAATGCCCTTTTGTAATCTCCTTGATCATAATAAATACGAGACCAGTCCAGCCAAACGGCAGGCCTTACGGATTCCAATTGACTTAATTGCTCATAGGTCTCAATCGCTGACACACTGTTTCCTAAACTGTATTCTGATTCCGCCAATGAATTTAAATAAGCTTCATTGAGCGGATCTATTTTTATGGCTTTCTTAAAAAAATGAGTGGCCTCTAGCCAATTTTCTTTGAACGCCAAACAAGTCCCTACTCCAAACCATGCCTGGTGATACAGCTGGTCAATTTTGGATGCTTTTGTATAATAACGAATACCTATCTCATACTGGCCCATTTTCTCATAGGAGGCCCCCATGTGGCAATATAGCTCAGGTCCAGGTCCTTCGTATTCCAAGGTCAATAAATAGGAGGCTATGGCTTTATCATATTTTTCGAGGTTCATGTAGGTATTTCCCATATTAAAATGGGCACTACTGAAAGTATTGTCAATGGCCACAGCAAACTCATACGCATCAATGGCTTTATCAAATTGCTCCAGCTTATTATAAACAATGCCCATATTATACCAGGCATATTCAGAATAGGGATCTGTATCAATAAACTTTTGATAATAGGGGATACTTTTTTGCAATGCTCCCATAATTTCTAGACAATAGGTCAATTCATAGAGTACACTCTCATTGTTTAGATTAAATTCCATGGCCTCTTTATAAGCTTCTATGGCCTTTTCAAAATCTTCTAATCCTTGATAAGCCAAACCTATGTGATACAAAATCTCATCCCGTTCCTCAGACATCGGAAGAATTTTTCTAAAACAGGCTACTGAGGATAAGTATTCTCCTGATATGGTATGCAATGAGCCTTTCTGCATCAATAGATCCAAATCATTGGGTGCATAGATTAAGGCATGGTCTATGCAAGAAATGGCATCCGTCAACCTACCCATTCTGGTTAAAATTTCAGCCTTATCTGCAATTAAATCCGTAGAATATGCATATTGCTTTAGTCCCAAGTCACAAGCCTTCAGTGCCCACTTGATTTTATTTGATTCCAGATAAAAATTGATGATGGCCAAGAAATCATCCTCATCAAAATATTGATTTTCACCCATTTTTAAATGTGCTTCAAATCTTTTGACTAATTCTTTTTCTTCTTTTTTTCTGTGGTGTTCCATCATGCTTGTCTCAGAATGAATTATAACTAAAATTAACTTAAATTCATTCACTACTAAAATGATGCCAGTAAAAGTTATCCACTAATTAGGTAGAAAGAAACTTTATTTACTAACATATAAGTCTCCCCCACAGTAAATTGATAGACACAATGGCAGATTTTTTCAAGCTATAACAAACCTTTATAAGCTTAAAGTCTAATCACATTGTTTAAAATCCTTTTCAAACGTATATTCATGACCTTTTCGCTTCGAGATCCAAAAATATGATGGGGATCCGAAGTAATAACACCTAATTTAGAAATATATGACTCAATCCTGCGTAATTAGAAGATAATTGAAGAATTTCGTATTTTTAAGAAAATATGGGTGATTACTACCAAACGAAAAAAGAGACAGAATTAGGTGTATTGATTGCGGTAGTTGAAAAACAAACCCCCGAAAAACTCGTCAAAGAGCATTTAGATGAACTGGCATTTCTCGCCAAAACCCTAGACATTAACATACGCCAAACATTTGTTCAAAAAATTGAACGACCCGACAAAAGGACGTACGTAGGAAGTGGTAAACTCGAAGACATACAGTCTTTTCTCAAAATGGAAAAAATAGACCTCATCATTTTTGATGATGAGCTATCTCCTTCACAGCTCAGAAATATCGAAAATGAGGTGAAAATTAAGGTTTATGATCGCAGTTTGCTGATTTTGGATATTTTCCTTCGAAGGGCCCAAACGGCTCAGGCAAAAATTCAAGTAGAACTGGCTCGATTTCAATATTTATTACCCCGCTTGACACGAATGTGGACGCATTTGGAAAGACAAAGAGGAGGGAGAGGCACGCGAGGAGGCGCTGGAGAAAAAGAAATTGAAACTGATAAAAGAATGGTACGCGATCGCATTACACTTCTGAAAAAACAATTAACCAAAGTAGAACTTCAAGCAAGTACCCGAAGAAAATCCAGAACCGGGATTGTGCGAATTACTTTGGTTGGATATACGAATGCGGGCAAATCCTCCTTGATGAATTTACTTGGGAAAGAATCTGTGTATGCCAAGGATGAACTCTTTGCTACAGTAGATTCTACGGTAAGAAAAGTCGTCATTAATAATCTGCCTTTTTTACTTTCTGATACCGTAGGTTTTATTCGAAAACTCCCACATGACTTGATCGCTTCCTTTAGATCCACTCTAGCCGAGGTCAGGGAGGCAGACTTATTATTACACATTATAGATGTTTCTAGCCCCGCTTACGAAGATCATATTAAGGTGGTAGAACAAACGCTGGTGGAACTTGGTGGAAATCAGATCAAGAGAATCAATGTTTACAATAAAATTGATGAATTAACTGAAGACACCCCTTATCCAGAAAATAATACTAAACAAAAATCTATCATGATCTCTGCTAAAACCAAGCAAAATTTGCCCGCTTTAAAAAAGCTGATTTTTGAAGAGGCCTTAATAGAACATCTTAAGATATATCCCAACTATATAAAACCACAATCCTTTTAGATTACACGAAGATGTCTATTTTTGCGAAGCTGATATTTATGGTCCCGTAGTTCAACGGATAGAATAGGAGTTTCCTAAACTCTAGATGCAAGTTCGATTCTTGCCGGGATCACTTTGGGCAACTTGGGTAAGCCCCAAATAATCAATATCTTCAGAGCCATTAGATCTTATAAAATATATAAAGAAGTTGCAGTGAGCCAAATACCTAAGACATCCTTGAATTGTTCTAGTTGGGACATGAAAATAATGATGGCCAGGTCATTTACAAATCCAAAAATAACCGGATGGGAAACCAAGCGCATCAATTTACTCAATTTAACAAACCTGCTAAGGCTTGAATAATGCCTGCCAAGATGACGTTGGCAAATACATATTCCTTGCCATGAGAAATGGCCAAGGAAAGATGACCACCGCTACGGCGCCCGTTGCACCGGAAATAATGCCTGGCCTGCCTCCAAAGACTACAGCAAGGATCCCAATGACAAATGCGTAATATAAACCCTTCAAAGGAGATAAGCCCGCAATTAAAGCAAACGCGACAGCTTCAGGAACTAACGCCAAGGCAACCGTTAAACCAGACAATACTTCTATTTGGTAATTCACTTTTTGAGTTAAGTCGAACAAATTCAAATATTTTTTCATATGTAACGGTCAGATGATCTCAATGTGCTTAAGCTCTATTTTAAATAGTATTAAAAGGGTGTGATAATAATATGATGAATAAACAAAAAAATAGAAGGTCTCACTTTACTCCTGAACCCAAATAGAAAATGCCTTCAATTTTACGGTTGTATTTTTGAAGGCCGCAAAATGACATTATTTAAAGACTAAAACAAAGAAAACAATGTATTTAAATTTTCCCCTTTTGATGTCTTAATGAATGAAATAAGGATCTCAATACAGTTTATCATAGATTCATGACAATTAATTTGATATTCCGAATTATTAATTGCAAATTCCCAATACTTTTTTATTTAACAAAGTGTTTTTTTGCTTTTACATTTAAGCAGTCAAGAAATAGACTTAACACAAATATCCAATCTCACTTATGCATAAATTAATTATCAAAGACCTTTCCAAAACTTATGCCAATGGTGTCAAAGCCCTCGACGACATATCCATTGAAATAGAAAATGGCCTATTTGGCTTATTAGGGCCCAACGGGGCTGGTAAATCTTCTCTGATGCGCACCCTTGCTACACTTCAAGAAGCAGACAGCGGCTCCGCAAAACTCAATGACATTGATATTTTTCAACAACCCCATAAACTCCGACAAATATTGGGATATCTGCCTCAAGAGTTTGGTGTTTATCCACGCATCAGTGCGGATCAATTACTTACCCATTTGGCAATTCTTAAAGGCATTACTAAGGCTTCAGAACGAAAGGAAGTGGTAAAATATTTATTGAATAAAGTCAATCTTTATGACCAAAGGAAAAAAAGTGTCAAAGGATTTTCAGGAGGTATGAAACAACGTATTGGAATTGCCCAAACTTTATTGGGTAATCCCAAACTCATTATCGTCGATGAACCTACCGCAGGTTTGGATCCAGGAGAAAGAAATCGATTTTATAATTTATTAGCGGATGTAGGTAAGGAAGTCATTGTGATTCTTTCCACCCATATTGTAGATGATGTACGTGAACTTTGTACCAAAATGGCCATCATGAATGAAGGGCGT
This sequence comes from uncultured Flammeovirgaceae bacterium, assembly GCA_913050055.1. Lineage (GTDB taxonomy): Bacteria > Bacteroidota > Bacteroidia > Cytophagales > Cyclobacteriaceae > UBA4465. The sequence goes on along the minus strand of CAJXAT010000003.1, from coordinate 7,198 downwards.
ATCGTTTATCATGGTTCCCCTGATGATGCTATGAATGCCTTGCAAGGAAAAGTGTATCAGAAAATAGTAAGCAGAGAGAACTTGGATACTTACGCCGAGCAATACCAAATTATATCCAATAAAATGGTGGGTGGAAAACCACTCATACATGTCTATAGTGATGCCGATCCGCAAAATGATTTTGAACAAGTCAAACCCAATCTTGAGGATGTTTTCTTTTCGAAAATAAATACATCGCATCAACTTGTTTAATCATTAAAACCTCACTTTTATGTTCAAGCATTTCTTTTTATTTGAAATAAAAAATGCATTAAAGCAGCCGATGATCTATATCTTTTTAGGTCTGCTAGCACTCCTGACCTTCGGAGCAACCGCAAGTGATAATATCCAAATCGGAGGTTCTGTGGGAAATGTGCTTAGAAATGCACCCCATGTGATCACGGTATATACTACTGTAATGACCATTTTTGGCTTATTGATGGCTGCCGCTTTTTACAATAATGCTGCTTTAAGGGATTTTAGTAATGAATTCAATGAAATTTTGTTCAGTACTCCTCTAAATAAATCAAGTTATTTCTTCGGGAGATTTTGTGGTGCCCTCCTACTTTCCACGATTCCCTTACTTGGTGTTTTTCTTGGCGCTCTGCTGGGTTCTACAGCGGCACCACTGTTTGGTTGGATTGATGCCGATCGTTTTGGAGGCTTTTATCTGGAAACTTTTACCAACAATTATTTTCTTTTTATTCTGCCCAATATGTTCATCGCAGGATCTATCATATTTGCTTTGGCCAATATATGGAAAAGTACGGTGATTTCTTTTGTCGGTGCCTTGGCCATCATCATGGGCTACATTATCTCTGGTAACTTAATTTCTGACATTGACAACGAAACAATAGGTGCCCTTTCGGATACCTTTGGTATTCGCGCTTATTCCATTTATTCTAAATATTATACTCCTATTGAAAAAAACACCTTGAGCCCTGGTTTTAGTGGTCTCCTTTTGTGGAATCGTCTGATATGGATTTCTTTCGGGGGCATCATACTCTTGGCTTCTTATCTCAATTTCTCCTTCCAAGAAAAAAACAAACGGATCAAAAAGCAGGAAAAATCAATAAAAAAGTCAATAGAAAAATTCACCCTCCCAACCCTGAAAATTAATTTTGGACGATCCAGCGTTTGGTTGCAGTTTAAGAGTTTTTTCCTGATAAACTTCTTAAGTATAGTCAAAAATGTCACGTTCAGAATTCTCTTTCTTTTCAGTGCCATACTCCTGATCACTGGCCTGATTGGTGGCTTCGAATATTATGGTCTTCAATCTTATCCCTTAACCTATAAATTGATTGATGATATTGATGGAAATGCCAGTCTTTTTGTCATCATCATCTTAGTCTTCTTTAGTGGTGAACTCATTTGGCGGGACCGAAACAGCAAAATTCATGAAGTCATTGACGCAACACCACATACCTCCTTAATCAGCCTAGCAGCCAAAACTTTATCCCTGATCAGCCTTACCGTCTTGCTGCAGCTATTTTTTATTTTTTGTGGTGTTATCTATCAGTTGGTTAATGGCTATTTTCGAATCGAATTGGAGGTCTATTTTCTCGATTTCTTTTACGCTAATTTTTTGACATATGCTATTTGGAGTGGCGTCATGATCACCATTCAAGTCCTGGTAAACAATAAATATATTGGCTATTTTGTCTCCATTGCGGTGATCTTCATTTGGAGTATTGTATTGGAGATCTTTGATGTATCTAGTTTCATGCTTAGCATCGCAGCAGGACCCTCCACCCTATACTCTGATATAAATGCCTTTGGACCCGGCCTTTATGGTGCCATGATGTTTAATCTCTATTGGATTTTATTTTCAATCTTGTGCTTATTGATTGCAGGGGCCTTATGGAATCGAGGCCTGCGCAGTTCCTTAAAAGACCGATTAAGGATTGCAAAAAAACAAGTGCCTCGGAATTATAAACCCCTCATTGTTGGCACCGCCTTTGTCTGGCTTTTGGTCACCGGTTTTGTCTTCTACAACACTCAAATATTAAACCCCTATAAAACCAGCGATGAATATGAGCAGATGGCTGCTGACTATGAAAAGCAGTATAAAAAATACCAAAAGGTAGCCCTTCCCAAAATTATAGATGCCAAATACAGCATTGACCTATTCCCTTATGAACGTAATGTCGATGTGAAAGCCATCTTTAAAATAGTCAATGAAACTCAGGTACAAATTGATTCGGTTCACTTCAATGTTGATAAAGATTGGTCTCCTACTTTTGACCTCCCAAATGCTAAGGTGGTATTTGAAGATAAGAAAATGGGCTATCTAATCTTAGGTTTTGATAAACCAATGCTTCCAGGAGATACAATCGAAATGACCATAACAAGTCAATATATCACGAAAGGCTTTAAAAATGGCAGAGGCAGTACCAGCATCATCAAAAATGGTACTTTTTTAAATAATTTTGAAATGCTCCCCTCCTTAGGATATGATGAAGGACAGGAACTTTCAGAAAAAAATACGCGCAAAAAATATGATTTAAAACCTAAAATCAGAATGCCTAAACTGGAAGCTAATTGTGGTGCCAATTGCATGCGCAACTACTTATCTCGAGGCGCGTCAGATTATATTAATTTTGAAACCACAATCTCTACAGCAGGTGATCAGATTGCGATTGCTCCCGGATCACTCATCAAATACAGGGAAGAGAAGGGGCGTAATTATTATCAGTACAAAGTAGACCATCCTTCTCAACATTTTATGTCATTCATATCGGCAAAATATGAAGTGGCAAAAAGGAAGTGGCAGGGCATAGACATTGAAATTTATTATGACGCTAAACATCATGTGAATATTGAAATGATGTTGGATGCGGTAGAAAGGTCTTTGGCTTACTACACTGAAAATTTTGGCCCATATATGCATAAACAATGTCGCATAATAGAATTTCCTAGATATGCTACTTTTGCACAAGCCTTCCCAGGAACTATGCCTTATTCTGAGGCTTTTGGCTTTGTTGTGAACCTCGAAGACGAGACAGAAAATAATGTGATAGATGCCGTTATTTCACATGAAATGGCGCACCAGTGGTGGGCACATCAAATCGTGGGTGCAAACATGCAAGGTGCCACTATGTTCAGTGAAAGTTTTGCAGAATATTCGGCTTTAATGACCATGAAAAGTATATCTAAAACGCCCATGAAAATGCGCGAATTCTTAAAATATGATCATAATCGATACTTAAGAGGCCGGGGCGGTGAAATTGAAGCCGAACAACCTTTATACAAGGTAGAAAATCAAAGCTATATTCATTACGGAAAGGGCGCGATCATCTTGTATGCACTACAAGACTACATCGGTGAAGAAAAAGTCAATCGGGCAATGCGAGGATTTTTGGAGGAATACAAATATCAACCTCCTCCCTATCCAACCTCATTGGACTTTATGAAGTACTTGGAGGAAGAAGTGCCTGATTCTTTACAACATCTAATAACTGATTGGTTTAAAGAAATTACGCTGTATGATAATCGTATGAAATCTGCCGTTTATGCCCCTTTGGAAAATGGGAAGTTTGAGGTTACCCTAGAAATTGAGTCTTATAAAATGCGTGCCGATAGTCTTGGGAATGAAACTAAAATAGCCATCCATGATTGGATAGATATTGGGGTATTTACCGATGAAGAGGAGGAACAATTACTTTATCAAAAAAGAGTTTTGATTGATCAGGAACAAATGAATTTCACATTCGAAGTGGACTCATTACCGATGAGAGCGGCGATCGACCCTCGGATGCTCCTTATTGATCGGATTTATGAAGACAATATTAAAGACATCAAAATAAGTGACCTATAGTTGGCCTTTTATCATAAAGTGAGGATTCAATCTTTTGAATTATCGTGAAAATAGGATTTAATATGAGAGATATCCTTGTTCTTTTATTGATGCTTTTCCTATTTAGTTGTCAATCAATCGAACCGAGAGGTAAGGAATCTGTAAACGAAAACATCGGATTGAATCAAATTGGATATCATCCAAAATCAAATAAGCAATTTATGCTCGCAGATACAACCGCGACGTAATTTCAATTGCTCAATTACCAACAGGAAACAGTTTACACGGGTCGCGTAATGTCCAATGGCAATTGGGAGCCATCTAGTGAATCGGTATATATGGGTGATTTCAGTAGTTTTGAGGTCCCCGGCACCTATCAAGTCATCGTGAATGAACGCACGTCTTACCCCTTTGAAATCAAGGCCAATCTCTACCAAGAGGCCTGGTATGCCTCTATCAAAAGCTATTATTTTCTGCGGGCCTCCCTTCTCATTAAAAGGGAATTTGATTCTCTCTTTTATCGCGCCCCAGGACATCCAGACATCCAATGTTTTATCATCCTTCCTCTGGAAAAACCAGTGGATTCTTGGCTTCCCCGGGTGGGTGGTACGATGCCGGCGACTATGGCAAATATGTGATCAACGGTGCCTTATTAACCGGTCAAATGCTCCTGCTATATGCGCTCTATCCACAAGTCATTGCGGACCAGACCCTCTATATTCCTGAAAGTGGAAATGGGGTCAACGACCTTTTAGATGAACTTAAATATGAACTGGATTGGTTAGTGACCATGCAAGATGAAGATGGAGGAATCTTTCATAAGCTCACTGCCAAAAATTTTAGTGGCTTTATTTCTCCAGAAGCTTATAACTTGGATCGCTACGTGATTGGCAAAGGGACCGCTGCTAGCCTAGATTTTGCTGCTGTGCTCGCTCAGGCGGCTCGATTGTTGGCACCCACACATGAGCTTTGGTCACAAATGGCTTTAAGGGCAGCAGAAAAAGCTTGGAAATGGGCGCAATTAAATCCGCAGATGGCTTTTTCTAATCCTGATGATGTAAAAACGGGAGAATATGAAGACACTCAATTTGATGACGACTTTTATTGGGCGGCTGCAGAATTGTATCTTGCTACTCAAGAAGCAATGTATTTAAATTACCTCCAATCAAACAAAGAGACCTATCAAAACCAACCAATAGTTGGAAGTTTTTTACAAGAAATGTCGGCTTCGCTTCGCTGTTAATCCATCAAGACCTCATAGATCCCAAACTCTATGAGACGCTTAAAAATGAGCATTTGTTACTCTCGGATAGCTTGCCAGAGGTTATCAATCATCACCCCCTACCGCATCGCATTGAATACCTTTGAATGGGGGTCAAACAGTGACGTTCTCAATCAAGCCCTACTTTTATGTCTGGCACATCAGCTTACAGCTGAAGAAAAGTATTTGATGGGTGCCGAACAAATAACAGATTATATTTTTGAAAAAAATGCAACGGGCTATAGCTTTTTAACCGGTTTTGGCTCAAAAAGAGTTAGGTTTCCCCATCACCGGCCGAGCGGGGCTGATCGGATACTGAAGCCCATTCCTGGTTTTATCCTTGGCGGCCCTAATGGCAAACGTCAATATCAACAGGAGGTGACTTATACCTCGGCACTTCAAGCAAAGGCATAAGAAGATGTGCAACCCAGTTATGCCTCCAATGAAGTCTGCCTAAATTGGAATGCTCCCGCAGTATTTGTACTAGGTTATATACTTCAAGTCCGTAACTGATCTGATGAATAAATAGAAAACCCCTGATGATGGATTGGGAAAGCAGGTAGAGTTGAAAGAAAAACAAGAACAGCAATAGGACAGGTTCTAAGATATTAACTAGACATCATTAGTATGTTTTTAATCTATATTAGAATCTTAAAGACACTATTTATCAAAGAGCATTACTCCTTATCTAACACAGCTCATATGCAGTATTACCCCTGTACTATCTGGGCTTTTAAAACAGTTATTTATTATTGATTTCTTTACCTTTGTATCTAATTTAATTTTTCTATCATCATTAAATAAAAACTATGCCCACTGCATCCTAAATACAATTGATTTTTTTAGATGTCATGAAAAGCGAGTTCAGTGATAATTATTAATAATTTTTGGTCTCCTACCAGCACTCCGAAAATGAAAAGATTAGCTCCTTTCTGATATTTAAAATTTTCAAAAGTTTACATTTTCAACCAAAATCAACCAATCGTAATGTATAAATTAATACTTTTTGGACTTTATGTCCTTCCCTACCTAAGCTATGGACAATTACAAATTAACGGAATAACAATAACAGAAAGTGGAGCGGGAATTCCATTTGCAAGTGTACTCTTGCTTGATCCCTTAGATTCTTCATTAATAAAAGGTCAAGTAACCAATGAATCGGGTCATTACAGACTTGAAGGCATCACCGCAGGTGATTATTTTATCAAGGTAAGTTCTGTAGGCTATTTAGATTTTTCTACCCCCATATTCAAGATCAATGGAGCAAATTCGCCCTATAGTCTAGGTGAAATAAAACTTTATGAAAATGTTGCACTTCTCAATGATGTTATTGTGAAAGCAAGAAAACCACTGTATGAGCAAAAAATTGATCGAACAGTCATCAATGTAGCCAGCAGCATCAGTCGTGCTGGTGGAACGGCACTAGATCTACTTCAACGGGCTCCGGGAGTCACCGTTGATAAGATGAATAAGTCCATTGCTTTATCAGGAAAACAAGGAGTAAGAATCATGATTAATGGTAAAATTTCACGCCTCCCAATGGAAGCCTTGGTAGAAATGATGGAAAGTATGAATTCAGATAATATTGAAAGTATCGAATTAATTACCACACCGTCAGCAAAATATGATGCAGAGGGGGATGGAGGCATGATCAATATTGTCATGAAAAAAAATGAAGATATGGGAAAAAATGGTAATATCTCACTTATCAGCGGTTATGGTAATAGAGCCAAATACGGTTCTTCCATAAACTTTAATTCAATCACACAAAAAGTCGCTTTTTTCAGTGATTTTTCATTTAGGAAAAATTTTCAAAAACAATATATAGACACCCAGTGGCAACTGCTTACTGAAAGTGGAGAAATTAACACAACAACAATAGCAAAGAGGAATCCAATTGAAGGAATGCTCAATGGAGGCATAGGGATTGAAATAGATCTTAATAAAATTACCCTAGGAGGAGCTATTAATTTCTATGGACGAGATTGGGATATGGACGCCGAAACAAATATTTTAAGAGTCAATGAAACTCGGTCAATTGAATCACTCAATATGTATACTTCAGAGCAAAATGATTGGGAAAATATTTCTGGCAATTTAAA
>CAJXAT010000002.1 GCA_913050055.1 uncultured Flammeovirgaceae bacterium | reverse complement strand
TTCAGGATTCTCAATGAGATCTAAACCTTTTGATTCTTTATTCTTGGACCTAACCATTTATGTAATTTTTTTTGAATGTGCAAAGATAATGCAATAATGTGATTTGGAGATTACTCCAATACAAAAGGATAATCCTTTTCTGCATAAACGTCTTGATAGGCATCTGAAGGATCAGGGTAGGGAGATTCTTCGGCAAAAATAACGGCTTCTGCCACACGCGCCTTTAGTTTTACGTCCATTTCTTTGAGAACTTTCTCAGTCGCATATTTTTTATTTAATATCACATTTTTTATTTGTTCGATAGGGTCACGGTCTTTGTAAGTAGCTACTTCTTCTTTGGTTCTATACTTGGCTGGATCTGACATAGAATGACCTTTGTATCTGTAGGTTCTGAATTCAAGTAAGGTGGGCCCATCACCTCGACGCGCGCGTGAAGCCGCTTCTGTAACTGCATTGTGTACCGCCTCAACACTCATGGCATCGACTGCGGCAGAAGGGATTTCATAAGCTTCCCCCAACTGATGAAGTTCGGTGACATTGGAGGTTCTTTCCACAGAAGTTCCCATCGCATATCCATTATTTTCGATAACGAAAATAACAGGAGTTTTTTGTGTCATGGCAAGATTTAATGCTTCGTGAAAAGCCCCCTGTCTTACGGCTCCATCTCCCATATAGCAGATGCACAAATTACCCGTACCCTTATATTTTTCTGCGAAACCAAGGCCTGCGCCCAAGGGAATTTGACCTCCTACAATTCCGTGCCCGCCTACAAAACCGACTTCCTTGTCAAACATGTGCATCGATCCACCTTTTCCCTTTGAGACACCAGTTGACTTACCGAATAATTCTGCCATGATGTATTTTGGATCCGTCCCCAAGGCTATAGGGTGAGCATGATCTCGGTAAGAAGTAATGTATTTATCCCCTTTGATAAGCGCAGAAACTGAACCTGCTGCACAGGCCTCCTGGCCAATGTACAGGTGGCAAAATCCTCTTATTTTTTGTTGGCCGTACAATTGTCCCGCCTTTTCTTCAAATCTTCGCATGAATAACATTTGTTCATACCAACTCAAGTAAGTTTCTTTAGAAAAGCCTACTTTTTTATTTTTTTTTGTTTTCGCTGCCATACCTCCTGCGCTCTTATGTAAAATTCTTTAATTTGCCCTAAACAATTTAAGGAGGGCAAAAATAATTAAAATATACTGTTCCTCAAATTTAATGAAAATCAAAGCACTTGCACTTCAAAATTTTAAGAATTACGAAAATTTGGCCTTGGAATTTTCTGAGGGGATTCAGTTATTCCTCGGTCAGAATGGTATGGGGAAAACGAATTTATTAGATGCCTTACATTATTTGACCTTCACGAAGACCGCTTTTGTAAATACAGACAATCAGAATATTAGAAAAGGAGCCTTGTATTTTCTTGTAAAAGGGAATTTTGAAAATGACGGAAAATACCATGAAGTGATTTGTTACCATGATTTGAGGAAAAAAAAGGTAATCAAACTCAATGGGTCTTCCTACAAGAGGATCATTGAACACATTGGCAAATTACCTTTAGTACTGAGCACCCCCTATGATAGCGATTTGATACGGGAAACCAGCGAGGTTCGCAGAAAGTGGATAGATGGTTGTATTGCCCAATACAATCAAGAATATTTAGCTGATTTAATGGTATATAATAGGATTTTGAGTCAAAGAAACACATTGCTGAGGAGCATGGAGGGTCATTTAAATGGCTCCAATAGTTCTCTTTTGGACACTTATGATACCCAATTAATTACGTTGTCCAAAAGCTTGAGCCAGGTACGTTCAGATTTTGTTAATAAGTTCATTCCATTTTTGAGCGCCAATGAAGGGCTGATTGTTTTTGAACGCGAAACCTGTTCAATGACTTACCAATCTCAAGTATTGGCAATGGATTTTGAGCGTACTTTTTTAGAAAGTCGAAAGAAAGATCTTGTAAGCCAACGTACAAATGTAGGTTCACACAAGGATGATTATTCCTTTTTGATGGATGGGCAGCCTTTAAAAAAGTTTGGATCTCAAGGTCAACAAAAAAGTTTTCTAATTGCCTTAAGACTTTCGCAATATGATTATTTGGCTAAAGCGACGAAGACAAAGCCGATGTTACTTTTGGATGATGTTTTTGATAAACTAGATGATGAGCGTATTGAGAGGCTCACAGATTTATTAAGCGATTCGGTAAGATTTGGTCAAGTATTTATCACAGATGCTCGAAAAGAAAGGACATCTTTGCTTTTGAAGGACAATTATAATGCTAAAATATTTGAAATAGAAAATGGGAAGGTAAACAGTTATGAAACATGAACGTACCCAAAGCTTACGAGAGGCTATTGGTAAATATTTAAAAGAAGAAAAGCTCGAGGGGAAGCTCAATGAGCATAAACTTATTGGTATGTGGCAGGAACTCATGGGGCCTACTATTGCGAGTCGTACGGCTCGAATGTTTATCAAAAAAAAGACACTCTATGTTAACATGAATTCAGCGCCACTAAAACAAGAGCTCAACATGTCAAAGGCTAAGGTTTTAAAATTAATTCATAAAAAGGTGGGTATAGATATCATTGATGATGTTAAATTCCTTTAGTGCGCTGTTATTTTATTTTTTTTAGAGGGATTTCTTTTTCTCGGAAGGGAAAATGATAGATCAGATAATAACTGAATCCCATGTTGGCTGGTTTTTCATCGGTACCACTTTTCCAATTTCTACCCCAGCCGGGGATATCAAAAGGGATGAATTGATCTGGAGCAGAAATATTTTTCATAATTTCTATGCGCAGGACGGAGCCCAAAAAAACATTTTTCCAAATCTGGACATTGAGTCTTAATAGTATTTCTGTCCAATGGGCTGAAATATTTTGATTTGAGAATTGTAAGGTTTGGTTACCAAACCAAGGATTTTCCTCTGTAAAATTCAATTGGTCAGAAAACCTGCTTTGTGCATATCTTAGACCTAACGAAATCATATTTCTATATTTGTTAGAAGGGATGAGATTATAATCGATGCCCCACTTTAAAAAAGCTCCTTTGTTGGTATATTCGTAAGTTTTTATTCGGTTTATTTCTTCTACGCCACCCTCAAAGGCAAGGAGGAATCGGTGAAAATCGATATCGATCATTCCACCCAAAGAACTTTTATGGGGCTTTATAGCCGTCCCCATTAATCTAGAGACATCTATACCAACATGCAACCTCGAGGGATTCCAATCTGGTTTAATTCGCACAGTATCTGCTGTTTGACTCATCCCAATAATAGGGAGAAATGTAAGGATTAAAATGTTATAGATAGATTTCAAAATTGATAGGAACATAATCGAGATGAACTTCTGATCCAACGATGACCAGTGAGTCAAAAGATTGATAGCTTGTATCTAAGTCATAAAACCTAATGGTAGCCTCGCAAGAAAGGTCATAAATGAGGGGTTGACTTTTATAACTAATGGCTAATGAATAAAGGCTACTGTCTGTATAATAATGAAAGGCCACTTCAGTGTTTTCAACAGGTAATGGGAGTAGCATACCTATGAGTGTGTCTCGATCTCCTGGCAATCGACCAAAACCTTCCAAAATGATCGAATCAAACGCAATGATTTTACTTTCACCACTTAACAGATTAAATGTGGCCACCGCATAATTTCCATAAGGATCCAATGTACAATCCTCAACCTCATTACAGGACTCGAACAGGCAAAAACCAAAACTTAAAAAGAATAACCAAAATCGCATTATTTACAAAGTTAGTGAATGGATGCTCATCTTGGATGCTTAAGCGACTCCATTTGTGTTAGCTTTGTAAAAAATTAATATTATTTTGTGAAGACCAAAGGAAGAAAGAAGGATAAAGTGAACATCGTTACACTTGGGTGTTCCAAGAATATTGTCGATTCAGAAGTTATGTTGACCCAATTAAAAGGCAACCAAATTGACACCATCCATGAGTCAGAAAGGGATGATGCCAATATAGTGGTAATCAATACTTGCGGGTTTATTGATAATGCAAAGCAAGAATCGATCGATACGATATTGAGGTATGCAGATGCCAAAGAGGAGGGGATCGTGGAGAAAGTTTTTGTCACGGGCTGTCTCTCGGAGCGCTACAGAGTAGCACTTCAAAAAGAGATTACAAATGTGGATGGCTGGTTTGGTACCATGGAGCTTCCTTTACTCCTTAAAAGGTTCAATGCTACCTATAAAAATGAATTGTTGGGGGAACGTATTACTACAACGGCTAACCACTATGCTTATTTGAAAATATCCGAGGGTTGTGACCGACCCTGCACCTTTTGCGCTATCCCATTGATGCGTGGGAAGCACGTTTCAAAACCCATTGAAGAGATTCTTTTGGAGGTAAAGAATTTAGTGAAAAATGGGACCAAAGAGATTTTATTAATCGCTCAAGATTCAACTTATTATGGCCTAGATATCTATAAAAAAAGAGCGCTTGCTGATTTGATGAATCAGTTGGCAGATGTCGAAGGCCTTGATTGGATCAGGCTTCACTATGCCTTTCCTAGTGGATTTCCGATGGATGTTTTGGATGTGATGGCCAAGAGGAATAATATTTGTAATTATCTGGACATACCCTTACAGCATGGATCAACGCGTATGCTTGAATTGATGAGAAGAGGTACGACTCGGGAGAAAACAGAGGCTCTTTTGAATCACATAAGAGAGAAAATTCCTAAAATTGCCATTAGAACTACGCTGATCGTTGGGCATCCGGGCGAAACAGAAGAAGCATTTATGGATATGATGGACTTTGTTGAAAAAAATAGATTTGAGAGATTAGGTGTCTTTACCTATTCTCATGAGGAGGATACTCACTCTTATACGATGAAAGATGATGTTCCCGATGAGGTAAAGCAAAAACGCTTAGAGGCAATTATGGAACTACAAGAGGAGATTTCCGAAGAAATAAATGCTGAAAAAGTGGGGAAAAAATACCGCGTGTTGATTGATCGGTTTGAGGGAGGCCAATATGTGGGACGTACCGAGCATGATTCGCCTGAAGTGGATAATGAAGTACTTATAAATTCGGATGATGGTTATCTTAGGGTGGGAGATTTTTGTGAAGTAGTCATCACATCTGCATCGGCTTTTGATTTATATGCAAAACCCATAAAAGCCTAGTTTAATCATGAAAAAAACACATCTATCGTTACGAAAAGTAGGCTCTTTTTCAAAGATGTTTTTAGATTATATTGAGGGACAAGATGCGTTGAAAGAATTTTATGAGTGGAAGCCTAAAATTGAATCCTTTCAATCTGCAATCACTAATAAAGCCTTTAGTCCGGCAAATAGAAAGACGCTTGTAGATGCTTTAGAGCGTCAGTATGACGGCTTGACCTGTGTATCAAAACTTTCGGAGAACATTCAAAGCCTTTCAGAAGCGCGTACCTTCACCGTCACTACAGGTCATCAGTTAAACATATTTACAGGACCTCTTTATTTTTTATTCAAGCTAATCACTACCATTAATTTATCAAAAAAGCTTAAGGCACATTATCCTGATTATCATTTTATTCCCGTCTATTGGATGGCTACTGAAGACCATGATTTTGAAGAAATTAGCTATTTCAATATGTTTGGTAAGAAATATCAATGGACTACCGAACAAACCGGTGCAGTAGGAAGATTTGATCCTTCTTCATTAACTGAGGTGCTGGATCAGGTACGTGAGAACGTCGAGTTATTTGAAAAAGCTTATGGTCGATTTAAAACTTTAGCAGATTCAGTGCGATTTTACGTAAATGAACTCTTTGGATCTGAAGGCCTGATCGTGGTTGATGGTGATGATCCTCAATTGAAGGCCCAGTTTGCACCTATAATGAAGGATGATATCCTCAATCAAAATACGCATCAGAGGGTAAAACAGACCAATGAGCAATTGATCGATTTAGGTTACAAGTCACAAGCATTTAGTAGGCCCATCAACTTTTTCTATCTCGATGATTTTCGGAGACGTATTATTTCTGATGGCGAAAATTTCAGTGTGGTGAACTCAGACATTAAATTTACCAAGCGGGAAATTCTTTCAGAGATTGACCATTATCCAGAGAGGTTCAGTCCCAATGTGATTATGAGACCCGTTTATCAAGAGGTTATATTACCCAATATAGCTTATTTAGGAGGGTCAGCAGAGATCATTTATTGGCTACAATTAAAAGGAGTTTTTGATTACTACAAGATGAGTTTTCCTGTTTTAATGCCTCGAAATTTCGGGATGATTATTAATCAGACCACAGCAAAAAAGGCAAAAAAATTAGGCATAGCTAATGAGCAACTCTTTCGAAGCAAACAACAATTGAAAGCAGATTATTTAAGTCGGACAAGTACGTATCAACCTAATCTAAATGATCAAAAGCAGTCATTCAGTGATTTGTTTGAATCGATAAAAATAAAAGTGGAAATGATTGATCAATCTTTGGGAGGTTATATCGGCTCAGAAGAAGCGAAAGCCATAAAGGCGTTAGCGCATATTGAGAAAAAGCTTAAAAAATCCTTAGAAAAAAATCACCGAACAGCACTCACACAGATAGAGGGGATTAAGGATCGATTATTTCCGAACGGGGTTCTTCAAGAACGTAGCGAAAACTATTTAAACTTTTATTTTAATAATACAGCGCTAATTAAGGAGCTATTGGATGAATTTGAACCCTTTGAATTTTCATTTTATCTGTTTTGGGAGGAATAAGTTCAAAAGAGGAATTAAGAAAGCATTTTTTAATGTATCGAAAGATGCTCGATGCTCAGGTGTATATCGAGCGTAATCAGCAGATTCAAAACCTTTGCTTAGCTTTGATGGAAAATCTTAATATTCAATATTTTCACACCTATCTCGCCATAGGCAAAAACAAAGAACCGGAGACACAAACCATCATTCAAGCTTCTTGGTCCTGCGGACGTCAGGTATTGATATCCAAGACAGATTTTCAAAATCGGAGTATGTCTCATCATACTTATGAGTCGACCGATAAAATCCAAATCAATCGCTATGGTATTCCAGAACCGGTGCATCAGGCTTCTGCTGCTTTAGATGATTTACAAGCGATTCTCGTACCCTTGTTAGCTGTGGATAAGAAAGGGAATAGGATTGGCTACGGAAAAGGCTATTATGATGAGTTATTGGCCGAAATCAGCCATCTTAAGGTTCAAAAGATAGGATTATGCCTGAGTGGTCCAGTTGATTTAATTCCGTATGTCGAGGCGCATGATATTGCGTTAGATTATTGTATTACACCCCATAAATTATATCGATTTTGAAAGTAGATTGTTTGATTATTGGAGCGGGTCCAATTGGCCTTGCTTGTGCCATAGCGGCTAAAAAGGCAGGGTTGAGTAACTTGATTGTAGATCGGGGGACTTTGGTTAATTCAATCTATCATTATCCGGCAAACATGACCTTCTTCTCTACTTCAGATAGATTAGAAATAGGGGAAGTCCCCTTTATTTCAAACAGTCCCAAACCTACGAGATCCGAAGCCTTAGAATACTACAGAAGGGTAACACTTGTTTGGGATTTAAAGGTTAATTTGTATGAAGAAATCGTCAGTGTCGTTAAGGGCAATCAACTTTTTGAAATAAAGACGACAAAAGCTACGCATCAAGCGGCCTCAATTATTGTGGCAACAGGCTTTTATGATTTGCCATTTTTGTTAAATATCACTGGCGAATCCCTTTCTAAAGTGGAGCATTATTATCAGGAGGCACATCCCTATTTTGGAATGAATGTAGCGGTTATCGGATCCGCTAATTCGGCAGTGGATGCTGCCTTAGATACCTACAGAAGAGGGGCAAAAAAGGTAACGATGATTGTTCGAGAAGCTGAAATTGGGTCCAATGTGAAGTATTGGGCTCGGCCAGATATTATAAATAGAATTGAGGAAGGAGCCATAAAAGCCTATTTTGAGTCAACGATTACCGAGATTCGACAGGATGAGATTGACATTAAGACACCCGAGGGTGAGATCACTCTTGTCAATGATTTTGTTCTTGCAATGACAGGTTATCAGCCAGATTTTAATTTTTTAACTTCTATGGGGGTAAAGATAGGAACAGATGTCAATCGAACGCCTGTTCATAATTCTGAAACTATGGAAACCAATGTCTCAGGTATTTTTCTTGCTGGGGTTATTTGCGGAGGCCTAAAAACAAACAAATGGTTTATTGAGAATTCTCGTGAGCATGCTGAATTAATTATTAAAAAATTAATTTCTTGATTGCCTAAATCCCAGAAGGCATCCTTAAAGGAGTTTTTTTTGGAAGAGTTGATAAATCGTATCAAGTAACTGACATTATTATTTTCGGAGTTCATATCAAGAAATAAGTATTTGATTACAGTGTTTTTGAAAGAGCCGTCTTGAAGGGCCATCTTAGCTAGATGGTTTTGGAGATGCTTCTTCAGTGGTGGGATATCTTTTTTTGTGATTTCGATTAAAGCGAGATGTGGTGGTAGTTGATTAAAGAGTAAAAACTTCTGGACTTTTTGAGAGGGCCATTTAATCTATATCCTTCCATATTATTTGCTCACATGATTAAAATAAACCATGATTTAAGAGTCAATATTCTTACAATCTGATAGACTTCTCCTTTTCTCGTTTTAACTACTTTATAATTATATTTGAACCGTTGAGGTTGATATTTAGATACTTCGAAACCTTTTGGATTAGTCTATTAAATTGCTTTTTTACTTTTGGTTGAGTCATTTAGGAATAGGGTTTGGAGTTACTACTTCTGTGGTGGGATGCCTTTTTTTTGAAATCAGCCATACGAATTAATTGGCTTAAAAAAAAGAGGGAAGAAAAAAACGGTAAAGGAAAATGATAAAAATCCAACTTCTTTTGATACTTGTCGTAATGTCAACCTACGCATTATTGCTATTGATTGCGAGTAATATGATTTCATCAAATAAAATAAATCCAGCTCTTTGAGTGCACTATGACAGCTAAAGATGTGTTTGTTCCTTTGTTATTAAATAAGATCAAAAATTATGAAATGTTCATGTTGGTCTTTTGGTTAATGTTTAAATTCCTCTTTTTAAATTAACTGAGCTAAAGTTTAGTCATGGTAATTTTAAATATTAGTATTGCCCGATAAATACAAACAAGCCAGAAACCATAATTACTTTTACTTTTTTACTATCAATGAGGCTACTTTTTTTAATTATATTCTTCAATGTCAGTTGGTTGTCTGCGCAGCAAATGGTCACTTTAAGTGGTGAAATTAGCGATGCAGCCAATGGGGAATCTCTTGTTGGGGCAGTAGTATACATCAAACAAGTGGAAGGTGGAGCGGTTACCAATGTGTATGGTTTCTATTCTTTGAGTGTTACTCCAGGCACTTATGACGTTGAATTCAGATATGTTGGTTTTAATACGCAGAATATGGTTTTGACGCTGACAGAGAATATGCGTCTTGATATTGAACTTGTTGAGATTGAAAAGGAGTTGAATTCGGTGGTGGTGTCCGCAAATCGTGAAGATGCCAATATCAGCGATGTAGAGATGAGTACAGCTAAGCTAGATATCAAATCAATATTGAAAGTACCCACTTTTGCTGGAGAAGTAGATATCATTAAAAGTATTCAGTTGTTACCTGGGGTAAGTACAGTGGGTGAAGGAGCCTCTGGTTTTAATGTGCGAGGCGGTGGTTCCGGCCAGAATTTAGTGCTTTTGGATGAAGCTCCAGTATATCAAACCTCACATTTATTTGGTTTTTTTTCCGTGTTTAATCCGGATGCAGTTAAAGACGTTAAATTATATAAAGGGGGTATTCCTCCTCGTTATGGAGGAAGGTTGGCATCGATTCTGGATATAAGGATGAAGGAGGGGAATAATAAAGGTTCTGAATTTAATGGAGGTGTTGGAACTGTTTTTAGTAGATTCTCGGTTGAAGGCCCGATTAAAAAGGAAAAAGCATCCTTTATTCTGGCAGGCCGAAGGTCTTACGTGGACGTGTTAGCAAAACCCTTTACAGACGCTTTTGACAATGGAGCGGCGTTGTATTTTTATGATCTAACAGCAAAGGCAAATTGGGACATAGATGACAGAAATAGGGTCTATTTATCCGGGTATTTTGGTCGAGATGTATTCAAGTTTGATGAACGACAAGGCTTTGATTGGGGTAATCAAACAGGAACGATTAGATGGAATCACCTTTTTAGCGATAAATTATTTTCCAATTTTACTGGCGTATTTTCTGATTATGATTATGGATTTAGTTTTGGTGATGATGCTTCAGATACATTCGATTGGTCATCAAATATTAAGAATTATGACTTTAAACCTGAATTTAATTATTTCCTTAATACCCAAAATGAGATTGTTTTTGGAGCAGAATTTTTGTTCTATGAATTTGAACCTGCCAATGCGATTGGAGTCAGTGATGGGGTTATTTCAGATATCAGTCTAGACAAAAAGAAATCTCTTGAGACATCAGTTTATTTTGGGAATAATCAAAAAATCAATGACCGTTTAAGTATCCAATATGGTCTTAGAATATCTTCTTTTCTTTATTTAGGTGGAGGTAATTCTTATTCTTATGGTACAGCGATTCCCGGAGAAAGAAAACCATGGATTGGAACACAGTCACACGATAACATGGAAACCATTGCTCATTATCAGGCTTTAGAACCTCGAGCTTCTCTCCGTTATACCTTGAATCCTACGAGTTCGATTAAGGGGAGCTACAACCGAATGAATCAATTCATTCATTTGATTTCTAATACGGTAGCGGCAACACCTATTGACGTTTGGCAGCCAAGTACCAATAATATCAAACCTCAGACGGGAAATCAGATTGCTGTGGGATATTTTAAGAATTTGCAGGGGAACTTGTTTGAAACTTCTGCAGAGGTTTATTATAAATGGAATAAAAATCAGGTTGACTATATTGATGGTGCCGATATCTTGATCAATGAGTTTTTGGAAGGGGACCTGCTTTCAGGTGATGGCCGGGCTTATGGATTGGAACTGTATTTGAGAAAAACACGTGGGCGCTTCAATGGTTGGATCAGTTATACTCTAGGAAAATCGGAGTTGAAGATCGATGGCGTTAATTATGGCACAGATATGGCTGAAAGAAAAGGGCAATGGTATCCCAATAGATTTGACCAAAGGCATAATTTAAAAATCACAAATAATTATCAAATCAATGACAGAATAACCCTTTCAGGTGTTTTTAGCTATCTCTCAGGAACGCCAACTACCTTTCCCAACGATCGCTTTTCACAACAAGGTTATGTCATTCCATTGTTAAAAAATGAGCGCGGGAATGTTCGCATACCTGATTATCATAGATTGGATGTTTCGGTTACTTGGGACAATGTATATTTTGGTAAGAAAGGCAGAAAGAATACTGACTATTTCGTATTTTCTGTTTACAATGTTTATAACAGAAGGAATCCATTTGCCATCATGTTTTCTCAAGGTTCAGATAGGCAGCCTATTGATGAGCCCGTAGAGACCATGGCTTCTCAAATTTCTATCATTGGTTCTTTTGTGCCTGCTTTTTCTTACAACTTTAAATTTTAGGGAATGAAAAAAATATTTATTTTGCTCATTGCTTTTGCTTTTTTTGCTTGTGAGAACATCATCTATCCTGAACTTGAACCTAGTCTAGAACAATATGTGGTAGATGCATGGCTGAATGATTTGCCCGGGAGCCAAAAGATATTTTTATCTAAATCCAATAATTATTTCATGTCCGAGCTTCCGAAACTTCTTTCTGGAGCCAAAGTTTATTTGACCGATGAAGATGGAAATAGATACGATTTCGAAGAAACAGAGGGAGGATATGTCTGGGGGGATTCTTTAAGTACCTCATTTCTGCAAGTGGGGACTTCTTATCAGCTGAATGTATCCATTGATGGAATACGGTTTAGTGGAACTTCAGAAATGAACCCAGTGCCCCCTATAGATTCAATTACCTTTAAGTATCAAGAGGAAGACTTTTCTACAGCAGAGGATTATTATTTGGCTGAGGTAGTAGCTACGGATTTAGCGGGAGTGGGAAATACCTATTGGATAAAAGCTTGGAAAAATGGAGTATATCTCAATAAGGCAAGTGAAATAAACATCGCCTATGATGCAGGTTTCAGTGCAGGGGGGAACATAGATGGTCAGGTATTTATTCAACCAATACAAGAATTGATCAATCCTTTTGACACAGACGAGGAGCCACCTTATTCGATTGGAGATACGATCTATGTCGAAATATATTCTATCAGTGAGTCGGCTTTTTATTTTCTTAATGAAGTAAAGATTCAAACGGTTCGTTCGGGTGGATTTGGGGCTTTGTTTGCGCAACCATTTTCAAATGTGTCAACTAATTTGATGAATGAGGATGTGAACTCAGCTATTCATCCTGTTGGCTTCTTTAACGTATCTGCGATATCATCTTTAGAGCAAGTATTGACCTCTGAGATTGCCCAAAAGGCCCAAGAGGAGGCTGAAAACAAAAATTAGAACAGCCTAATTAACTTTTTGGGCGCGAATCATTTCTCATTTCCCCATGGCACCAGGTAACGTTTCGATCTCAAATCCTATCGCAATTAAATCTCTTTTGAATTGCCCTTGTGCGCAGTAGGTGACCAAAAATCTATTTTTTTTGAGATAGTTAAAGCATTTTTTTAAATTCGATTGGCACCAAATACTGGGCTGTTTTGACGGGCTAAAAGCATCAAAAAAAATCACATCGTAATAGGAGTGTATCTGTTTGAATTTTTCAAGTGACGCGCTATACTTGGTCAGCTTAAAGACCTTATTAATGCTATGAGTAACCCCCCATTCACATTGATGAATCTTGGCCACATTTTTAGACCAATTTTTGAATTGTAACTGTGTATAAATGGCTGCAGGTAAGGGATGGGTCTCTAGGCTTTCATAATCAACTAGACATGAATTGTCTTGTGCCCAATTGATGGAGAGTAGGGCGTTCAATCCTGTTCCAAATCCGATTTCGAGAATCTTAATGTGCTTGCAGGAAGGATCTATTCTTTTAAAATAGTCAAGGCCTTGCTCAATGTAAACATGCAGAGATTCTCCAATGGCCCCTTTCGTTGAATGATAAAAATCATTTAATTCCGTATCCAATAAGGATGAAGAACCATCTCCAGTAGTAAACAGTACTAAGTTGGGCGATTTTAGAGATGCTTTTTTATCATTATTTTCAGCGTTTGAAGGAATCATATTACTTTTAATCTTTATAGATAAGGACGACGGCGTGTGCGGAAACGCCCTCTTTTTTACCTACAAATCCAAGGGTTTCGGTCGTGGTAGCTTTGATCGAGATATCTGCTTTATCTAGAACCATTACCTGAGATAGACAAGCTTTTATATTTTCAATGTAAGGTCCGATCTTAGGTTCTTGCAGGCATATTGTGGTATCAATATTTCCAATTTTATAACCTTTTTCATCAATGAGATTCATAACTTCTTTCAACAATAGCTTACTATCAATGTCTTTGAATTTCGGATCTTTATCAGAAAAGTGAAAGCCGATATCACGTAAGTTGGCAGCCCCAAGTAGCGCGTCGCAAATGACATGAATCAATACGTCTGCATCAGAATGACCGATCGCTCCGTGGGTATGGGGAATTTTGATACCCCCCAGCCAGAAGTCTACTTGAGGGGCAAGCTGATGAACGTCATAGCCATAGCCAATTTTAATAGCAGGTTTCATAGACTTAATTTTTATGATAATACAATGTGGTACAATTTGATTCAAGTAAGGTACTGTGGATGGCAGCACTTATTTCTTTTTCAGTTACCGCTTCAACGATGTCAATCTCTTTATTGACTAAATCGGTATTTCCCAAATGGGTGTTATAAGCTAAACTCATGGCCCTATTTAATAAATCGATCTCTCCAAAAGTAATGGACGAGGTAGCCATATTTTTAACTTTTTGGAGTGATTCAGCAGGTTGAGTCATTAGTTCTTGAAAAGCATCATCAAGTGTTTTTTCAGCGGTCTCAAAAGTAATATTTTCACTGAGCCGACCACTAATAATCATAAGCCCTGGGTCTATACTTCCGGTTACGTAAGAAGATGAGGAAGAAAAAATCTGTGATTTTTTAACACCGTGCTGGTGTAAAATAGAAGACTTGCCTCTGCCTAAAATATCTGAGAGTAAATCATTTGCTTGATATTGTTTGCTGGCCCTGCCGGGCATGTGATAAGCTTTATAAATAGCATTTTGGGGAACTTGGGCTGTTAAATCGATGTGCCGATGCTGACTCTGCTTTGGCTCCAAGGGGATGATACGCTTGTTCACACTTCGATCCTCAATAGGTGCAAACCATTTGGCGCAAAGTCGCTGCGCCTCTAAGAGGTTAATGTTACCTGCAATGACCAATATCGCGTTGGAGGGCGCATAGTAAGTATCAAAAAACGCCTTTACCTCTTCCATATTTATATTTTTAATATGAGAAATTTCTTTTCCGATGGTTGGCCAACGATATGGGTGTAATTGATAGGCTGCAGGGCTCAATTTCAACCAAACATCTCCATAGGGTTGATTTAGGTAGCGTTGTTTAAATTCTTCAATGACCACATTTTTCTCTCTTTCAAGGACTTGCTCTTCAAATGACAATGCCAACATCCGATCTGATTCAAGCCAGAAACCAGTTTCTATATTATTTGCAGGAACTGTAGTATAATAATTGGTAATGTCACTACTTGTGAAGGCATTGTTATCACCTCCTACAGCTTGCAAGGGGCTATCAAAATTAGGGATATGCTTGGATCCCCCAAACATCAAGTGTTCAAAAAGATGGGCAAAGCCAGTTTTATTAGGATCTTCATTTTTAGAGCCCACTTTGTATAGGGTGTTCAAACAGACCAACGAAGAGGTTTTGTCCTGATGAAGAATTACCTCAAGGCCATTGGTTAATTTAAATTTTTCGAATTCAATCATAAGCTATTGTGAAATACAAAAATAACATCTAAAAATTCATGAGAGTGTACCATCTTTACAAAGTCTTTTTCGAAATTTTTTGAATCATGAAATTTGAACCCAATAAAAGATCAAAAAGTAGGTTGACCGAAATTTACCAAGAACTGGTTACGCCCCGTTTGATGGAAGAAAAGATGTTAATCCTGCTAAGGCAAGGTAAAATAACCAAATGGTTTTCAGGAATTGGCCAAGAAGCCATCAGTGTTGGCGCTGCCTTGTGCTTGAAGGATTCGGAATACCTTTTACCTATGCATCGAAATTTAGGGATATTTACCACTAGAAAAATCCCACTAGAAAAGCTATTTAGCCAATTTCAAGGGAAAGCTAATGGATTTACCAAAGGGCGAGATCGTTCCTTCCATTTTGGTACCACAGAACATCACTTGGTTGGGATGATCTCTCATTTGGGACCACAACTTGGGGTTGCGGATGGGATTGCATTGGCTGACTTGATACAAAAAAAGAAAAAGGTGACCCTTGTTTTCACAGGTGACGGGGGTACGAGTCAAGGAGATTTCCATGAAGCTGTTAATGTCGCTTCTGTTTGGAATTTACCTGTAATTTTTGTTATCGAAAATAATGGCTATGGCCTTTCAACTCCCAGTAATCAACAGTTTAATTTTGATTCATTTTTGGTGAAAGGTCCAGCTTACGGAATAGAAGCCATCTCGGTAGATGGGAATAACATCCTAGAAGTCATGAATGAACTTGAAAAGGTTTGCGATTCTATAAGAGAGCGACCTCGGCCCGTCATTTTTGAGGCCAAAACGTTTAGAATGCGAGGTCATGAGGAGGCTTCGGGGACTAAATACGTTCCGAAAGAGTTGATGGATTATTGGGCAAAAAAAGATCCTATTGCCAATTATGAATCTTTCCTAATTGAGTCGGGAATTGACTCGAATGTTTTAGAAACTCTTAAAGAGGATATTAAAAAAGAGATTAATATGGCGGTTAAAAAGGCCTTCAGCGAAGCGCCATTAACGGTCAACCCGGAACAAGAACTCGCTGATGTTTATGCACCATTTACTCAAAAAAATAGAGATTTAGAGCCCAAAACCAGAGATATTAGATATGTTGATGCCATTTCAGAAGGTCTTCGGCAAAGTTTGGAGCGTCACAAGGAGCTTGTATTTTTAGGACAGGATATTGCAGATTATGGAGGAGTTTTTAAAATTTCGGAAGGATTTTTAGAACAATTTGGATCTCTACGGATTCGAAATACACCTTTATGTGAATCAGCCATTGTGGGGATTACCTTGGGGCTCAGTATTGCGGGCATGAAGTCGGTAATGGAAATGCAATTTGCAGATTTCGTTACCTGTGGGTTTAATCAAATTGTCAATAATTTGGCAAAATCTTATTATCGATGGGCACAAAATGCAGACGTTGTGATAAGAATGCCAACAGGTGCGGGTGTAAATGCAGGGCCTTTTCATTCACAATCAAATGAAGCTTGGTTTTTTCATACGCCTGGCTTGAAAATTGTATACCCATCCACGCCAGCAGCAGCCAAGGGCTTATTGTGTGCGGCGATTGAAGACCCCAACCCTTACCTATTTTTTGAGCATAAATATTTGTATCGATCTTTGATGGGACCGGTAGCCAAGGGCTATCATACAATGGAAATAGGAAAGGCACAAGTAGCGTTGAAAGGAGATAGATTAACCATTATTACTTATGGAATGGGCGTACATTGGGCATTAGAAGCATCCAAAACGATAGATGGACTCGAAATAATTGATTTATGTACTTTAATGCCTTGGGATAAAGAAACGGTAAGTACATCAGTAAAGAAAACTAACAAGAGTTTGATTCTTCACGAAGATTGCATAACAGGTGGTATTGGTGCAGAAATTGCCGCTTGGATAGGTACGCATTGCTTTGAAGATCTAGATGCGCCTGTTTTGAGAGTAGGAAGTTTGGACACGCCTGTTCCATTTTCTAATGCCTTGGAACAAAATTTTTTACCCCAGCAGCGGTTACTTGAACAGTTAAATTATTTACTAAAATATTAATTTGATTAATTTACATTAAAGTTTTGAAGGGGTCACCTTACATATTTTTCTTATTATTGGTATTTTTTTTGTGCTGTATTTCTTTTAATGGGCAGGCTCAAATAATACCTGATAGCGATGTTAAACTGAGAACGATAAAGGTCAAGAAAAAGGGTCGCAGGATATTTTTTTGGAATAAAAATCAAAAGAGGCCTCTTGAAGGTGACGGGGCTTATGTTTTGGGTAAACGGTTGAAGCATGGGAAGTTTACAAGCCATGAGTTTGAAAATAACAAAATTAGAAGTGTAATGGGGCATAAAAATCACTTTAATGCAAGTGATTTGAGTCGGGTTGCTCATGCTTTGCGTAAGAGTCTAAAATATGTGGAGTTTGAAAAAAACGATTTTAAAAAAAGTAGAATTAGAAGTGTATCGGGGCAAAAAAATTATTTTAATGCAAGTGTCTTGAGCTGGTCTACATTTGATTTATTTATAAAAAGTAAGCCCTGGACTTCCTTTAGGGTTCCAACTATCACGGATGTAAATATTAAAAAATCAGAACAAGGAGGATATTTACATTCTAAAAATAGAGATTGGAATTTATTATGGGTGAACTTGGGATCAAGTACCCGTACTCCTGAAGGGATCAAGGAGAAGGTAAGCCCCGCAAAATTTGATAAAAAAGAACGAAAAATTTGGAATAATTAATGAACTGGATACCTCTAATAAATGAAGATCAATTGCTAGAAATCAAACAAGCGTCTCAAGAGCAGCCTGTGATGATATTCAAGCACAGCACAAGCTGTTCAACCAGTGCCATGGTGCTTGATCGTCTCGAACGAAAATGGCGTGGGGATGAGGTAAGGAATTTATCCATCTATTTTTTAGATTTGCTCAGGTACCGCCGTATCTCTGATCAAATTTCCATTGATTTTGACGTGCGCCATGAATCACCCCAGTTATTAGTTGTTGAAGGGGGATCGGTTACGTATCATGATTCGCATTTCGGTATAGATTACCAAGTGTTATTGGCTTATCTTCAAGAGGATTAAAAGTCGAAGGTAATTTCTTGAATGATGTTGGGTGAGAGCGCCAACATGACTGGGCAGGCCAGGCCTTTGTTTTTTAATAAAACATGTTGTTCAAAAGAAATTTCGCAGTTCTTCCAACTAAAATGTACCTTAATCTTCCCAATGGTTCTTGGATGGGTTTGCATCTCTTTGGTGGTCTCCCAAGTCAGGCCACTAAGGTTAACATTCATTTTATCAGCTTCTATACCCATAATGGTTGCTATGCAACTAACTAAAGCTGCTGCCACCAGATCGGTTGGTGGAAAAGTTTTACCTTGACCTTTGTTATCTTTGGGCGCATCGGTAAGGAGCGGATCTCCAGAACCTTGATGCATGATTGAAGTTCTTAATCTTCCTTGATAATTCGATTTGAATTGCATTTACAAACTTTTATCTTTACGTTACAACTGAAGAATAAATCGATTAATGTTTAAAGGAATTCTAACTTTTTTTATGATTTTAAGCTTCTTTTTGGGGTTTTCCCAATTTGATGACCAAGATCAATACGTAAAAGAATTTATTTGGGGAGTGACGACCAATACCAATAGTAGTTTGATTGGAGGAGCAGTTTTTAGATACGGAAGAAGTCACAAAAAGGGTATTTTCGAAACTTTCGGTTTTGAGCTGGTAAACGTAGCACATCCTAGTGAGCTAAAATATACTTCCTCACAAAATGGAAGCACCTTCATTTGGGGAAAGCAAAATAGATTATTGGCTATTAGAGGTCAATATGGGAGGGATAAAATTATATATGGAAAGGAAAGTCAAAAAGGAGTTCAAATTAATGCCAATATAACCGCAGGACCAACCATTGGTATTGTCATCCCCTATTATGTGCTTACCTCTGGTGGAGAATATGTGGTATACGATCCAGTAAGGTATACGAATTTACAATCCATCCAGGGTTCAGGTAAATTTTTACAGGGCTTTGGGGAGTCAAAAATAATCCCTGGAATCAATATTAAAGCGGCATTAGATTTTGAATTTGGCAGTTTTATGAGGAATGTGATTGGGATTGAGTTTGGTGTGATGGCTGAAGGTTATGTTAAACAAATAGTTATTGTACCCACCAAGCCCAATAGGGCTTTGTACACCTCCGCTTTTTTTACTTTCTTTTGGGGGAAGAGAATTTATTAATTTTGAGTTAATATTAAATAATCGAATGATAGAATTACCTGTAATTTCAGCAGCGTCTGGTAAGCACATAAAAAAACCAAATTGGCTGCGCGTAAAACTCCCAGTTGGCGAAGATTATGCGAAGGTTCGTAAAATTGTAGATGAAAACAAGCTGCATACCATTTGTGAGAGTGGAAACTGTCCAAACATGGGTGAATGTTGGGGTGCAGGAACGGCTACCTTCATGATTTTAGGAAATGTATGCACACGAAGTTGTACCTTCTGTGCGGTAGCTACGGGACGACCTCTTGAATATGATGAGGCTGAGCCCCAACGCGTTGCAGAAGCCATTGCCACCATGGGGGTAAAACATGCGGTACTTACTTCGGTCAATCGAGATGAGCTCAAAGATCGGGGTGCAGAAATATGGTATCAGACGGTAAAATTGGTAAAAGAACTAAGCCCAACAACGACTATTGAAACCTTAATACCAGATGTTAAGAACAATTGGGATGCCTTACAGCGGATGGTTGAGGGAGGACAAGAGGTCGTTTCTCATAATATGGAAACGGTCGAAAGATTGTATAAAAGAGTCAGACCTCAGGCAAGATATGCGAGAAGCCTAGAACAAACTCTACGTACTTACAAGATGGGCAAGCGAACCAAATCAGGGATTATGCTAGGTCTTGGAGAAACTGAAGAAGAAGTTTTTAAGGCCATAGATGATTTGGTGGAGGCCGGATTACACATTTTGACATTGGGACAATATCTACAACCCACTAAAATGCATATTGAAGTAGCAGAGTTCATCCATCCGGATCAATTTGAAAAGTACAAGGAGGAAGGCTTAAGGAGGGGATTGAAATATGTTGAGTCGGGTCCTTTAGTTCGCTCATCATATCATGCTGAAAGGCATGTAAACGTATCTCTAGATTAAAGGGATATTGCTTTAGTCATTATTCAAAAAGATCGAGACCCCAAAAAAGAGCTTAATTTTTGAGCATGATCTCCTCAACGTTCTTTTTGATCTTGAAACATATTTCATCAAGGGGTAAATCATTGATATCTTCCCCAAAAGGGTCTTCGATTTCTTCTGAGATAAGTTCGACACTTACTAAAAAATAAAAAGTAAGAATTACTATAGGCGTCGTCCAATAACCAAATTGCCAAGCAAAGCTGACCGGAAGTGTTAAAGAGTAAATGAACAAAAATTTCTTGATAAACATGCTGAATGAAAAAGGAATGGGAGTTGTTTTGATACGTTCGCAGCCTCCTATCATATCTACAAAACCCTTTAATTCTTTATCTAGAATATAAAGTTGGTAACCATCAATTATCTGATCCTTATAAAGCTGATTGGTTCTTTCAAATAAGGCGTCAGCCAATTTATTAGGTCTGTGCGTACTAGAGATGACGTTATTCCTTAAGGTCTCATCAGGCAATGACAATTCACTAACAAGAATACTGTCTCGAAGATGTTCTTTGGTTGCGAAAGCAATATTCGCAATCATATCAATAAAAAATTCTCGATCGGCTGTTCTATCAACAGGGAGTATATTATTTATTTTTATGGCCAAATAACGTGTATCATTGACTAATTTTCCCCATAATTTTCTTCCTTCCCACCAACGATCATAAGCGGTATTGATTCTGAAGACCAGAAACAGCCCGAGCATCACACCAATAATAGAATGAAATTGTATTGTACTTTCATAATGGAGTTGCGCAAGATCAACGATGATGGCTACATAAGCGGTCGAAAAGATACCCATGAATAAAATGAGAGGCAGTAATGATTTAAATACATATCTACTGTAGACATCAAAAATGAGGGATGCCCAGGATTTAGGATTATATTTTATCATAGTTTTGAAGTACGCTATTCGTATGACTTTTTTCAAATAGCCAATAACTGAAAATTTTTAGGCCTCTAATATTACCTTTTAGGCGTCCCCTTAAAGCATATTCACAAAGCATATTCACTTTGGCCGATGTTATTAGTAGTAAATAATCTAGCTTAGTCATTTATATCTGTAATAATAATAGTAATACTATTAATTAGCAAATTTCTTATAGAATCCTTTGAAATAACAGCTTAATCCAAATTATTTAGAATAAAGGTGCTTGATTTTTCTATCAATATTGAGGGTCAATACTTTAAGGAGTTCAGGCCGAGTGCAGATTTTAGTTTGATTAGTCTGCGGTAGGATTGAGTGATGCTTTTTGCATCTATTGTACCCATCAAAACTTGAGTTTTGATGTGATGATGAAGGGCCTTGGCAGAAATGATATCATCAGTAAAAATATTATTTGAAAAAATCAGGCAATCGATACCTGCATTGAGGGCTAAAACTACGGCTTCCTTGAAGCCATAGTTTTTAATAATGGCCGCCATGTGCATATCATCACTAAAAATGACTCCTTCGTATCCTAATTCTCTCCGAAGAAGGTCTGTAATTATTCGCTTCGAGAGTGTAGCTGGAAATAGGTCTTCGTCTAGGTTTTGGTTGATAATGTGTGCGGTCATTATGGCTTGAACAGATCCTGTTTTGATCAATGTAATATAAGGTTCTAACTCCTTTTTTTGCCAGCTATTAGAGACGTCGGCGACGCCTAAATGCGTATCTACTTGAGAGGAACCATGACCTGGAAAATGCTTCAGTACAGTAGCCACATTAAAAGGTTTATGCCCTTCAATATAAGCATTCGCATGTCGGGCGACCGTTTTGGGATCTTTTGAATAGCTACGCTTATTTTTTACAATCACCGGGTTATTAGGGTTAATGGCCACATCTACTGATGGTGCATAGTTTATATTAAAACCAAGAGAACTAAGAGTTTGAGCGGTTTGGGTACTATAGAATTTTGTTGAATCTAGGTCATCCATGGCCCCCAAATAGGCAGCTGAAACAGTTTTTGGGAAGCCATATTTAGGTTTCAAGCGATTCACATAGCCTCCTTCTTCATCTATGGCAACAAACAAAGGGATGTTGGCCTCTTTTTGGAGCTCCTCAATCATTTTTTTTAATGCCACTTTTGTATCTTCTTTTTGCAGATTTTTTTCAAAAAGGATGACCCCACCGACTTTACCGGTTTTGATGAGATTACGTAATTCGTTACGCACCGAAGCATCACCAAAATCAGTAATTCCTATCTGAATCATTTGACCAATCATAATATCCAGGGAGTCTTTTGGTTCACCTATTGCACCATAAAAGAAGAGCATAGAAAGTGCCGTAATACTAATTTTTTTCATATTCGCATCATTTTATCTATTGGGTGACCACTGAGTGTTTCTTGCCCCATCATGAGATCTGCTGTAAGGCATGAATGGACTGGTAAGATACCGATAATATGGCCGAGTGAGAATTGATTTTTTTTGTCAACATTTTTGGGTAAATGAATGATGCCGTGCTCTTGAGATATTTTTTTGAGGTAGACACCCTCTAAAACTACCCAGCCATTTTTATTAAAAGTTACAATTTGGCCAAAATGCTTACGAGGACTTATGACGAAATCTTTAGAAAAATGGACGGCGCCACCATAGATGACCACTTCATTACGATCATAATGTTCTGCCACAATTGGGCAAGCCATAGCCACTGCGATTTGATCAACCGAACAAGAGCCTATCGCCACTTGTGTCAGATCATAATAAACGAAGTTTCCGCAGCGAAATTCGGAGATCAAGTTGAAATTTTTAGAGACAGAACAAGAAGGGGTATCCCCATAGCTTACAAAGGGAGGGTCTATAAACCGGTTGACTAAGATTTCCAGTTTTTGGAGACTTTTTTTATGCACTTTTTCTATCTCATCTATACCATTAGCATCATAAGTATGCCCTGCATGTGCCATCAATCCAGAAAATTGACATATTGAATTTCCTTGATCAGCCAATGATAAAATAGATTCCCAATTACTCGCATCAATTCCCGTTCTTCCATAACCGACATCCGTTTTAATCATGTAGCGGATGGGGGTTTTCATATGGGATTTAAGATGTGTTAAGGCTTGCTGAGATTCGATTGATACGGTCAGCTTAATGTGCTTGGCTAATTCATTGAGTTCTTGATGTTCCAACAAGTTGTAAGGGAAGGCAATATGGATGTCATCCCAACCATGCTGATAAAAATAATGGGCCATGGCGAGAGAAGAAACAGCAATGTGGTTTACTCCCATTTCAAGGAACCACCGCGCTACGGTCGCAGATTGATGAGTTTTAAAATGAGGCCTAAATAGCAGATTAGATTTTTTGGCCTTGCCAGCCATAAAGGCAATGTTTTTTCTTGCTTTGACTTCATCGATGATTAAAGTAGGTCGAGTGATATTCATGATTGATTGTAATCGATTAAAAGTTTGATGATCTCAACAAAATAGGCACCATTATCATGCCCATACCAACTCATGGAGCGGGGCTCGTATTTTTCCAAATCGTACCATTTGTCATCAGGGACATATCCTGCATATCCACCGTTAAATGATGAGATAATTAGATTTAGATTTTTGGACTTGGCATAGGCATACAACTCCACTGCCAATTCCCCAGAGAAATCACAAGGCAATCCAATCATGACCAAATCATTGAGCTGAATCATGGAGATTTCCAATGGGGAGTGACCAAATGCCCATTTAAAGACCCATGGACGAAGCGCCCAGTTTTCAGAAATTTTGACCATAGGCTGTCTTAAAAAAAGGGGGATTCTAATAAAGTTAAGATTTAATTGGTTTTCATAAGGGAATCCAAATTGCTGAATTAAAGCAACTTGCTTGGCCATTTCTTCACCCATAAATTGAGCGCGGTCAAATCCTTGTCTTAGACCGGTTTCAGGACCCATGCTTGCTACGGCGCCGGCGCTGTAAACAGCAAAATCGAGGGGAGTATGGTTCACCACCCAATCAGAGAAAACGCCGGGATAATCTCTAGACATTTCTTTATTTTCACCAGATAGGCAAGTGGCATGGGCACCGTAAAATACATGTACTCCTTCTTGCATGCCTGATTTTAAGGCCATGAGTTTTAAGGAGGGATCGGTAATGCCTTGGGTACCGACGAGTCGATTATTAATCAATGAAGGAATGGATAATTCATTAAAACTCCAGGCACCAGCATTTAACTTTTTCTCAGCCATCTGAATACTGGCTATGATTTGATTGGCGATAAATTCAGGATATTTGACATCGTAGGTTCCTGCGATCATATTGCCTACCAAACCAGGGGCCCAACCCCCTAAACTGGAATGCGTGTGGGTGGCGGAAAGAAAAATTTCCGGTACGGACCAACCCGAGTTAAAAAGGTTTTCTTTTAAAAGGGCAGTTACTTCTGGCGGAATAATTAACAGGTCTGCTGAGACGATGGCGATTTTATTTTTACCATTGTTTATGACGGTAGTGTTAACGTAGATGGAGTCATGAACGCTCGTCATTTCTTTGGGTCGTCGATTCCCATAACCCGCTAAAGGAGCCAAGTCGGGAGGTGTTAAGTTGGCCCGGGCGAACCCTATCAACAAGGTATCCCCGATGGAGGGAATGTGATTTTTTGTCAGTAACTGATTGATTTCATAGATACTTTTTTTATAAAAATCAAGCGCCTTGTATGGGGTACGATCTATACGAGTAAGGATGCTGGAAAAAAAGAGAATGAGGAGACCAGAAGTGAGGAGGAGCGTTTTTTTGAGCATGCTATTTTGATTTGTTCTGGGATCAATATTTTATTAGGGTTGAAATTATCTGCAAATATTATGAGATTAAATTTAGGACAATAATTGTTACTTGAACGAAAGTCCAATTATTTCTTGGCCATCCACCCTAAATTTTTTGTATGTAAAAAACCAGACGTTAAGCCCCACTAACCCGCCCAATTTTCGCGATCCAAACTTCTATATTGAATGGCTTCGGCTAGATGTTCGATGAGAATATCATCTTTTCCTGCTAGATCGGCAATGGTGCGAGCGACTTTCAAAATTCTATCATAGGCCCTGGTCGAAAGCCCTAATCTATCCATAGCTGTTTTTAGTAATAGCATACCTGCGGCATTAATGGAGTAGATATTTTTGACCATTTGCGAAGGCATCATCGCGTTATTATGAATGGCAGTATGCCTTTCAAATCTTAATTTCTGACGATTTTGAGCCGAGATGACACGATCACGAATCGCCGTACTATTTTCAGACTTTCTATTTGAAGTCATCTGATCAAAGGAAATAGGGGTCACCTCCACATGAAGATCTATACGATCCAGCAACGTGCCACTGATTTTATTGAGATAACGCTGCACGGCACCTGGGGGACATATACATTCTTTTTCTGGATGGTTATAAAAGCCGCAGGGACAAGGGTTCATGCTCGCAATCAACATAAAATTCGCAGGATAATCAATAGACATTCGTGCTCTAGAGATTGTGATGTGGCGCTCTTCGAGGGGCTGCCTGAGGACCTCAAGGGCCGAACGTTTAAATTCAGGAAGCTAGTCTAAAAAAAGAATACCATTATTGGCCAAAGAAATTTCACCACGTTGCGGAATACTTCCTCCGCCTACCAGCGCGACATCACTTACCGTATGGTGGGGTGCCTGATGCCTGAAATGGGCGTGCCGAAATGAGATGAGCATCGACTCCGAGTTTTCCTGCAACAGAATGTATTTTGGTCGTTTCTAGGGCTTCATAAAGGTTTAAAGGGGGTAAAATGGAAGGAAGTCTTTTGGCCAACATGGTTTTACCTGCCCCCGGAGGCCCAATCATGATGACATTATTCCCCCCTGCGGCGGCAATTTCAAAAGCTCTTTTGATGTTTTCTTGCCCTTGTACGTCTGAAAAATCTACCTCGTATTCATTTTGATTACTCGAAGTTTTCTCGGGTATCATACTGCATGGGAGCAATGATATTTTCCCATTTAAATGTTCCACTGCTTCTTTGATATTTGTGACACCAACGATTTCTAACTGATCTACAATGGCCGCTTCCCTCGCATTTTCTTTGGGTAATATAAATCCTTTAAATCCTTGTTTTCGAGCTTCGATCGCAATGGGCAAGATACCTCTGAGTGGGCGCAATTGGCCGTCCAGGGATAATTCTCCCATCACTAAATATTGATCAAGCATGGGTATATGAACTTGGTTAGAGGCGCTTAAGATGGCTAATGCAATGGGGAGGTCATAAAAGGAGCCTTCTTTTTTGATATCGGTTGGAGCCAAATTTACCATAATCTTCTGACGGGGCATGTGGTAGTTATAAAACTTAATTGCTGCCTCCACCCGCTGTTGACTTTCTTTAACTGCTGAATCAGGCAGTCCTACCATAAAAAATTGGGTTCCTTGGCCAACATCTACCTCAATTGTTATAATGAAGGCATCAACACCGTACACTGCACTGCCATAGGTTTTAGCTAATATAATTTATTAAAATAATCATTGATAGAGTAGGTCAAAATACAGGACACTTGTCGCACTTACAAATCTAGAATCAACTTTACTTCCCCAGTCAGTATTTAATGTCTTGAATCTGAGTTTTTGTGTAATGAATTAAGTCCTATGCCTATTAGTTGGCCGCATATTGCTAGACTTACTAAACTGATCTAATTTGCAAGAATCAAGCTCTTTTAATTGATCGTATTTTATTATTTTATGAAACCATTCTGGATCTGAATGTTTTATAATGAGATCTGCGTAAACTCGCTAGGAAACTATCCTTTGAAGGATGCTTCTCAAAATTAGATCATTAATGAGTTATTTTTTGCTCAATCAATAAGATCATAATGTGGATAATCTTGATATGTATTTCTTGAATCCTATCGGCAAATCCAAAATGCGGTACAATCAATATCTTATCTGCCATCTCTGCCAATTTACCCCCATTTTTTCCGGCGAGTACTATGGTTTTCATATTCTTTTCTTTTGCGGCCTTTACTGCATTAACAATGTTCATAGAATTGCCACTCGTGCTGATGGCTAAGAGCACATCTCCATTATTGCCCATCCCCTCGATAAATCTTGAAAATATGAATTCATAACCATAATCATTACCCACACAAGTGAGGTGTGCTGCATCCGAAATAGTGATGGCAGGAAGGGATTTACGGTCATTTCTATATCGACCGGTAAGTTCTTCGGCGAAATGCATTGCATCGCAATGCGAACCTCCATTTCCACAAGTGATTATTTTACCTCCATTTTCTATGGCTTGGGTCATAAGATGAGCCATTTCGGCGATGGTTTCGATCAACTTAGGGTCTGCCATGAAGTTCGACAATACTTGATGAGCTTCTTGCAGCTCTTGTGTTATTATTTCAATCTGATTAGTAATCTTCATTTTCTTCTAAAGAAGTTTGGTTAGGGTCATCTTTTGATTCAGAATTGGAGCCATCATCATGGGTTATTTGATCATATAATTTTGATTTTATGGACATGACCTCAGCCATTTGCTCCCTGATTTTATTTTTAAGCTTGTTGATGGCGAACTTTTGAAAAATGACTTCGAGTAACATCAGCACCGATAACAGTAAAATCAGATTGGCTCCAATCACTGGGAGTTGTTTGAGACTCAACCAGTAGCCCCAATTTTGAAGGGTCTCGAGTATGATAGCCTCGTAATAGATCATCATGATAGATGAGATGGCTGCCACGAGGTAAAGAATCGAAAAAGCGTTTGTAAACTTTATCATTTTAGTTCAAATGAGATATTTAAAGTTAATATATAAAGGATAAATGAAGTTATTATTTTGAGGAACTTGATGCTGTTTGCGAATGGGGCAGATTCTGAATTTCCAGAAGCGTTTTATAAACTCCCGCTTCCTTAATTAATTCCAGATGGGTGCCTGATTGAATGATTTTCCCCTCTTTGAGGACCAAAATTAGGTCTGCA
This sequence comes from uncultured Flammeovirgaceae bacterium, assembly GCA_913050055.1. Lineage (GTDB taxonomy): Bacteria > Bacteroidota > Bacteroidia > Cytophagales > Cyclobacteriaceae > UBA4465. The sequence continues at coordinate 35,730 of CAJXAT010000002.1, read as the reverse complement.
TTTTGGATGGTACTTAATCTATGGGCAATCACTAAGGTCGTCCTGTTTTTTGTCAGATTGAGTATCGCATCTTGCACCAGTTTTTCAGACTCAGAATCCAGGGCTGAAGTAGCCTCATCCAAAATGAGGATTTCAGAGTTTTTTAGAAGCGCACGTGCGATGCTCATTCTTTGTTTTTGTCCTCCTGACAATTTAGATCCTCGCTCACCAATGACGGTATCATAACCCTTTTCAAGCTGCATGATAAACTGATGTGCATTTGCGATTTTAGCGGCTGCGATGATTTCTTCTAAGTTAGCCTCAGCTTTTCCAAAGGAAATATTTTGACGGATGGTATCATTAAATAAAATGGACTCTTGGGTGACAATACCCATTTTTTTTCTTAGAGAGGAGATGGTAATGTCTTTGATGTCTTGTCCATCTACTTTGATTGAGCCTTCTGTGGGATCATAAAATCGGGCCAAGAGATCAGCAATGGTTGATTTCCCTCCTCCAGATTGGCCTACCATGGCCACAGTGCTTCCTTTGGCGATATGGAAACTGATGTCATTGAGCACTTTTCGATCTTCATAAGCAAAATCGACCCCCTCGAAGGAGATATGTGTTTTGAAGTTTATTAAATCTTGTGAATTTGCATGGTCGGTTACCTTTATGGGTGTATCAATTAGTTGAAATACGCGCTCACTTGAAATCAACCCTTTCTGAATATTAGTAAAAGCATTGGCAATGTTCTTGGCAGGGACGATGAGTTGACCAAAAGTGATTAAAAAGAGAATAAATTTGGAAGGATCTAATTGATACGAATCACTCAATACCATATGGCCTCCAATTAATAAGATTAAACAGAGCATTGAGGTGCCGAGTACCTGAGACAGAGGTGCTGAAAGATTTGATTTTATGGCCATTCTCATGCTTTGGTGAGCATAAACGCCAGCCTCGCTTGTGAATTTTTTTTGCGTGTACCATTGTGCATTAAATGCTTTGATGACTCTTATGCCTGATAACGTTTCTTCTAGTATATTGGTTAACCTGCTGATAGATTCTTGAGTAAATTGGGCTCTTCTTTTCAGCCTTTTAGCAATGTAAGAAATGGCTGATCCAGAGACAGGAACTAAAAGCAGCGTGTACAAAGTGAGCTCTGTAGAGATAAAAAATAAGACAAAGAAATAGCCCAAAATTAAAAAAGGTTCTTTGAAAAGGACCGTGAGCGAATTGACAATGGTAGCTTCTATGTTTTGAACATCGGTGCTTACTTTGGTCATGAGATCTCCTTTGCGAGCGTCCGTAAAATAACCCATATCCAATTCGGTAATTCGATTAAAAACTGAATTTCTGAGGTTTGTTACCGCATTTATTCGCGCTTTTGCCTGAAGCATAAGGGTCAGATAATTAAAGAGGTTGGCAAAGACTACGGAAATGATGAGAATCAGGCAGATGGCGTAAAGGGCATCTTCTTTGGTTTGCGTAGCAATAAATTCATTTAAATATGTATAAAATTGCTCTAGTGACCAAGGATCAGGCTCAACTGAAGTTGATTCGGTTGCAGCTGTCGAAGCGGGCTTAAACAGTAAATTGAGTAAGGGAGCTAAAACAGCTAGGTTAACTACACTGAAGAGAACAAATAACAACGTATAAATAAAGTATTGAGGGATCAACCACTTGTAAGGTTTTGCGTATTGAAGCAGTCTAAAATATGTATTCATGCGGGGAGTTTATTGGTTACAACCGGACGGAGTGAAAAGGGGCTGTTTGTATTATTTAAAGTATAATACTCCGTTAAAAACACCCTGTTATCAATTAATGTATTCATTCGTTCAAGCAAGAGCGCATACCCCTACGATACACAAAAGTAGTCTAATGGGGAGAGAGACGGTTCATTTGATGTGAATATTCTTAAAAACTTAAAATTTATTAAAAATTGGACTTTTTTATTACACAAATTTATATCTATGTTTGCAATCCTTTTTGAAATTATATAATTCTACTCATGAAAAAAGATTTACATCCCGAATATAAAGAAGTTGTGTTCTTAGACACGTCAAGTAACTTCAAATTTTTGACCAAGTCAACAATGAAGTCGTCGGATACCATTAAATGGGAGGACGGGAATGAATATCCGTTGGTGAAAATTGAAGTAAGCTCAGCCTCACATCCCTTTTATACAGGGAAAAAATTATTTGTCGACACGGCGGGACGTGTTGAGAAATTCAAGAAGAGATATCAAAAATAAAAATAAGCAAAGATTTAAAGCAAGTCTTCAAGAATATTCTTGGAGACTTTTTTTATTTTTGGGGTATGCGTAAAATAGCATTTTGGGATGACCCCGAGCGCCATCAACGGTTATGGCCATTGACCCACACGAAGCCTTCATGTGAGCTGCGGGTGGGGATTCTTACCATTAGAGAAAAATGGGAGCATTACCTTAAGGCCGATCTGGTTGGTTATTTTACTTTGGATTATTTGATGGGCCAATATACGAAGCCAAGGGATGCCTCTGGAATATGGGTTATCAATGGGAGTGTAATGCCCAACGAACAACTTGTAGCTTCCATTAAAGGGTTAAAAAAAGGCACAGGCATTATTTACGAAGGCGTTATGATTGCCCTGTATACCGATGAGGGATTTGCAGGGTCAAACTACGATTGGATCCAGTGGAATGATTCATTAGATCAAATAAACTATGGATGGGATATTTTCATACAAAATGGGAAACAGATAAAAAAAGATTTCAAATTAGTTACCCAAGATCAAATATCGCAGTCAATCGCAGATCCCCATATCCGCACTTATGGGTCCGATATATATATTGAATCCGGAGTGACCATCAGAGCGGCCATCCTTAATGCGGAGCGTGGCCCCATCTATATTGGCAAAAATTGTAGAATAGGGGAAGGTGCCATTATTCGCGGACCATTTGCCATGAATGAGCATAGTGAAATTAAAATGGGGGCTGCGATCAGAGAACAGGTGACCATAGGCCCTCACTCAAAGGTCGGTGGAGAAATCTCTCAAACAGTGATTCAAGGGTTTACCAATAAAGCCCATTATGGATTTTTGGGAAATTCGGTCATCGGAGAATGGTGTAACTTAGGAGCGGGAACGAATAATTCAAATCTGAAGCTGAATTATTCTACCATTAAGATGTGGGATTTTTATAGTAAAAAATACATAGATACAGGATTACAGTTTTGTGGAATGATCATGGGGGATTATACTAAATGCAGTATTGCTTCGCAGTTCAATACCGGAACCACGGTAGGCGTGGGAGCAAATATTTTGGGTTCTGGAGTACAAAAAAATTTAATTCCTTCTTTTTCTTGGGGGGTAAAACAAGGTTTTATTACCCATCGGATTGATAAAATGCTTGAAACAACGGATCTGGTCATGAGGAGAAGGAGTAAATATTTAGAGGACCATCAGAAGGGAATACTTAAAAACGTGTTTACCCAAACTCAAGATGAACGCACTTGGGAAATAAGAATAAATAATGAGTAAACGAGTCATTAAGAGATGAGATTTGAGGAGATTCCGGGACTGCTCGCCTTAAAAGAAACATTGGTTTTATCATATCAGCGAAACCATCTGGCACATGCTCAATTATTCAGTGGAAAGGAAGGCGGTGCGGCCCTGCCTTTGGCCATTGCCTATGCCACCTATTTACTCTGTGAGAATAAAGAAGCAACAGATGCTTGTGGAAGTTGTCCGACATGTCAAAAAATGGCCAAGCACATACATCCTGATGTTCATTATTTTTTCCCTTCAGCCAAACCGGAAAAAGAGGATGGGAAGCAACAGTCTAGGGTGAATGAAGTTTGGAGGGAATTGATCATTGAACAGCCTTATGCTGCTCTGGGCGATCTTATCAGTGCACTGGATACGGAAAACAAGCAAAATCAGATAAGTAAGGCGGAAGCAAAAAAAATTGTACAAACAGTGAATATGAAATCTTTTGAGGGCGGACTCAAAATTTTGATTATTTGGTATCCTGAAAAAATGAATGGGGCGGCAGCCAACGCCATTTTAAAAGTGTTGGAAGAACCTCCCGAAAATACTTTGTATTTGATGGTTACTTATCATTATGAAGATTTACTAAAAACCATTATCTCTCGTTTGCAGTTGGTTACCGTTCCCTCATTTTCAGAGGGCGAAATGATGGGATACTTGGTTAAAAATAAGGGTGCTAGTGCCGAAGATGCGATCAAGGCATATCGGTTCTCAAATGGGAGCTTACCGAATGCAGTAGCCGATTTAAAAGAAGGTAATGAGGATGAGCTGTATTGGTTCATTGATTGGATGCGAAATTGTATAGGAGCTAAATATGACTTTTTATCTCGGATGAGTGAGCAATTCAAGCAAATATCAAGGGCAAAACAACAGATTAAAATGCGTTGGGCACTCGAGATGATTCGTAATGCAATTTTGGTTAAAGGAGCAGAAGATTTAATCTCCTCGCAAGGCGCTGAGCGTGTGTTCATATTGAAATTTAGTCATGCTATTAATCTTCAAGGACTTGAACTCATTTATAAAGATCTTTCAGAAACCTTGTATTATTTAGAGCGTCATGCTCATCCACAGATGGCCCAATTAGCTTTAAGTATCAGGCTTTCCTATATTATTAGAACCCACCGTGGATAGGCCAATTGTCATAGGAACGCGTAAAAGTAAACTGGCTTTGTGGCAAGCTCATTCGGTAAAAACCCAACTGGCTAATGAGGGCATTGCTTCAGAGCTGGCACCCATATCAACTCAGGGCGATCGCGTTTTGGATGTAGCCATTTCTAAAATAGGTTCGAAAGGAGTTTTTACTGAAGAATTAGAACAAAAACTCCAAAATGGAGAAATAGATATAGCCGTTCACAGCGCCAAAGATATGCCATCGGTGTTGCCTGAATCATTTGAAATTATTGCCTTTGGTCCAAGAGCACAACCCAATGATGTTTTGATCAGTCCAAATAAAGTTAATTTAGCTACACCGCTTGTCATTGGAACCTCATCAACACGCCGCGTGGCCTGTCTGAGACATTTTTACCCTCATGCAGAAACGGTAGATATGAGAGGAAACTTGCAGACAAGAATTGAGAAAATGAAGGCGGGACATTGTGATGCCTTGATATTGGCTTATGCTGGGATACAAAGGATGAATTATGAAAGTATGATTCAATATGTCTTTGATGAAAAAGTATGGGTTCCGGCGGTGGGCCAAGGGAGCATTGCCATTGAAGCGCATAGCTCATTAGACCCTTCAATAAGAGCTCAAATTACATCGAAGTTAAATGATGCGCACACGGCGACCGAGGTCATCGCAGAACGTGCCTTTCTTGAAAAATTTGAAGGGGGTTGTAGCATTCCTGTTTTTGCACATGCAACTTCTGATCAAAATGGCATTATTCTAAGGGGGGGTATCATTAGCCTAGATGGCAAGCAAAAGATATTAAAAAAGCGATCCAGTTATGATCCTAAAGATCTTGGAATTTGCTTGGCTTTAGAGGTTTTAGAAGCGGGAGGCCAAAATATTTTAAAAGAGATAAGGGAACAAATTTGAAATTTAGGGAAGAATATGAAAAAAATAGTAATCATAATGGGGTTAATGATGGTTTTACAGGGTTGTAATTCTGATAAAGATATCTTAGTCAATATCAATACCCAATTTGGAACCATCAAAGTGCTTTTATACGACGAAACACCACTCCATAAGAAAAACTTTATCGAGTTGGTGCGGACGGGAAAGTATGACAGTACTTTGTGGCATCGGGTTATGAAAGGGTTTATGGTCCAGGGCGGAAATATCAATGAAAAAGAAGGGACACAGGAATCTTTAGCGGATCGTATTCCTGCCGAAATCATGAGTGATTTCATGCATACTAAAGGTGCGTTAGCTGCAGCCAGGCAACCTGATCGCATTAACCCAGAAAAAATGTCTTCGGCAAGTCAATTTTATATTGTCCATGGTAAAATATTCAGCATAGAAGAGTTAACAATAGATCAATTTGCATTAAATCAGGGTTTGAGTGAGTTAATGAAGAATCCCAGCTATGATACCATAGCCCAACAATTTATCAATTTGCAAAGGGAAAATAAAATTGAAGAAATGAATCAATTGGCCCTTAGATATGTGGAATTAGTGGAGTCTGTTCAAGGGATTTCACTGCGCAAAGACATGGCATTGGATCGACTGGAAACTTACACGACCTTGGGAGGGGCTCCGCACTTGGATAATGAATACACAATTTTTGGTCGTGTGGTTGCGGGCTTAGACGTGGTTGATCAAATCGCAAGCGTATCGGTAGGACGAGCCAACCGACCGATTGAGGAACTTTTTATGACCATGGAAATCGAGGAGGTACCTAAAAAAGAAATTACTGAAAAATATGGTTACAGGTATCCTAAAGAATTATGATGAAGCTATTAGTTACGGGGGCCAATGGCCTATTAGGGCAGAAATTAGTCAGTCTATCAGCTTCGCTGCAAGAGATTTCTTTTATAGCTACGAGTAGAGGCGAAAATCGTAATCCACCTGGAAAATATGAATATAGGAAGTTAGATGTTACCTCTCGAGAGGAGGTGTCGACGGTCCTCAAAGAAATTAATCCTGATGTGGTGATCAATTGTGCGGCCATGACGCATGTGGATCAATGCGAAACTCATCAAGAAGCATGCTGGTCACAAAATGTAACGGCTTTAGAATATTTAATAGCGGGTTGCATTGAGGCAAATGCTTTACTCATCCAGCTGTCGACAGATTTTATTTTTGATGGTTTGGCAGGTCCTTACGCTGAAGAGGCGCTAGCCCATCCCTTAAGTTATTATGGAAAGAGCAAGTTAGCTTCAGAAGATTTATTAAAGGCCTCACCTGTCAAAAGTGCCATTGTCCGCACGGTTTTGGTTTATGGAATCGCACATGATATGTCAAAGTCGAATATAATTTTATGGATAAAGCATAGTCTAGAGCAGGGGAAAAAAATACAAGTAATCAATGACCAATGGAGGACACCTACCTTGGCTGAAGACTTGGCTTTGGGTTGCATGGCCATTGCACAAAAAAAGGCAGAAGGAATTTTTAATATATCAGGTAAAGATCTGCTTACTCCCCATGATATGGCATTAAAAACAGCGCATTTTTTTAAGTTAGATGCGTCCCTGATTAAAGAGGTAGATGGAAGTGTATTTACCCAGCCAGCTCAGCGACCCGCGAGAACAGGATTTATTTTAGATAAAGCCATTACCGAATTAAATTATAAACCCCACAGTTTTGATGAAGGTATGGCTATTTTACAAAAACAGTTGTCATTAAGGTCCCTATGAAAATGGTTGAGCCTCTACTTAGGGTTCTACTTCAACAATCATTTCTATCTCTAGACAGATATTCATAGGTAAGGCAACCATACCGACAGCTGCACGGGCGTGTCTTCCTCTATCTTCAAAAACGGCTATCATTAAATCTGAGAAACCATTGATTACTGCGGGTTGTTGGGTAAAAGTGGAGGTGGAGTTGACCATGCCAAATACTTTAACGATTCTTTTTACCTTATTGAGATCTCCTATTTCAGCCTTTAAAGCCGTCAATTGAGAGATGGCTGTATACCGAGCCGCGTCGTAACCCTCTGCTATACTTAAATCTTGTCCCAGTTTACCGATTATGTATCCATTGGGACCGAGCGGACCGAGTCCTGCCATATAGATGAGATTTCCTGTTCGGATGCTGTTGACATAATTGCCTACAGGCTGACTCGGTTCATTGAGGGTAATTCCTAATTCTAGTAACCTAGCATCGATGTCGTAATCGTATAAACTTTGACTGAGCAGGCTAAATGAGCTCAAAGAAAATAAGAGTAGGACGAGATAATTTTTCATATTTATTTTTTAAGATGAATAAAAATGTCTTCCATGAGTTGTAATTCAATGGAGTTTTCATCTTTGGATTTGACAAAATAAGATATTCCTTGCAGGTTGCTTTCATTCACAAGATAAAGGGTATCATTCTGTATGTTCCATGTTTGGGAATGCTGAATGGTATCAACTCCGAAGACACAACCTTTATAGCCATGAGCAACGATGGTGATGGAATCACCGTGAAAAATAAACTTACCATTCATGATAAAACTTTCAATACCCGCTATTTCACCAAAGGATTCGGGTGAAGTTTCCCAAACAGCATCCCATGTTCCTTGCAGTTTAACTTCATCTCTACATGATAACAAAGAAAATATTATCAATGAGTAAGGAATGATTTTTTTCATAGAGAAATAATTTTTTTATTGTATCGAAGATATTAAAAATGGTTTAGATGAGGGCAATTTGGGCTTGTTTTATTTAAGCCCTCTTCTCTAAGGGATTAGATATGTTAGCACCCACTGAACAATCCTAGGGCCTAAAAAATGAGAAGAGGGGACCTAAGTTCTATAATTTGGTAATCTATTGGGGCATTCTAATCATGCTTGCGGAACTATAAAAGATAATTGTTCTAATTTTTTTATAACCCTATTTTTTTCATGCAAAAAATCATTGAGTGCTTTGGGATTGATGGGATCTGAAGGAGGTAAATCTACTTTTAATACATCTACTTGTTTGTTATTCTTCCAGAAGCGAAAGCAGAGGTGTGGTCCGGTGGCCAGTCCTGTGCTTCCCACAAATCCAATAGTTTGACCTTGTTCAACTTGGACGCCTGGCCTGATACCTCGCTTAATTTTCTGCATGTGTAAGTATTGGGTTGAATAGGTACTACTATGCTTTATTTTAACATAATTTCCATTATAGCGCCCATATTTGGCTTCCACAACGACGCCTTCACCGACCGAGTGAATGGGTGTGCCCGTAGCGGCTGCATAATCTGTTCCTAAATGGGCCTTATATCTTTTTTGAACAGGATGATAGCGACGACCTGAATATCGAGAACTTATTCTCCTGTAATTCAGTGGAGCTCTTAAAAAAGTCTTTCTTAAGCTGTTACCGTCCCGGTCAAAATAATCTTCTTTTTGATCTACGCTGTATCGAATACCATAAAATATCTTATCAAAATGCTCAAAATAGACACCCTTGATTTGCTTAATGCCAATAGGTTTTCCTTCAATACTTTCTTCCTCATAAATGACCTTGAACTTATCTCCTTCTTGTATTCTGAAAAAGTCAACTTGCCAAGCAAGTACATCGACGAGTTTACTTACCAATAAAGGAGGGGCTCCGATATCTATTGCTGTTTCATATAGGGATGAATGAATCTCGGCAGCAATACTTCTTTCAATGACATCTATCTTCTTACGGTAGACGCGTGTATAGATAGAATCACCTAAGGAAAAAACAACAAAAGATTTCAAATCAGGTTCAAAAATAAAATAGTCAACGGTCTTATTTGAATCCATTTTATGAATAATCGAATATTTTTTACCTATGTTAAGTTTGCGTAGGTCATAAATATTTTTTGAAGTCTGGGCAATTGCATAAATTTTGGCATCGGATACACCAAAATTTTGAAGAATAGCGGAAAGCGTTTGGTTTCGTTTTATTTTCCCTACTATGACTCCAGACGAATCTACAGTAAGGCCAAATAATAATTTTGGCTTTGGAGCTTCCTGCGGGAGGGATTCAATAGTCTCTTTTTTGGGTACTTGCTTGACCACGGAATCACAAGCATGAAAAAGTACTAAAAGGGATAAAGAGATTATATGAGGGACTTTCATGTGCGTAGTCTTATTTCCTGAAATTGGTATGCCCAAGGTCCAAAAATGAGAGAAAGGATGGAATGTCTAAATTATAGGAGATAGGATCGACAAGCAATTGACCCTCAGCAGTCATGATGATATAAAGGGGTTGAGCATTGTTTTTAAATTGGGTAATTTGTAAATCTGCATTTTGCTTACCTATCGTTTTTTTTGTCTTACCGTCGTAAGAAGATTTATACCATTGATTCTTTGGCAAAGCCGTTTTGTCATCTACATACAAGGCAACTACGATGAAGTTTTCAGATAATCGTTTGAGAATTCTTGAATCCGACCATACACGCGCCTCCATTTCTCGGCAGTTGACACATCCATGGCCTGTAAAGTCTATAAATATGGGCTTTCCAGTCGCAAGAGCACATTCCTTGGCTTGCTCTAAATCAAAATAACCTGATAGTCTATGAGGGAGCTCAAGAAAATCACTATATTTTGGCGCTTCACACAAACCAGATAAATTGTTATTAAGTATTGTTTGATTTGATGAACTTACATTGAAATCTTGTCCTGAGATGGGAGGTAAATAGCCAGACATTCCTTTTAGGGGGGCCCCAAAAAGTCCTGGAATGAGATAAAACACAAATGAAAAACTGATGATGGCTAAAATTAATCCCAACACTGAAGTATTTTTTGCCTTAGAATCTCCAGGCATTCGAAAGGTACCAAGCAAATAAAAACTCAATAAGGTGAAAATAGCAATCCATAGAGCTAAATAAATTTCACGGTCTAAAATGCCCCAGTGATAGGCTTGGTCAGCGATACTTAGAAATTTAAAGGCAAAAGCCAATTCCAGAAAACCCAGTACTACTTTTACTGAGTTGAGCCAACTTCCTGATTTGGGTAGAGATCCGAGCCAGCCGGGAAATAAAGCAAAAAGCATGAATGGGATGGCAAAGGCTGTAGAAAAAGCCAGCATTCCTAAAATCGGCTTGAGTACCAGTCCTCCAGCCGATTCCACTAATATCGTACCTACAATGGGTCCGGTGCAACTGAAGGAAACTAAAACTAAAGTTAAGGCCATAAAAAAGACACCGATTAGGCCACCTTGATCTCCCATTCGATCTACTTTATTCACCCATTTGTGGGGAAGAGTAATCTCAAAAAGACCGAAAAAAGAAAGGGCAAAAAAGACGAATACAATAAAAAATAAAACATTTGGAAACCATCCTGTGGCCAATTCATTTGCGATTTCTGGCCCCATAAATGGGGCAATAATAGCACCGAAGAGCACATGAATTCCGATGATGGATAGACCATAAAAAAGGCTATTTTTAATTCTCGTTGCCTTACTTTTATTTTTTCCTGTAAAATAAGTAACGGTCATAGGAATCATAGGAAAGACACAAGGGGTAAGGAGGGCCGTAAGCCCAGCGAGAAAGGCGATCAGCACAAAGGAAAGGAGGGGATAGGGGGCATTGGCTGCTCGCATGTCAAAAACGCTTTCATTTGGTCCTGCTTTTTCTTCGGAGAAGGCTGCCGAGCTCATGGAGGGTGCAACAAAAGAGAAATCATCTTCAAGGGGTATACAGAGTCCCGTAACATCTGAGCAAACTTGATAACTATAGAAGCCCTCAATACTATAGTTGAGATCTTTTAATTGAATATTTTGAACAAACGTACCTGTTTTTTTAAAATAGGTGTAGGTACCCATAAATATAGAATCATAGGCACTTAAGGCTGCTTGAGGTTGAATAGATCCTAACAGTTTGTAACTCGCATGCGGCGTGAAAATAAATTCGGTAACGTTAGGACCTAATTCAGGATCAAAATCAGAGGAATATAAATACCAATCGGCATCAATGACCGCATTAAAAATAATTTGAGCCGTTGCTTGATCATCTGAAATAGAGATACTTTGACGCCATTCGATTGGCTTGATTATTTGACTTGAACCCCAAAAACTAGCTAAAAGTAGCAACAGAATTAATTGAACGCGCATAATTTATCAATGATAGATTGACCCCTTAGTTATTTTTTGATACTTGGGAAAAATGATGGTAAAAATAAGCAATAGTTTCAATTCCTTTATAATAATTAAATAAGCCATAACTTTCATTGGGTGAATGAATGTCATCCGAATCGAGACCAAAGCCCATTAAGATAGGTTCTATTTTCAGTTCTTGAATGAACAGAGCAACGATTGGGATGCTCCCGCCTTCCATCGTCGGGATCGGTGTTTTTCCCCAGGATTGTGCAAATGCCTTACTTGCTGCTTGATACCCATTTGAATGGGTAGAAACTACTGCGGGTGTTCCTCCATGATGGGGCGTTACCTTCACTTTTACAGATTTGGGTGCATTTTCTTCAAAATATTTGATGATCATTTGTGTGATCTTATCGCTGTTTTGATTGGAGACCAATCGGGTAGAAATTTTGGCAAATGCTTTCGCGGGGAGTACCGTTTTAGATCCCGGTCCTGTATATCCACCCCAAATACCATTCACATCTAAGCAAGGGCGTATACCTACGCGCTCAATGGTTGAAAATCCTTTTTCTCCTTTGATCTCTTCAATGTTGAGTTCTTTTTTATAATGGTCAAGATCGAAAGGAGCTTTGGCCATTTCAGCTCTTTGCGCTTCAGAATATTCTAATACATCATCATAAAAGCCGGGAAGTGTGATGCGTCCTTCTTCATCTTGCATATCCGCAATAAGCTTGCTGAGAATATTGATGGGATTAGCAACTGCGCCACCATAAACACCCGAATGAAGATCTTTATTAGGACCGGTCACCTCCACCTCGATATAGCTTAAACCTCTCAACCCCACGGTAATGGATGGGGTATCATTATTTATGATGGAGGTATCTGAAATTAAAATGACATCTGCCGATAATTTCTGCTTTTCTTCTTTAATGAAAGCTTCTAAATTATCAGAACCTACTTCTTCTTCTCCTTCAATCATGAATTTAACATTGCATGTTAGGGTATTTGTTTCCATCATGGCTTCAAAAGCTTTAACATGCATGTACATTTGACCCTTGTCATCGCAGGCACCTCTGGCATAAATTCGATCATTTTTTACGATGGGTTCGAAGGGGGGATGATCCCAAAGCTCATAGGGATCAGCAGGTTGTACGTCATAATGCCCATAGACTAGCACCGTGGGAAAGGTGGGATCAATGATTTTTTCAGCATATACAATCGGCTGACCTTTGGTTTCGCATAGTTCGGCATAGTCGACACCCGCGGCTATTAATTGGTCTTTGACAAACATAGCTGCATTTTTGACATCACCATCAAATTTTTTATCGGCACTAACAGATGGAATCCTTAATAAATCGAGTAATTCATTAAGAAACTTATCTTTATGACCATTTAAGTATTCTAAAGTTGTCATAGGAAATTTTATTAAGAAAAAAAGATGAAACAAATTTACGCACAAGAATTATCAATTGAGGGGTAAAATTCAAAAACCGTCGTCATCATCATCTTCCGAGACATCTAAAAATTCATCAAATCCTTCGGGGTAGGTAAGCTTGAAAGGGGCTTCTATGTCTAGGTAAACTTTTCGAAAAGTATTGATAAAATCTAAGGTTTCAGCTTCTTCCCCTGCAACTAAAATGAGCTGTCCAGGCTTAAGCTTACCGCTGCTTTCATTACTTTTAATTTCATCATTAAATTCAGAATTTGAAGAATAAACTAAAAGACTATTATCCTGATAATTAAAATAATACCAGCTACCTGGGGCAGCTTGAATAAATAAATTCAAAATATCATTATCGATATCGTCTTTTTTAATTTCTAAAAAACCATCTACTTGTGTATTAATATCCTCACCGTATATATTAGAAATTGATATTTTGGAAGTGTTGTACCATGAGTTTTCATCAGAATTCCAATTCATTTTCACTCCCGAGATCACCAAAAATTTATTCAGTAGCTCTGATATTCCAACCAAAGGAGTATACTCTTCTTGGTTATCTGCTTGATATTTTTTTGTATTTTCATCACCTATGAGATTACTTATTTTTAATAAATTTTTTGTATTGATTTCATTGGCAAGGTCTCCCCCTAAGCGAGACAAAATATCAAGAAGGTCTATAGATATTAAGTCGGCTAGAATATTTTTTAGATTGATATCTATTATCAAAGCAGCATCAAGGGTGCAAATACTCGACGCTGCATCTAAGGTTCCTATTACCGAAGCAGATAGGTTGATTTTACTTTCCTTAATACCAAATAAGTTCATCTTGCCTTCAAAACTGTAAGATTGAGTTGAATCATTGTAGATAAATGTTTGCCCCTCATACGCATCACCTGTTGACTTCAAAGGCTCTTCAATGAGGTAATTTCTTGAATTCATATCATATTTTACCATCCCTTTTGCTAGAAAATAATCGTGGTTTTTTTTATTTTTTTTATTTTCAATAAAGGTTGGGTATAAACGACCTCTTATATCCCGATGCAGGCCTGCTATTAACGGTTCACCATCTTCAAAAGCTTCTTTATTGAGGTCAAAAACTACTTCAGCGATTTCTTCATCTTGTTTATAAGTAACCCAAAGGTCATATGCAGGGTTATTAGTAAATTCAGGCTGAATAAACCCATCTAATTCTAAAGCTTGTTTATATGTTTTGAGGGTTACTTTACCTTTATAGGCGAATCCTGGGGCAATTTCGATGTCTCCGCTCTTAGTTATTCCCGTAGCTTGAGTGTAGTATTTAAGTTCTTGATTTTCAGCATTTTTTTTACGACTAAATCTACTTATTTTTGTATTATTTTCAGTGGTGGTATCCGTGGTAAAGTAGCGTTTTTCAATACTTAAATCATACATTGGGATTTTACTTGTATCCCCCTTTGTAGAGGCGACATAATTGGCTTTAGCATTGAAATCATTTTTCGAGACAATATTAATAGTAGCATCTGTGAGGAAGTGGTATAATTCTGTTGACTCATAGATGATTTTTGCATTTTGAAAAGTTTCTAGTTTTGAATTAAATTTTATGCTTGTTTCATTATTTTCAGGGATGATTTTTGCATCGGCCACGGGTATGTATGGAATACCTTGAACAATTAATTCAGATGTTTTGATATCGTAAATGGCGTTGGTCCCATTGAAGACTAATGAATCTAGATCTGAACGCGTTGAATAAAAATAAGAATCTTTTAAATCAACATTATCTGGTTTTCTCATTGTTACTACTGAATCTTCCAAAAACCAGGTTGCATTGACAATAGATGTCTTCATTGCAGTATAGGGAAAATTAAAAGCAGCATCGCGTGTATTTTCAATATTTATATCGGCTATATTTTTGTCAAGGTTAAAATTTACATAGGTATCCTCCCCAACCATTGCAGGCTGATCAATCTGGTCTGAAAGGATTTGAAATTTGCTATTCCTTGCCTCAAATTTTTTTTCTTCGAATGTCATTTGTTTAGATTCCGTAATTGAACCACGTGTAAAAAATCGACCAGCACCGTATACACCTGCTTGGGTGAGGTTAACGGTACCTTCTAATTGGGCGGATTTCGTATAAAAATTAAAGGGCTCACCAATGGTAATTAGATACATACTATCTTTTCTGGGATACCAACTCATTCTAAAATTTCCAAGATCAGCTTGAGGAAAGTTCAAAGACTTTACTTGACCGGGATCAATGTAGCCTTTGTATCCATCAGTAGTTACAGAATCGGAATAATAAATAAAGTCATCAGAGAAAAGGTGGCTGTGTATAAAATCAATTTTTCCAGTTCCTCGAATCCCATTATTACTTAAACTGATGGTTTCATAAGTTTTGGCGGGTGTTCCGTATAGATTGTAACCTTCTTTTGGAATTTCATGATTAAATCCCAGGGATTGATCTCCCATAATAATCAATGAATCTTCGAAAACTGGAAAAATTCCTCCGGAGTTAAAAGAACCTGGAAAAATTAAATTTTTAGTACTATCACTGTCAATATCATCAAACTTCTTAGGTCTTACTATGAAGACAATTGATGAATCATAAGCGCCGTTGAGTATTTCAGGCTGGTTGAAAAAGACTAATCCACTGGTGTTGGAGACAAAGTAAGGATATTTATCGCTTTTATCTCGTCCAGATCGATTATTCGGCATATTTAAATATACGATTCCGCTCGTTTGCTCAATGTGATTTGATAGTTCGCCGTAAGAGCCATCGGAGTTAGACAATCTTAAATCAACAGAATCAATTTGGTTCAAGTTTATGAGAAAATTCTCATAATCAAATTGAAAGTTTTGGCCTTGATAATCAAATTGGCCTAAAGTAACCCCACCATTGAAAATGATTTCACGATTTTCTCTCATTGAAATTTTTCCATTTTCGGGTGTAATAGAGCCTTTGTAATCCGCAGTTACCCAAAACTTTTTAATACCATTTATATTTAAATACATGGAGTCTAGATTGAGTGAAGCATTGAATCCTGTGGCCATTTTAGATGAAATAAAAACGTTATCAAAGTCTCTTTTTTTTGCAGCAGCTTGATAATATAAGAAAGCCCGCGGTAATAATTTAACATGACCCGTTCTAAAATTATAATTAGCAAATCCGTAAATACTCAATATTTTCATAGCACCTTGAACGAGATGAATATCGAGATCATATTCACTACTCAGATCGAGTTCATTGAACTCTGTCAGTCCATATTTTCGAGCATAAAAGACTGAAAGACCGATAGGATGGAAGCGATACAGCCCATTGAGACCTTGATACCGATTTAAGTTAAAAAAGTCAGAGGATTCAAAAGTTGTAGGTAAAAGCCCGGCACCATTGGCCATTTTAAAATTAATAGAGTCATAATTCATTGGCCATATTAATTGGTCAGTACTTATCAGTATTTCGTGATATGAATCATAAAAAGGTGTGATGTCATATTTTTTTTCTCGCCAAACGGTCAGGTGGTTTTCTCTGCCATCATAACGCATGGCGATACCTGGATGAAAAAGTGAATCTGAATTTACAATAATTGAAATTTCCCCCTTATGGGCTAAGATGACAGAATCTTTAAAATCAAATATTTCTGACTTTATGATGGCTTTTCTACCATTCCCATCAAGAATAATTAACTCACCACGGGCCTTATTGATTGCTGTTCCAATCAACTGATTTCCTCTAATTTGAATACCACCTGTATATTGAACTTTCCCTTCAAAAAAGGGGAGTTTAATATTGTTTTCATATGAGGTAAATTCAGGGAAATTTTTTGTATTTTGTTGAATACTTTCTTTGGGTTTGTACTTAAATATTCCCGATATGGAATCAGTCAAAAGATTAGGAAAGATCAGTGTGGCATTAGGCGTCCAAAAGCCACCTCTATCTACTCGAAAATTAAAGTCTCCCAACTTAACTTGAGCACCGATCATTTTTTTATATTTTTTTGGCCAATCTATGGTCGCTGAAGACCCTGAAAATTGGCGATCTTTGAAGACATGATTTCCTATTACATTGTTGATTTTTAAAGAATCAAAAGGGGTGGAAAGTATCAATGATGCCTGATCTATATGAAGGTAGGGCCCAGAAATGACCGCAGGAATATATTTGGCTCTTTGTAAGGCAACATAATCTATTTCAGAACTGTAGGTTCCTGCTCTTACTGGGGCAGTATCACTATTGATTTGTGTCGAGTTATTTTCTGTATCATTGTCCCAACTCTCGTTACCACTCGACCAATCATCATTTGCATCATTGTCCCAACTCTCGTCATCACTTGACCAATCATCATTTTCGGTGGAGTCTATTTGTTGGGAAGTTTCTAGAATCTGATCTTCACTGAGCTTTGGGGCCTCTCCGAGGAAATTGAAGGAATATAATGGATTAAGGATTTTAGAGATGAAAAATTTACTCTGATAAAGATTTTGACTATCAATAAATTCATTAAGGCCCTTTTGAAAATGAGTATACTCTTGTTTGCTAAGTGTTTCTAAGGAAGAAAATGAGATAGCTAAAATTGCATCAATTTGCTTTTTAGGGATCTTTTGTACCAAAGGTAGGCAGGTAATGAATTCAAACAATAAGATGTAATTGGTCCTACTAAAGCGCTTTTCTTCTATTTTTTTTACGATCGCAATGAGTTTCTCTTTTTGCTCTTGATTAAATTGCTCGTGCCATGACTCGTCAAAGGAGTCTACAATTTTTAATGATTTTTGGGTATTTGTGACTTTTAGAAATTGTAGAACTTGTTGTTTAAAAGTTTCAGAATCATTTGAGAAACTTTGTGCTGACAACTGCCAAGTAAAAAAGAAGAGTAAAAAAGCAGAAAAGATGTTTTTCATGACTTAAATCTAAATAAACCACTCACGATAATCACATTCTTTTGGTTAAAACGATTACCGTCCAAAGGCTCAGGCATTTTTGCTGTATTTGTTTAAGACCCAGTTTTTCGGCGTGGGCACAAATTTTAGGTGCATCCTTTTCATAAAAACCACTTAAAATTAAAACACCATTTAAGGCAAGCAGACGAGCATATTCAGGCATTTCATTCAAGAGGACGTTTTTATTGATGTTGGCAATGATAATATCTGCTTGGTCCTTGAGGCTTAAATCTCGAACCACTCCTTTCAATACTCGGCCAGGACAATCGTTCAAGTTAAAGTTTTCTTGAGCATTTTCAATACACCAATCATCAACGTCCGTCGCGACTATGTGCGCGGCACCCAGTTGGTGAGCCAAAATGGACAAGACTCCGGTTCCAGTACCAAAGTCATAAATTTTTTTTTGATGATGATCAATGGATAATTGTGCCTCAAGTATCAATGATGTGGTGGCATGATGTCCAGTGCCGAAAGACATTTTCGGATCAATTACAATCTGATGCTTGAAATGATCTTGGGGTTCATGAAAAATAGCACGAACCATGATTTTGTCAGCGATGACAACGGCGGCATAATTTTTTTCCCATTCTCTATTCCAATTGATTCGTGCGACAGCTTCAAGATTGTAGGAGATGGTTCCCGATGGTTGATACTTCTTTACAAGGCTATCGAGAAGGGATTGGTTAAAATTTAGCATCTCGCAATAGGCACTAAAACCCATTTGATGTTCCTCAAATGAATCATAGCTCAACATTGATAGTTCGGCGATCAATAGGTCACTTAAGTGGGAATCACAAGTAAAATGGACACCTTTAAAACTCATCTTGAGCAGCCTGCAAAAGATTCGAATTCTGTAAAATAGATGATAAAATCAGCCTCACTTCTTTCATGGGTAAAGTAAATTTTAAAACGGGCAAAATCTTTTTTTTCTTCAAAATACCACATCCCTGGCTTATCTGCATAAAGACGATTTTGTTGTTCATAAACGACGATGTCGGCAGCGGCTTCTGATAATTCTTCATAAACAATTAAATCTGCGAGATAGGCTTTCTCTACTTCATACATACTCCCATAGGCTTGACATATCAAAGCTTGACTGGGGGTAAAAAAGAGGTGAAATACAATAATAAGAAGCCACATTTTAGAATGACTTGGCGATGTCAATAAATCCTTGTGCATCCATACTTGCACCACCTATCAAGCCACCATCAACATCAGGGCATGAAAAAAGTGTTTTGGCATTCGTTGGCTTGACACTTCCTCCATACAAAATGGGTATCTGTTTGGCAATGCTTTCGCTGTAATTTTTTGCGATGGTATCGCGAATAAAATGATGCATTTCTTGTGCCTGCTCATCTGACGCGGTAACGCCTGTCCCTATGGCCCAGACGGGCTCGTAGGCAATGATGACCTTAGCGAATTCAACAGCATCGAGTTCAAATAAGCTTGAAGATAATTGTTCTTTCACAAGATCGAAATGAGCATTTTCTTCTCTCGTAGCTAGCTTTTCCCCACAACAAAAAATGGGAGTCATTTGATGTTTTAGTACGATTTGAGTTTTAGACTCGAGTTCAGCATAAGTTTCTTTATAATATTCTCTCCGTTCACTGTGGCCTAATACCACACAATCTACACCTAAGTTTTGGAGCATGGCAGCAGAAATTTCGCCAGTGTAAGCCCCTGACAATTCTTGATGGCAATTCTGTGCGGCAATGAACACATTGGTTGCATTGCCTATTGTTTTTTTAATACTTTCTATGTGTGTATAAGGAACCGACATCATAATGGTCGTCTCTGACAATGATTCATCTTTGGCCATATGAACCACCTCGGAAGCAAGCTTCAATCCTTCATCAAGTGTGGTATTCATTTTCCAGTTTCCAGCAGCAATTTTTTTTCTCATGTTTTATAGTTTTTCTTTTAGGTAGTGGGCCGTATGATTTTGACTCCTCAATTTAACCATATCTTCAGGAAGCCCAGCAAAGTTAATAAATCCTCCATCCGCACCACCTTCGGGTCCTAGATCAATGATCCAATCTGCATTTTTAATGACTTCCATATTGTGCTCTATGATGACTGCAGTATTTTTTTCGTCTATTAAAGCATTGATTGAGTCCAGTAATTTTTTGATGTCGTGAAAATGCAAGCCGGTGGTGGGTTCATCAAATAAAAACAAAGTATGGTCATGTTTATTGCCCCCCTTTTTACTTAGGAAAGAGGCTAACTTTACCCGCTGGGCCTCTCCCCCACTTAGGGAGCTAGAGGATTGACCCAGTTTTACATAACCCAGGCCCACATCATCTAAAGGTTTAATTTTATTACAGATGTTTTTTCTATCTGCGAAGAAAATCAGGGCTTCTGATACCGTTAAGTTTAAAATCTCATTGATGTTTTTTTGTTGGTAACGGACTTCAAGAATTTCTTTTTTAAACCTTTGACCTTTACAGTTTTCACAGGTTAAATGCAGATCTGCCATGAATTGCATTTCAATTTTTACGGTACCCTCTCCTTCGCAAGTATCACACCGGCCACCGGCCACATTAAATGAAAAGAAAGCAGGCTTGAATCTGTGTTTTATAGCGATGGGTTGCTCAGAAAAGAGTTGACGAATATGATCATAGGCTTTCACATAAGTAATGGGATTGGATCTTGAGCTTTTACCAATGGGGTTTTGATCTACAAACTCGATGTGACTTACTTTTTGATAATCTCCATCCAGTTTGTCAAATTTTCCCGTAGCCTCAGTACTTAAGCCCAGGATTTTTCCAAGGGAGGGATAAAGAATTTTTTTAATTAACGTTGATTTCCCTGAACCACTCACACCTGTGACGACCGTCATTACCCCAAGGGGAATTTCTACATCAATACTCTTAAGGTTGTTTTCTTTGGCTTTCTTAATGAGGATAGATTGATTCCAGCCCCTTCTTAAACTTGGAAGCACAATTTGCTCTCTTTGAAGCAAATAATCTAACGTTAAAGAAGGTTCTTGGTGTGTTGCGGCGTCCCTAAAGTGACCTTGAAAAATAAGGTTTCCTCCATGACTTCCTGCACCTGGTCCGATATCAATAATCTGATCTGCTGCCAACATTATTTTTTCCTCGTGTTCTACCACAATTACGGTATTTCCAAGATGCTTTAAACTGTTCAGCACTTCTATCAATTTATCCGTATCTCTGGGATGCAGTCCAATGCTGGGCTCGTCTAGGATATACATTGAACCAACCAAGGCACTTCCCAGGGAAGTGGAAAGTTTGATCCGTTGAAATTCTCCTCCTGAGAGGCTTGAGGTAAGCCTATTGAGGGTGAGGTAACCTAAGCCCACTTGATCAAGATAGTTGAGCCTATTCAATATTTCGGTAAGTAACCGTTGACTGATTTTGGCATCGTGTTCAGATAAATTGATTTCACGCAGTTTAGGGATCAAATCAGCAACGGGAATCAATACCATTTCAGCGATGGAAGTACCTCCTATTTTGACATAATGAGCATCTTTCCTTATGCGGGTGCCTTTGCAATCCGGACATCTCGTTTTTCCTCGGTAGCGAGAAAGCATCACTCGGTATTGAATTTTATGAGTTTTTGATGCTAAAAAGGAGAAAAAGGCATGTAATCCTTCGAAGTATTCATTGCCATCCCACAACAACTGATATTGTGCTGGAGTTAATTCACTGACGGGTCTATGAATGGGAAAATCAAACTTAATAGCGTGTTTAAGTAAGGGTTCAACCCATTTCCTCATGGTTTCACCACGCCAAGGAACTAAGGCGTTTTCAAAAACGGATAGATTGTTATCAGGAATTACCCGCTCTGGATCGATGCCCAAAATCATTCCAAATCCTTCGCATTTACGGCAGGCACCATAAGGATTATTGAAACTAAATAAGTTAACGGTAGGTACTTCAAATGAAATTCCGTCCAGTTCTAGTCGATTGGAAAATTTTACTTTTTTGGCACCTAAAACTTCGATATTACAAACTCCCTCCCCTTCAAAGAAAGCTGTTTGAATGGAGTCGCTGAACCTGAACATAGCTTCTTCATCTTTTTTACTAACAGTCCGATCTATTAATATATCTAAAGGTTTATTTTTTATTTTTTTAATGTCCAAGTCTTCAATGAACAACATTTTTTGATCATGAATAATCCGGGTATAACCTTTGCTGAGTAATATCTTTAATTCATCCTCTAAGGTTCTTTTTTTATGGACATTTAGAGGTGCCGAAATGATTATTTTCAGGTCTTCAGGTTGAGATAAGATATAATCTACCACATCAGTTACCGTATCTTTTTTTACTTCATTCCCTGATTTAGGAGAGAGGGTCTTTCCTATTCGGGCATACAAAAGTTTAAGATAATCATAGATTTCGGTCGTCGTACCGACCGTGGATCTTGGATTGCGCGTATTTACTTTTTGTTCAATAGCGATGGCTGGAGATATGCCTTTGATATAATCTACTTCAGGCTTCTCCATACGCCCCAGAAATTGCCGAGCATAAGCGCTCAAACTTTCAACATATTTCCGCTGACCCTCCGCGAAAAGCGTATCAAAAGCCAGACTTGATTTTCCAGATCCAGAAAGTCCGGTAATGACGACCATTTTATTTCGTGGAATAGCAATGTCGATATTTTTCAAATTATTGACACGTGCTCCTTTGATGATAACGTATTTTTTGGCGTCGAGAAGTTCTAATTTTTGTTCTATTGACATTTGTTTGTGGTGGGCTATGCCCAAAGAAATTAATCTGATTGCAAAAATAGATATTGTACTTGGTATTTGGTAGCAAACTAAAATTCTATATACTTGCAGGAGTAATTAAATTTTTTATTCATATAAACGACACAATTTGGTATAGATTTCTACTTTCACTAATAGTTGATTATAATGAAAAATGTAGAAATGAGTGACAGCCACTTGCTGTCTCACTATGCCAAAGGTAACGAACAGGCCTTCAGTATGTTGCTGAACCGTCATAAAGACAAGGTCTATACCACCATCTATTTCATAGTTAAAGATAGTTACCTCGCAGAAGATATATTGCAAGAGGTATTTATAAAAGCCATTACAATGGTCAAATCTGGTCGATATAATGACGAGGGAAAGTTTCTTTCATGGATTTTGAGAATTGCGCACAATATGGCTATTGATCAATTTAGAAAGACCAAGAGATCCCCTTTAATTGTTACTGAAGATGGGAGCAACATTTTCAATACGTTGGCATTTTCAGAGACTTCAGTTGAAGAGATACAAATCAAGCAAGATACCCACGAGTTGCTTAAAGTACATATTAAGGAACTTCCGAATCTACAGCGAGAGGTATTGGTTATGCGACATTACATGCAAATGAGCTTTCAAGAAATTGCCGTTGCTACGGATGTCAGTATAAATACTGCGCTGGGAAGAATGAGGTATGCTTTGATCAACCTAAGAAAAAAATTCAAGCAAAAAACTAATGCCTATGATCCCAAACTTTACAACAAATGATGCGTTACAATATATATATCAAGAGGCATCTAGTCAATTAACAGTACAAATACATATCGCCAGAAATAGAGATGATTCATTCAATGAAGCATTGTTGGAATTTGAATTACTGAGATTAAAATTAGATCAGTTGAGGCTTACACCTAATAACTTGTCGATTGAAAATTTTTTGGCATATTCTAGAAAACAGAAATTTGAGTCAGCTTAATTTCTCTAAGGACTCTTTTGAGGAGCGTAAACTCGAGTATTTTAAGGATGACTAGAAAAGAAAGATATCAATTTTTTATCTCTTATTTTTCCCAAAATCAGCCAGAGGCAGAGACGGAGCTCAAATATAGAAATCCCTTTGAATTATTGGTTGCTGTGGTATTGAGTGCTCAATGTACGGATAAGCGAGTAAATATTGTGACGGAAAGTCTATTTAAAGAATTTCCAACTGCTTCTGCTATGGCGGCCTCAAATTTCGATGAACTTTTCCCGTATATCCGTAGTATTTCTTATCCTCGTAATAAAACCAAACACTTACTAGGTCTTAGTAACATGTTGGTGTCGGATTTTGGAGAGGTGATTCCTTTGAATATTCAGGATTTACTACGGATGCCAGGAGTTGGGAGAAAAACAGCCAACGTGATTGTATCTGTTCTAGACCAACAGCCTGCAATGGCCGTTGATACCCATGTTTTCCGCGTATCTAAGCGCTTGGGTTTGGTTACCCTTAAGGCCAAAACGCCCTTAGAGGTAGAGCGACAGTTGGTCAGCCAGATACCTGATGATTATATTCATAGAGCCCATCATTGGTTGATTCTGCATGGGAGATATACTTGCTTGGCTCGAAAACCGAAATGTCAAATTTGTCCTCTTACCAATTTTTGTAGGCATTATGCTCATTCAGCGGTATAAGATAGAGGCTATGAATTTCTTTCTTAGGCAGGCATTTCTTAATTTAGCAGAACACTAATGGTTTTAATTTGATCTGGATGCCTAACCTGTGAGACCAAAATAAGACTATCTTTAGGTCAGTAATAAACCCCAATTTTAGATGTATAACAGGCAAGAACTTTATTTTCCATTTTGGTTATTAAAAATCCAAAAGCATATTCAGATTTTCTCAATTATCTTATTGATGGGGCTCTTTACTCCGGCCTTCGGGCAAGGTACTTTTGAAGATAGTCCTTTTGTGGATATGATTTTTAAAATAGATACTTCGGTTTATACTTGGCAAAAAAATGCCATTATGATCAATGGAAAAATGCAGTTGCCTTTCTATTATGATTCAGAAAATGAGGTAGCCGAGATAGAACTGAAAATGGCAGGCTATGCGGAAGCAGGGGCCATTCAATTGAAGGTTTCTAATGATTATATTATATTGGATTCTTTATTGGCCTTTGATGATTACATCCGGTTTAAAGTTAAATTTAAAGATTTAACAGCATCAAATTTTTTGAAGTTTGTTTTTAAGGATCAAATGGACCCTTCGAAAAGTCAGTTTTATGATCTTGGACTCTTCCCGCATACCCAAACTCGTCTTCAAATGATTTCAGCAGGGAGTGAACTTTTTATTGGGGAAGAGCAAATACTCAATATATCGGTGAGCAATATCGATAATGTAATGCTCAGTAATCAATGGGTTTCTGACGGCGAAGTAAATTACTTGATTCGAAAAAAAAACGATGAATTGCTGGTGCATTTTCTTCCAACAAAAAGGGGTCTGTATACATGGAATATCAAACTTCCGCTTATAAAACCGGAATTGCTAGAGGGGACCATGGTATTTGAATCTGCCCCTTTAATCAAAAGGTTTGAGATTAAAAGTGGTCGTATTGCTTTTTTAAACATCAATAAATTAGAAATCACTCCTTCGGAAGATTCCAAATCTCCTAATATCATTCAAATTGATAACCATGAGAGGTTATCTTTAGAAAAAACCTACCGCTTAGAGGGTCAAGAAGCACCGGGAGGAGCCTTAGTTGCAGAGCTTTTTACCCAATCAAGTATGAGCAATGGGAAAGTGTTAGCCACCCTCAGGACGTATGCCTATCATCAAAAGTCTAAAGGCTATCTTTATTTAAAAGAAAACGATAAGGCCTTATTTGTAACCAATTTTGATATCACACCACGTACCAAAATTGAGGCGATTTATATTCAAAGACCAGGGAAAAATTGGGAAAAAACCAATCAAGTTCATCCAGGAGAAAACCTCAATATCCGACTTGAGGGACAGGGATTACACAAAGGGAAATTTACTTTCGAAGGGGTTTATCAGCAGCAGTATGATTCTTTGTTAAAAAATGAAAATGACATTCAATATAGGGTAGAGGTACCTTTAGATATTTTATCGAATACCGTTGATATTTATAATCACAATAATAGCACAGACTTAAAACTGGAGGTAAAAGAATACCAAAGACCGAAAGAGTTGGATTTTTTAATCTTAGATATCGATGGAAATGATTATCCAGTTAGTACACTGGATAAGCCCATATATTATGATAAAACGATAACAGATTTAGTGATTAAGTTTGATGAAAATAGGATTGATTTTTCAGATCAACTTTTTGGAAAGCAGTTTTTGGAAATAGATGTTAAGATTAAAAATAAGGCTGGAAATATTATTGAATTATATGAATTTGAAGATTTAGTGGTTTGTCCGGGTACTTTTTCACCTCGGGGGGATCGGTATGATAAAAGAGAGTGTACTGCCAATACCATTAATTTGAATAATTTCATTAACAATAAAACATCCCAATTACCCGAGTGGGCTCAAATAGAATTAGATATCAAGCATAAGGACAATGCGTACGAGACCGTTAGATTCAATAGGAAAGTGGTCATTGTTCTTAAAAGAGCGAATAGCTATGACATTGATGTCTCTTTTCCTGCTGGTTTACTGGTGCTTAAATTTGACGATCAATCAGATTTCGCTAACTTTGGAGGAGTCAGTTTGGCCATGATGGCTCAAATGAGTTTTTATCAGCCGGGTAAGATTGCTGAATATCGGCCGTATAAAATTGGCGCAGGATTTATTTTCCTCAATGCCTTTAGTTTTGATGAGAATGATTCTCGAGGTAGAGATGTAGGCTTGGTTATTTTAGGTTCTATTTATCCAATTTCAAGAGAGAAAAAATTAACCTTTCCATTGTATGCAGGCTTTGGGTATTTTTTGCAAGAAAAAATTCCATTTTTCATGCTAGGGCCGGGTATTCAAGTTAGGTTTTAGGATTTCTTTTGAAGTATTCGGTAGCAAAAACTACCATTATGACAACTGCGCTACCAATTATTTGTAGAGAGGATAGTCTTTCTTCTAAAAATAAATAAGCCAGTAAGACGGTAGAAATGGGTCCTATACTGGCAAAAATTGAGAATTGATTGGCCCCCAGTTCTTTGATGGCGTATGATATCAAAAAAGAGGGAATTACGGTAGAAAAAAGAGCAATGAGTAAGCCAAATATATACTCCTTTAGGAAAAAAGAGCACGTTAATACTCATTTTTGATTCGACCATGAATTGGAAAATGATCAAGACCGAAGATACGATCATCACATAAGAAGTAAATCTCCGAGCTCCAAATTTAGGAATGAGCCAGCCGCTTCCAAAAATATAAGAAGCATAAGTAACCGCACTCAGAAGTACCAACAAGGATCCTTTCAGTGTTATCTAGGGATCGCTTACTTCAATTTCAGGCAAAAAAATAATGCAGATGCCCAAATACGTAATAAGAATGGCGAATAATTGGTAACTACTGATTTTAATTTTAAAAAAAATAAAGGAGAGCAAAATAACAAAGGTTGGACAGGTAAATAAGATCAGTCGTTCTAAACTTGCTTTGATGTATTACAATCCTTTAAAATCAAAATAGCTGGCTAAATAATAGCCAAGAAAGCCAAAAAGGAGAACCCATAAATAATCATTTTTTGCAGAGGTTATTTTTTCTTCACTTTTTAAAGGGCAAAAAACAGATAAAAAGGGAGCGAAAAAACCATTCTTAAGAGCAAAAGACTGATGGTATCTGCTCCATATTGATAGGCCAACTTGGCAAATATGGCTTTGGTTGAAAATAAGATAATTCCTGTCAAACCTAATCCTACAGCGATTTGACGGGTTATCATTATTTTTGATCTAAATCGAGGGGAGGGTCTTCTTTGGGCGTTTCTTCTTCAATAAAAAATGATTTTTGCCAAATCAATATAATGAAAACGCTGATAAAAATAGCGGCATCGGCAATATTGAACACTGGCCACAGAGACATATAATCGCCACCAAGGATTGGAAGCCAATCAGGCAAACGACCTTCCCAAATATCGATATAAAACATATCAATGACTTGGCCATAAAACCAAGGCGTAGGGGCATCAAAGGGGGCATTATTTAAAAAATAGCCATAGAAGACAGAATCGATTAAGTTACCTATTGCACCTCCAAGGATCAGACCCATACAAATAAGAAATCCAGGACTCATGGGTTTCTTGTACATCATAAATAAATAATAACCGATGGCTACCATGGCGATAAGTCTAAATAAGGTCAAGATGACTTTGGCATGATCAAAAGGAAGCTCCATTCCAAAGGCCATTCCGGGATTCGTGAGATAATGAAGTTTGAAGAAATTTCCCAAAATCTTTATTTGCCCACTGGAGCCCAAAACCATATATTGGTGGACCAGCATTTTCACGATTTGATCTAAGATGATCACGGCTAAGCTCACACCATAATACTTAAATACTCCGGAATTATTTTTCATAGGATATCACTTTCAATTGGATAATGATTTCAGCACCATCGATATCTAATGAAATTCCATTGGGGAGGTCTGCAATAAATAGAATAGTTTTTGCCTGCGTCTCTTGCTGAATCGATTGTTGATGCACTTCCATAGCTTCTTTTATAAGCTTGTCATGGGTAGAGTAGAGGATGTCAATCTTATCTTGAACTTCTAAATTTTGATCTTTTCGGAGGTTTTGAATTCTATTAACAATATCTCTTGAGAGGCCTTCTTTTTTTAACACGTCGGTCAAATTAATATCTAGCGCAACTGTTAAGCCATCTTCAGAGGCGACCAACCACCCTGGAATATCCTGAGAGCTGATTTCAACATCAGTCAATTGCAATTCAATCATTTCACCTTCAATTTCAATATTAAAGAATCCATCACTTTCAAATTGAGCAATATCTGTTTGAATTAAACTATTTATTTTAGGAGTGATAACTTTCAATTGAGCACCAAACTTAACGCCTAAGGTTCTAAAATTTGGTTTGATTTTTTTAATTAAAATTCCTGTATCATCGTCCAAATAATCAATGGTTTTCACATTAGTTTCATTGATGATGAGCTCTTCAACTTTTTTCAATTTATTTTTTTCATCCTTATTCAAGACGGGGATCAAAATTTTACTGAGGGGTTGTCTGACTTTGATTTTTTGTTTTTTTCTTAATGAATGGACCAGAGAGGAAGCGAGCTGTGCCAACCTCATGCGAGCTTCTAATTCGGTATCAATGGCTTCTTCATTGACGACTGGAAAATTGGCCAAGTGGACCGAATCGTCTGGAGATAATTTTGTAACAGAATTGAGGTCTAAAAATAATTTTTCAGCATAGAAGGGGGCAATGGGTGCCATGAGTTGCGCGATCGTATGAAGGCAAGTGTAAAGGGTTTGATAGGCCACTTCTTTGTTCTGGTTGTAATCACCGATCCAAAACCTTTTTCTATTCAAGCGAATATACCAATTGCTCAGATCATTGACAGTAAATGATTGAATGGCTCTTACAGCTTTCGTAGGTTCATAATCATCATAATATTGATCTACTTCTCGTACAATGGAATTGAGTCGACTGATGATCCACAAATCACTCTCTGTCTTTTCAGTGGCAGAAATCGCTTTATTTTTGAAATTGAACCCATCTAAGTTGGCATAAAGGGCAAAAAAGGTATAGGTATTGGATAGGGTTCCAAAAAACTTTCTTTGTACATCTAAGATACCATTGGTATCAAATTTTAAGTTATCCCAGGGATTCGTATTGCTGATCATATACCATCGGGTGGCATCTGGACCATACTGTTCAATCACGTCAAAAGGATTCACGGCATTACCCAATCTCTTGGACATTTTATTGCCATTTTTATCTAAAACTAGTCCGTTGGCAATGACATTTTTGAAGGCCACCGTATCGAAGAGTAAAGAAGAAATAACATGCAGCGTAAAAAACCAACCTCGGGTTTGATCTACGCCTTCGGCGATGAAATCTGCAGGGTAATTGGAATTAAAAAGGTCTTGATTTTCGAAAGGATAATGCCATTGTGCATAGGGCATGGCCCCTGAATCAAACCACACGTCAATTAAATCAGGTTCACGGTGCATTGGCTGACCCGTTGGACTTACTAAAATCACATCGTCAACAAATGGGCGATGCAAGTCAAAGTTTTCTGGCAAGCTTTCTGACATAAGACCTGCGGCAACGGCTTGATCAACCTCAGTACGCAGTTCAGCGATGCTGCCGATACATTTTTTTTCACTCTTATCAACCGTGACCCAGATAGGAAGGGGCGTTCCCCAGTATCTTGACCTGCTTAAATTCCAATCGACGAGGTTTTCCAACCAATTCCCAAATCTACCTGCACCTGTAGATTTTGGTTTCCAGTTGATGGTATTATTTAAAGCGACCAAGCGATCCTTCAGTGCGGTGGTTTTGATAAACCATGAATCTAGAGGATAGTATAATATGGGTTTGTCGGTTCGCCAGCAATGTGGATAGGAATGCTCGTATTTCTCCACTTTGAACGCTAAATTTTCTTCCTTGAGTTTAATAGCGATGAGGACATCAGTCGACTTGAAGTTAGGATCCTGACGGACCGCGTCAGGGTAATACTCTTCGCGCACGTATTTTCCTGCAAAATCTATGACTTCTGTTACGAAACATCCTTTGCGATCTACTAAAGGGACTTCGAGTCCTTGATCATCAAGCACCATGACTGCAGGCACATTGTTTTGTTGACTAATTCGAAAATCATCAGCACCAAAGACTGAAGCCGTATGAACCACGCCAGTACCGTCTTCTGTTGATACAAAGTCCCCAGAAATGACTCTGAATCCATTTTCATTTAACTTATCATTGGTCACATAAGGCATCAATTGTTCGTAACGAATCTCTAAAAGATCCTTTCCTGTAAAGGAGTTGAGTAGTTTCCAAGGGATGAGTTTATCTCCTGCTTGGTAATCACTCAATGCTATCTGATTTGCCTTTTCTGTAAAATACTTATTGATTAATTCTTTGGCTAAAATGACCGATACGGGTTGATAAGTATAGGGGTTAAAGGTGGAAATTTTTACATAATGAATTTTATCACCCACTGCTAAGGCACAGTTTGAGGGCAAGGTCCAAGGTGTGGTCGTCCAAGCCAAGATTCTGACATCTTCTTCTTCTTGATCAAATAAGAAGGCCGACTGCTGGGTGGGCTTTACCTTAAATTGAGCCACCACCGAAGTATCTTTGATGTCTTGATAGGTACCTGGTTGATTTAGTTCGTGTGAACTTAAACCGGTACCTGCCGCTGGAGAAAAGGGTTGGACCGTATATCCCTTGTATAGCAAATCTTTTTCGAACAGTTTTTTCAACAAATGCCAAACACTTTCCATATAGTGGGCATCAAAGGTCATGTAAGGATTTTCTAAATCGACCCAATAGCCGATTTGACGGGTCAATTCATCCCATTCGCCTTTGAACTTCATGACAGCCTCCTTACATTTCTTATTATAACCGGCTACACTAATTTTTTTACCAATGTCTTCTTTTGTAATCCCCAGTTCCTTTTCAACTTGTAGTTCAACAGGAAGACCGTGGGTATCCCATCCACCTTTTCTTTTGACCTGAAATCCTTTTTGAGTTTTATACCTACAAAAAATATCCTTGACAGCTCTGGCCATGACGTGATGGATGCCAGGAGTACCGTTGGCCGAGGGGGGGCCTTCAAAAAAAGTAAAAGAGGGCCTCCCTGATCGCTCTGTAATGGTTTTGGAAAATATATTATTATTTTCCCAAAAAGTACGAATTTCTTTCCCTACTTCAGGGTAATTTATTTGTTTATATTCGCGAAACTTGACCATCAAAAGAGCTTATTCTTAATTTAAAATTCATGCCAGTGATTATTTGATATCTTTTTCCCCTTCTTGAAATTCTGGAAATTGTTCAATAAGAGGATGTTTATTTGTATTCCTTTTACCACTATCAAACTGGAGTAACAACGCGGGTAAAACCGTCAGGTTAGTGGTCATAGCAAATAATAAGGTGATCGATGTAAGCTTACCTAAAGCTACAGTCCCCCCAAAACCTGACGCGGAAAAAATCACGAAACCACAGAAAAGAATAATAGAGGTGTAGACCATGCTTGCACCCGTTTCTTTAAGACTGTTACTGATGGCTAAAGGCACATTAAATTTATTACTAAAAAGTTCTTGTCGGTATTTTGCCAAAAAGTGAATGCTGTCATCCACCGAGATACCAAAGGCAATGCTAAAAACTAAGGCTGTGCTGGGTTTCAAAGGGATGCCAAAATAACCCATGATGGCACCCGTGATCAGGAGCGGGATAAGGTTAGGGATCAGGGAGATGATGATCATTTTTATATTTCTAAACAAGAGTCCCATAATTATAGCAATGACTAAAAAGGCAACCATCATCGAACTGATTAAATTATCGATCAAAAATTTATTGCCTTTGATAAAGGTAATGGTTGTACCCGTAACGGCTAGATTCATTTTGGTGTCTGCGAAAAGAGATTCAATTTTGGGCATTATCACCTCAGAAATCAGAGAGTCCATTTTGTTTGACCCTATATCAGCCACTTTTAAAGAGATTCTCATTTTCTGTTTATTTTCATCTACAAAATTTTGGGAAAAGCCGGCTTCATCTGGTTGCAAGGCTAAGTATTTGAGAATGAAACCTAGATCACGCTGATTGGGGAGGCTGTAAAAGTTTGGGTTTTGATTATAAAAAGCTTGTCTGGCAGCCTTGATAAAGCTGACCAGTGATACGGGTTGAGATATGTAAGGAATCTCATCTAAAAAGGTCTCAAACTCATTGATTTTTTGTAGATTTTTTAAATTTTGAACCCCTTTTTTAATTCCTGTGTCCACAATGATTTCTAGTGGCATGATGCCACTGAATTGATCTTCAAAAAAACGCAAATCTTGAATTAAAGGACTGTCTTTAGCCAAATCATCGACTATGAAAGACACCGAATTAATCTTGGAGACGCCAATGACTGAAATCCCTATCGTAGTGATCGTAATCAAAAAGATTAAAATTCGTTTTTGATGAACCATAAAATCTAGGTAGCTCAAGAATCTAGCAATGAATTTGAAATTCAGATGTTTTAAATTTCTACTAGAAGGGGGTTTTAAATAGGAATATAGGGCGGGGATAAGAACGATACTTACTACAAAAGTTGCCATAATATTGAGCCCAGCCACAATCCCGAATTCAGCTAAAATTTTAATGTCCGTAACTATCAAAACAAAAAATCCAACCGCAGTAGTGAAATTTGTAATGAGGGTAACGATGCCAATTTTCCTGATAATACTAGTCAATGCCCTTATTTGATCTCCATGACGCGCATATTCACGATGGTATTTATTTAGCATGTACACACTGTTAGGTATTCCAATTATGACAATAATGGAAGGTAAAAGACCCGTCAGCGCAGTAATTTTGAAGCCAAATAAAGAGACACAACCCAGGGTCCAGACGACCATGGTTAAAATAACGATCAAAGGGAAAAAAACGGCCTTTAACGAACGAAAAAACATAAAAAGGACAATACCTGTTATGATAATGGAATAAATCAAAAACCGGGTAAGTTCACTTTTGATGGTAGCCATATTGGAGGAGCGCACGTAAGGTAATCCAGCAAAATGGGTCTGAATGTTTGTGACTTCTTCAAAGCGTTGACCTGCCCTGATCAAATCAAAAATGAGTTCATTTCTTTTTTCTGAATTAATGACCTCCTTGTTTAAGGTAACCAGCAATAGGGTAGCACCCGTTTGTTGGTTGATCAACTGTCCACTGTAAAATTTGAGCACTAAAGCCTCTTGAAGTAAACTGTCTAAACTCTTTTGTTGCTCTAAAATGGGTCCGAAAAGGGGAGTAATATTGAATTTCTTTGCTATCCTATCTGCATCGAGTCTTTGTAAGGTGGGGATGCCTAAAATGGCAGTGACGCCCTGCAGATCTTTGAGTTCATCTGCGAGCGCACGGAATCTATTGAAATTTTTGAGCTCAAAAAGGGTGCTGTCTTGAACGCCAATGGCCATGATATTTCCGTCTTCCCCAAAGAGTGTTTTAAAGGCCTGAAGATTTATCATTTCAGTATCATCCTCAGGAACTACGCTGGCCAAATCATAAGAGATTTCTATGAATTGCAAATGGTATCCCATAAAGGCTGTTATTATGCCAATTATGATGACTAATGACAGCCTGAATTTGAGGATGATTTCAGCTATTAATTTCCACATATCAAATAGATCGCAAAGGTAATTATTTTATTGAGGATCACGTAGTTCCATCATAACTGCTTTTATTGATTAATGCATATGAGCAGTTTGTTGAACGTAAAGTTTTAATGAAGCCCTCAAAATGGAGTCTAAAAATCTAGTTTTTAATATTTCCTGAAATTATTTTATACAAACGGCTGGCATTTGAGTCAGTGAGGCCTGAAATAAAGTCAATCACTATGCGAAGGTTTTGGTAGACAGATAATTGATTGTTTTTTAGTTGTAGTTTAGAGGAGTCAGGTAAAACTCGGTAAATTTTTTTATCCTTAGTTGAAGCGGATTTAGGATTATTTTTTATCGTAAATACCGCTTGACAGAAAGTAGCTGTAAGTTTTTCTATGATTTCATAGCCCGCTACTTCCCTTTCGAGTACTTGTCGAGATTGATAAATGTATTCAACTGAGATTGAACTGATTTTTTCTAAGACGGGGGCAGAAGGGATTTTATCGGTCAAAGCATGATCAAAGTCACCTGTCAATATTTCACTTTCTTTTGAGACAAAAACCGTTACTACTTCCTGAATAAGTTGATAAATAGCCATGGCTCTCAAAACACCTAATTTTTCGTTTAAGTCAACGATTTTACTGAGCTTTTCTTCAGAAAAATTGGGGCCTATAATCTCAGCTAATAAGTTTTTGGTTTGTTCAAATGAAATAAGACCCAGTCGTGTGGCATCTTCTAAGTCTATGATACTGTAACAAATGTCATCAGCAGCCTCCACTAAAAAAGCAAGGGGATGTCTTAACCAAGTGGTTTCTGATATTTTTTTAAGTTGCAGCTCTTCAGCGATGGTTTCAAAATAGGTAAAATTATCATTAAAGAATCCATACTTATGCTGGCTTTGCCGTGCAGGAACCTTTTTTGACGCACTGCTCAAAGGATATTTAGTAAAGCTAGCCAAGGTTGAGTAGGTCAAACTCAGACCTCCCTGATTGGGATTGGTCAGAATCCTAAATCCCTGTGCATTTCCTTCAAAATTAATTAAATCGGACCATTCAGTGGGTTTGACCATTGATTCAAAAAACTGTCCTGCTTCGGTATTTAAAAAGAAAGAGGAGATACTTTGTTCTCCGGAATGCCCAAAAGGAGGATTACCAAGGTCGTGCGCCAGACATGCAGCGGAGACGACATCTCCAAAATCTTGGTACTTAATACCCGAGGCTCGAAGTACTTCATTTTTGGACAACATGATTTTACCTACTTCTTTTGCCAATGATCGGCCCACACTCGCAACTTCTAAGCTATGGGTAAGTCTACTGTGAACAAAGTCATCTTCAGGCATAGGAAAAACCTGTGTTTTATCTTGAAGTTTCCGGAAGGGATGTGAGAAAATAATCCGATCGTAGTCCTGCTCAAATCGACTTCTTGTTTGGGCGAGAGGGACGGATTTAGATACACCAAATCGGGTTGCTGAAAATAAATTAAGCCAATTCATCGATGTGTGCTGAAACGTTTTGAAGGAACAATAAACACATACTCATTGGATAATTTAGAATTGTCATGAAATATTTCTAGGATACGTTCAAAAAAAGTTTATATCGATGCCATCACTAAGATCTAAAAAAAAGGGTTAGATTCCTAAAAAGCCTCAAGTGATGAAGGTGCTTTGTGATATATTTAAAAGTTAGAATAATTATTTTATTTACAATTAAGAGGCCAAATATTTCTGATAATGAAAGCTAAATAGGAGTCACTCACTAAATGGATTTCAATAACTTTTTCAAGGTCAC
>CAJXAT010000001.1 GCA_913050055.1 uncultured Flammeovirgaceae bacterium | reverse complement strand
TTACTCTTATTTTTATTACTCTTATTTATTACTCTTATTTTTATTACTCTTATTTATTATGAAATAGATTAAAACAAAGAAATTTTATCCTAACAAATGTATCAAACCCGAAAAAATCATTGTTTTAGAACGTTCATATTACAAATGATGTTGTTTTTGAATTATAAAAAAAATAATTTCAATATAAATATTAATGTAGCAATTTCGAAATCGGTTGCATTTGGAAAATAAATTATGATTTATGCTATTATTATCTTTTTTGCTCCAAATTCAACGAAACTTATTACTTGTAAGCATTCTTGAAATATCCTTGTATTAATCAATGTTTTTTTGAACGAATTTTAATTACTATCAATACTTAAAACATCATCGTTTCTCGTCACTATGAATGCACTCTCTTCAGCAATCATGATGGGTTCTATTTGAACCACTTGCCCTTCTAAATAAAGAATCATTGGCTTCGAGGAGGCTATTTACCAACCTTCACTGGTATTTAACAATACCGTCCCATAATATTCGCCATAGCGTCCCTCATCTATCGAAGATCCAAAAAAATTACCTAAGGTGAGTGAATCTACCCTATCATCATTATTAATATCTACTAGCAGCATATCTCTGATCATACTTCCCTGGGCCTTCAGATCAAATGCCTTGAATGCCAATTGATCTTTACTATTCTCGAAAATTCCAGATCTCAACTCGTTGGATACTAAAACTTAACCCCATTCAATAGATCTTCACTGAACAGGGGCTTCAAAGGGGCTTCTGCGTACGTCTAGTAATCCAAACATTTCTTTTTATCCCCAGAAGTTGTTTAGATAAATCTTTTTTCGATACTAAAATGAATTCAACGCCCTTTTTATTGTAAGTTAAAATAGGGTCTTGCTGGCCATTATCATCAAAATCGTTTAGATACATCCTCAAAGGTTCCTCATGCGTAGCTTGTAACTTGAAATTTGGTCTAAAATTCCCCACCAATAAATCTAAGTCTCCATCTTGATCATAATCCAGTACTTTGACTGTTTGTCACAATCCTTGATCCTCAGATATACTCACCGGTGAAGCCCGCAACCCCTCATTTGCGAAACAACCTTTTATAGGCTGCCACATTGTGGAAAGGATCAAATCTTTTTCTCCATTGTTATCAATCCCGGCCCAAAGGGCATCTTTAATCATGCCCCTTTTAAACAATTAGCATCTCCTATTTTAGTGATATTAAACTTTTGGCCAGACCTTTTTTTATCCTTTTTGGCGTGCCCCTTCTTCTCTCAAAAAAGCGACTTCAAAATAACTTTATTATTTAGTAGCGGAGTCATACAGAAAGTTTTATTGCCTTTTTCTTAGGAAGGTGCATTCTATTTTATTTTTAAGCAGATAAGAATAAATTTTCAATCGAGATTTTAAAAAGTTTCGCCATTTTAAGTGCAGTTGGCAAACTTGGATCAAACTTCTCTTTTCCATCGAAATTAGAAGAGAGATTTGCAATAGGCGAAATAGGTCAAGATTTATACCAAAAATTCGCTCAAAAATTTAATGATAATCTAACTGAAACTGAACAAAAAATAGACTTTGGGCAAAACGGCAGTTCGAACCTTTAAAAGGTTACCGAAGAAGTTATAAAAGTGTGGAAAAATCTATCATCTCCATTTTTAGATATGTCGAATGAGCAAAAATATGAACTTCAAAAATTTGTATTTCCAAAGGGAGCAACTTATAAAAAGGAAAATGATAGAGTTCGAACCCCTGAAACACAATTAATTATTTGAGAAAACCAAAAGACCCACAGAGTTTTGTAAGAATAAAAAAGCGGAA
This sequence comes from uncultured Flammeovirgaceae bacterium, assembly GCA_913050055.1. Classification (GTDB taxonomy): domain Bacteria; phylum Bacteroidota; class Bacteroidia; order Cytophagales; family Cyclobacteriaceae; genus UBA4465. The sequence continues at coordinate 73,398 of CAJXAT010000001.1, read as the reverse complement.
TGCTGTCTCAAAATGAGATGGATTCCGCTTTGGTGGGCGCTGAGGGATTCGAACCCCCGACCCCCTCGGTGTAAACGAGGTGCTCTGAACCAACTGAGCTAAGCGCCCTAAAAATGGTTTGTAAAAGTAACTGAGTTATCATTCATTGCAAACAAATATGAATTTATTTTATACTAGCTGATAGCAACCTCTAAATACTTATTAAAGGGATGAATCATCTCACCCAAAGTAATCAATCGAGACGAATGATGGGATGAATGAAAGGAATGGTCGGTTAGGTTCTTTTTCACCAAAAAGGATTTTAATCTCAATAATGCAATCTCTGGATGATCTGAAGCATAGCCCTTTGGACTGGTCTTCAGAGCCTGGCCTCTAATGGTTCCGAAGGTTTTAAAAAAAGAGACTTCCGATGTGATTGTCTTAAGTGCCGAAGCATTGTAATCAATCTCTTGCCTAATTTTTTTGAGCCTGTCCGGACTGGGCATGTACATGCCTCCCGCAAAAAATGATTTATCAGGAGCAATGTGTAGGTAATAGGAAGGATTTCCTGTTTTTCTTCCCCCCTTGGTAATCGCAGCTCCAAAATTAGTTTTGTAAGGGTCTTTATTGTGACTAAATCGAATATCTCGATTGATACGAAATAGGCAATCTTTGGGCTGTAAGCCCGCGATACCCGAATCAAACTGACTAATTCCATTGATCAATTGTAGGATCAGCTCAGTAACCTCCGTCTTACATTGAAGATAAAGGTCTATATGGTCCTGCATCCATTCACGATTGTTGTGCTCCTTTAGTTCCTTTAAAAATTGAAAAACTTGTTCCATATTGTTTAGTTAAAAGATGGGACAACCAGCTCCAATTCGATCGATCTTGATGCCTTTATTAAAACGGCAGTATGCTCGAAGGACATCTCTCTGACAAAATGAGTGACCTCTATGGCAGTGCCGAACCATTTAACTTCTGGAAAACGGCCCTTGATCAAGGCCATCTGGGGACCTACTGTGATGATCATTCTTAATCCCATTTGATCTGCTTCTTGAAGTAATTGAAAATGCGCCGCTTCACTATCCTCTAACTCATTCATATCCCCTAAAATCGCAACTTTATCCCCCTCAAATGATTCTAAGCTTCTCAATGCTACCCGCATGGAATCAGGATTTGCGTTGTACGCATCAAGGAGTATCTGATTCGTTCCTTTTAATAATAATTGAGATCGCATATTATCCGACTGGTAGTTATTTACGGTATCAATTATTGATTCCTCTTCAACTTCAAAGTAAGTACCTACGGCATAGGCTGCGGCTAAATTCATGTAGTTGTATGCGCCGAGAAGATGGGTTTGATGGGTCACTTCAGCCCTTTCGTAAGATACCATGGGCTGAGCAGCAACGAATACCATATCTGTACTGGGATACGTTATCTTCTCTTTAAATCTTTTAGTCATATTGGCCAGTACTTTATCTTCTATGTTTATAAATGGCAATCCATGGGAGGCTTGCAGGTATTGAAACAACTCACTCTTCCCTCTGATAACTCCTTCAAACCCACCAAAAGTAGCTGTGTGGGCATATCCAATATTGGTGATTAAGCCATGGGTCGGTTGAGCCATCTGACATAATTTATTTATTTCACCCACGTGATTGGCTCCCATCTCGATGATTACCATTTGGGTCTGTGGGGTAATTCCCAGCAGGGTCAACGGTACGCCAATGTGATTGTTTAAATTTCCCTCGGTAGCATGAGTAATGTATTTTTTATTTAGTACTCGAAACATTAACTCCTTGGTCGTGGTTTTTCCATTAGAACCAGTCAAAGCAATTAAGGGCTTTTTGTAAAATGCACGGTGAAACTTCGCGAGATCTTGTAGCCCTTTTAATGGGTCTTCACAATAAATAATTTTTGGATCATTTCCCTCATTAGGATCATCTATAACCGCAAAAGATGCTCCTTTCTCTAAGGCAGCTGCAGCATATTTACTCCCTTCAAAATTTGGACCATTAAGCCCAAAAAAAAGCGCGCCTTTGGCTACTGTGCGACTGTCAATAGATACGCTGCTACATAATAAAAATTTAGAATACAGATATTCTATGAATTTTTCCATGGATCAAATATAAATTGCACTAAACAATTATTATGATGAGATCAGTATTGATTTATGAATCAACCGATGAGCTTCCTATGGGAAGTTATCACAGTCCTATCATTCAAGCGCTCTCAAAATTAACAAATACTCCGGACTACTTTCATTTAGACGCCTTCTCTGATGCTTCATTTTTTGAATGGGCCTCCCAGTTCATAGCTGAAAATCCTGATTGCTTGATCATTTTAACTTTTGAATCGGAGCATCGTATCAATGGATTGAGTAAAATCTTGAATCAAGTCTTAAGAAATACTAAAGAGCACACCCTGATCAGTTTAAATACCTGTATATTGTTGGAAAAATTAAAGCAAAAAATTCCTATTACTTTTTTTGAAGCATACGACCCTTTCATTCAAAAAATAAACCTACTGCTTAAAGAAAATTAAAGAAATCAGCCTCTTTTTGAAAAGGAAACTTACTCCTAAAATTATTCAAGCCCTCCTCACTCAATACGGCAGTCGAAGTGGTGACTGACGTTCCGAGATCTACCCTTCGATCTCCTAAGAAATCATATACGCACGAATGTCCAGGATATTCCAGATCGTTGCCATCAATCCCTAGCCGATTAACCCCAACGCAATAACTTTGATTCTCTATCGCCCGTGCACTCAATAAAGTATCCCAAGCATTAATCCTCATTTTTGGCCAACTGGCAATATAAATTAAAACATCATATTCATATAAATCAAGGCCATTAGGGCTTAATCTCGACCAAACTGGAAATCTGAGGTCATAACAAATTAGCGGACAGATCTTCCACCCATTTATAATGATCATCGTCTTCTCCTTTCCAGGCTCAAAAAAATCTTGCTCCTTTCCTAAAGTAAATAAATGCTTTTTGTCATAGTAGCGATACTTACCCTCTGGGTAAACCGCAAACAAGCGATTAAAATAACTATTCTTTTCTTTGACAATGTAAGATCCCATGATGACCACCTTCTTTTGATTCGCCATATGCACCATCCATCGAAAAGTTCTGAAATGTGGAGGCTCTGATAACTGCTTTACATTCATTGTAAATCCGGTAGAAAACATCTCAGGTAAAACAATCAGATCAGTTTCCTCCGAGATAGCCAATATTTTTTCTTCAAAATGAGCCAGGTTGGCCTCAATATTTTCCCAATATAAATCAGATTGAATGAGGCTTATTTTTAAATCCGTCATTTTCGATGAGGTACTTTGACCTTATATTCCGCGTCTACTTTTCCCTTACTGATATTCGTCAATTTACCTTTAAGTAATCTTCTCTTAAAAGCTGAGATATGGTCTGTAAATAGTATGCCCTCGATATGATCGTACTCATGCTGAATAATACGAGCATCTACTCCATCAAATTCACGGGTATGTTGTTTCCAGTGCTCATCAAAAAAAGCGATTTTTACATGGAACGCCCGCATAACATCTTCCCTGATACCCGGAATACTCAAACACCCTTCTTCAAATGGCCATTTTTCGCCATACTCCTCAATAATTTCCGGGTTAATAAATACTTGCCTCAAACCTGGCTCACTTAGCTCTTCTGATGCTTTCATCGGAGTACTGTCCATCACAAATATTCTCAGAGGCTTCCCGATTTGAGGGGCTGCCAACCCTACCCCACTGGCATGAGACATGGTTTCAAACATATCTGCAACAAGCACCGACACGTCCTCTTGATCTGAAGCAACCTTTTTTGCAGGTTTTCTTAAAATAGGATCGCCATAAAGCGTAATAGGATATATCATTTTTTCGATTCCATATAAGATTGTAAAATTAATACAGCACTGACTTGATCGATGGCAAGCTTATCTCGTCTCCCTTTTTTCTTAATTCCACTCTCAATAAGCGCCGTCATGGCCAAGTTTGAAGTATTCCACTCATCCTGCAAAGCCACAGGCATCTCAGGAAATAATTTCTTAAATCTATTTAAAAAAGCCCGCACCAGTGGAGTATTGTTGGTATCAGATCCATCTCGCCTTTGTGGCCAGCCAACCACCACCTTTTCTACCTCTTCTTTTTCAAAATATTGAGTTAAAAAATCGAAAATATGATGGGTTAATAACGCTTCGAGTGGCGTAGCTATGATCCCCAAAGGGTCCGTGGTGGCTATGCCACTACGCTTCGAACCATAATCTATCGCTAAAATGCGTCCCATTAGTTATCAACTGATTGCTGCATAATCTCAGCCCAAATTTGTTTTTCCATTGCGATCGCCTTTGGAAACAGAAGTTGATCCTCAATTTCGGCATGAAACCTTAAAAGCTGATCAAATGCCTGAAATTCTTTCTTGACAAGACTCATGATAAATTCTGTCTCCGGGAGTTCCGCTACCAACGCCCTCATACTTTTCATTTCATCTTCATCTTTATGATCAAAAGCGATGGTGGCTAAATTAATCTCCTTGAGCCGAAATAATTTTTTTAAGGGATTGATCACTTTACCCTGTTTAATTCCCACTAAAATCTTAATGTAATCAAATAATGCATCTTCCTCATCATGGATATGGGTAACGAAATCTTCAAAAAAAAGTGGAAATACTAATTTCAGATCTGTAATCAGTGGTGCTGGACCTTTTAACTTATCAATTAAAGCACCAATATAGGGTAAACATTCCTTGATGAAAGTAACATGTGATTGTTTTAAATAGGCAATAAGCTCCCCTAAAGAACGTTTTTTGAGTACTTCATAAGTTAGTTTTGTATTGATATTTTCTAATTCAAAAGCTTTTAAAATCGCTTTTTGGTTCCACTTGAAAACTTCACAAACCTCCGCTAAAGATCGATCATAATGTACTTCGAAATCGACACCCAAACTGTGCAGAATCCTCCCATGAGTTTGGTTTTCTACTAGGAGCATTGAAATAGTTTTGTCTATCATTTGCATGGTATTACAAATATAAAAATTCGAAAATTATCCACACCAAAAAAATCAAATTTCAAAAGCCTGCCTCTCATATTTTATTTTGTCCGATCTTTACATTTTTAAATGAAGAGTATATTATGCAAAATCCGCAAGCTAGTCAAACCAACAAATTACTCCTTTACATAAGTCTATCGATCAGCCTAGGTGTGCTTATTGGTGCCCAAATAACCCCATTAGATGCTGAAAAAACATTTTTTAACAAAAATTTCAACAAATTAAAAAAAATTATATCTTATATTGACGAGGACTATGTGGATGAAGTTTCGGAAGATGAAATGGTAGAAACAGTCATTGAGGAGATGCTTGCCAAATTAGATCCTCATTCATCTTATATCAATGCCGAGAATAGTGCTTACATGAACGCGCAACTCCAAGGTAATTTTGACGGCATAGGTATTGAATTTAATATTTTTCATGATACCATAAACGTAATATCCCCGCTAAGTGGTGGCCCTTCGGAAAAATTAGGCATAAAATCAGGTGATAAAATCATCCGTGTGAATGAAGATATTGTTGCTGGCGTTGGGATGAAAAATAGTGATGTGGTCAAAAAATTAAGGGGGCCCAAAGGATCTAGCGTAGCTGTTTATATCCAACGTCATGGACAAAAAGAACTGCTCAAATTTAATATTGAAAGAGACGTTATTCCACAATATTCAGTAGATGCTCATTATATGGTGGATGATGAGATAGGTTATATTAAAATAAGTAGATTTTCAGCTACCACGTTTAAAGAATTCAAAGTAGCCCTTGAGGCCTTGAACCAAATGAATATGTCCAAACTTATCTTAGATCTTACAGGCAATCCTGGAGGCTACATGGACCGAGCAATCTCAATGGTAGATGAATTTCTAGAAGAAAATAAAATGATCGTTTATACCAAAGGGAAACAAAATCGGTTTAATAATACTCACCGATCAACTCCTCGTGGAACCTTTAAAAAAGGTGCATTAATTGTGCTCGTTGATGAAGGCTCAGCATCCGCCTCAGAGATTGTTGCTGGTGCATTACAGGACCATGACAGAGCCCTCATTGTAGGGCGTCGAACTTTTGGTAAAGGGCTGGTTCAAATGCCTATTGATCTTGGAGATGGCAGTCAATTAAGATTAACCATCTCAAGGTATTATACCCCCAGCGGTAGGTGCATTCAAAAACCTTATGAAAATACGCCAACCGAATACCGTGAAGAATATTTTGAACGGTTTACCAATGGTGAGATGTTCGTTAAGGACAGTATGCAAATCAATGATACCTTGATTTATAAAACCGAAAACGGTAGAACGGTTTATGGAGGCGGGGGCATCGTCCCAGATTATTTTGTGCCCTACGATACCAGTCATAATAGTGCCTATTTGAATGCATTATTTACGTCAAACACCCTCGCCGAATATGCCTTGTCCTATGCTACGGCCAATGAAAAATATTTAAAAGAATTGGGATTACAAAAATTTATTTCTGATTATCAAATAAGCACACAGCAGTTGAGAGAAATCCAATTGCAAGCCGATAAGAACGGTGTCGTCTTTAATCCCTCTCAATTTGAACTTTCAAAAGATCGAATGCAACTTTTAATAAAGGCTTACATTGGACGTCGAATTTGGAAAAGTGAAGGTTTTTATCCTATTTATAACATTGGGGATGAAATTTTCATTCATGCTAAGACCTTATTTGATCAATCTGATCCACTTATTCCCTATTGAGGATAATCTGTGATTTTTGTCCTAAAAACAATTTAATAGCCCCCAATCTATGCCCGTTTTAAGGTTGTTCACTCCTTGTAGAAAGATCTGTTTGGTTTCATTTTAAGTAAAATTCAGCATTTCTTTAATCTTGACATCTGTTTTTCACTGAATTTATATTAATTTTACCTAACTCTAAAAATAAAACAATGAAATTCCAAGACAGTGAACTAACCTTCTTAGACCTTTGGGCAGTAACCATGCAATGGCTAATCATCGCATTTTTGGTTATTTCCATTTTATCAGTATTGATTTATTGGCTCGTATATAGTAGCAAAAAATCGATGAAGGCGAAACACGAAACTGCCAGCGAATATGAGGTTAAAGTGCTCCGATTTTCCCAAATTATGATTGCATGTTCCATCTTCTGTTTAGTAAACGTTCTACAAGAAGAAATTGTCGAAAGAGCCCCTATGCCGTGGTTTGCAATCAGGGCTTTTATGGGTATTTGCTTTGGAACACTTTATGGATACGTTGCGCACCTAATATTTACTTATTACTACCCCGGAAAAATTAGTGCTCGACTTGAAAAATTGAGGTATACCCCAAGAATCAATCCAACCACTGGGAATAAGATGAAATTGCTCAGTGAGGAAGAAGAGGATGCTTATCTAGATGAAGGGCAGCAAGCTGAAGAAAATGTTTTTTCTGTAGATTACGATGTATGGATTGATAATGAAACAGGCTACACACATATAGAGAAATACAAAGGCCATCTCAATGCACACGAATGTGATAATTGCGGTTTTCGAACCTTGCGCCTGGTAAAAGAAGAAGTAGTAGAGGAAGCAACAGAATTTTGGGATGGCAGTATTAGTCAAGAATTTTCTTGTTCTTACTGCGGCCGAGTTAAAAGAAAAACGGTTGCTCTTTCCTATAAGGTTAATGATAGCATCTCTGAAAATGGCCGATTAATATCTAATCCGCTCGCAAATAATAAGGAAGTGGAAACCGTAAAAATTGAAATTTTTAGCAATAAAGGAGATTCAAAAGTTTTTAATTTTCAAAACATAGAGCAAACACAATCCTTTTTGGAGGAATTTGATTACGAAAAAATGGATGATTAACCTCAATCATTGTCAAACATCATTAGCTTTTTTAACTGATAACAAACCCCATAATCAATCCAGCTAAAATCACAAAGGGCGCTGGGATTTTAGTAAAGAATAAGATCCCAAACGTACCAAAAATTAACCAATAATTTATTCCTGAAATAGGAATGGGTTCTAGCAAGTAGAGAGTCGCTGCGATTACCAAACCTGAACTGACCGCATTAATTCCCTCCAACGAAGCTTTAATCATTCGATATCTTTTGACATCTTCCCAAAACTTTGAAACAAAGAAAATCAGAAAAGTACCCGGCAAAAAAATACCTGCTGCTGCAAGTAGGCCTCCTAGAATTTGTCCTCCCGTACCCCAATCAGACATAATCAAGGCACCCAAATAAGCGGCAAAAGAAAATGTAGGTCCAGGCACTGCTTGAACAAGGGCGTAACCAGAAATAAACTCTTCGGAGGTAAGCCACTCTTTAAATTCCACTAATTCCGTAAAGAGCAAAGGAATGAGGACTTGACCTCCACCAAAAATTAAAGACCCATTACGGTAAAAGTTTTCGAAAATTTTAACAGGAAGGAAATTAAAAAATGTGCCAAATATTCCCGCTACTGATAAGACCGCAGTCCATGTAATAAAATGAGCCCAATTAATATTCAATGGTAACTTTTCAGACTCAGGTTGCTGTTTGTATTTAAAAGCTGTTATAAAACCTCCTAACAATAATAAGACTGGAAACGCATACGGCGAGCGTAAATAAAAGGAACAAACTGTCGCAAAAGCCATCAAGATATAACCTTCGGTACTCGAAACCACACTACTTGAAATTCGATAGGCCGAATAAGCAACAATCCCCACCGCCATAGGCTGAACATATCTCAGAAATTCTAAAGATATATTTTGATCATTAAAAACATCAACGGTTAGCGCCGCCGCCATCATCAATAACACTGCCGGCAATGCCCAAACCAAAAGTGTTAAATAAGCCAATTTGGATCCCCCAATCTTATAACCCAACGCCGTTATTGTTTGTGTAGAAGTAGGGCCAGGTAAAATTTGACACAAGGCAAAAAGCTCAATCAAATCCGTTTCTGATAAATAAGCCCGCTTTTTAACCAGCATATCCAAAAACATAGCAATATGAGCTTGAGGTCCCCCAAATGCTGATCCCGATAGTATTAAAACATCACGTAAAAAAATGATATATCGTACCCGTCGAATAGTCAATTAATTGCTGTTATTTTAATAATTAGATTGGGACTTTCACTTGAAAACTTGAGACAAAACCTTCACTGACTTAATCTCACCAAAATTTTCCACATGAAGACTATAGTAATTAATAATGTGTTTTAATGCCGTACTTCTTAACATTCCCGAAGTAGGCTCTCTGATGTAGCGTTCCGATCGAATAATATTATTTAAATATATATAAAGTGGTGAACTTAAATTCTCCTTAAAGGGGAGTAAACGCTCAACTGATTGAATAAAAAAACCTAAATATCTGGCATATTTTATTGAGAAATAAACATGAAAAGACTCAAAGCCCTCTTTTAATCCATCAAAAATAATAATTTCATTCTTTAAGAACTGATACAGGTCCAGATTCTCACTTCGTTCATGAAATAAGGTTTTGCTCAGAAGTTCGGTACAAAACATCACCATGGCACTTTTTTTTAAATTAATCTGAAAAGAAGGGGTCATATGAAGAATTTTAACCTCATTGAGCCGATAAAGGTCTGCTTGAGGAGATTTATAAGCCACCAATTCTAGTACATTTAAAGACTGAAAAAAACCTATGCTCTTTTTTGATCTTACACTTCGGACTCCATTAAATATGAAGGATTGCAACCCATACTCTTGGGTCAATATTTTGATGATGATAGATGACTCCTTGTACTTAATATAATTGATCACGATACCCTCTGTTTTGATGATCATCTCACAATAGCAAATTTTCCAATCCATTTTTCCAACCCATTTAAGTCTGTAACAAAGACTAAATATATTCCATTTAATAACCGCTCCCCATTAAACTTTATCAAATCCCAAGAGGCCGTACTTCCATTGGCTTGGGTCTCATATAAAATTGTCCCCTCAATCGTAGCAAACTTTATCAAAGCATCCCCGACGATCCCAGAAATAATCAGATCTCCGTCATAACTAGCCGTAATGGGATTGGGATAGATGGTAACCTGACTGTTTGATGATAGAGATGCCGATGAATTGGTTTGGTAAGAGACTAAGCCCTCTTCCGTTAACACGAAGAGAACTCCTGATTGACCATCATAAGCTAATTCCAAAATCGTATTTGAAGGTAAAAATGAATTTCCACTTGTAAAATGATGCATCTGCGTCTGAAGTGTTTTGCTAAAGGCCCATAAACCTCGTTCGCTACCCAACCACAATCGATCTCCACCATCAAATGCCACCGCAGTAACATTTTCATCTTCAAATAGGACCTCATTCTCAAAATAAGGTACATAAGCTTGCGCTTCTTCGGAAATGAAAGAGGCATCTATAAAATAAGCCGGGCCCCCTTTCGTAGCTATCCAAAGCTCATCATCTCGATTCACTTCAATATCATTGACAGTAGTTGAAGGAGTATTCGATGAAGGCCCCAACCCCCAAATTAAATTTTTTGAAGAATCAAAAACTATAACTCCATAACCCTCAATGGAACTATTTTTAATCCATAATACATTTTCAGATGAACCATTTAAGGACAACGGAATAGTAGTCCCCAATTGATCGCTAGATAAAAAAGAAAGGCTTTCTCCATCAAAGCTGCCTAAAGGTACCTGACTCATATAATTAGTAAACCATAAAAAATCATCCGTAGACCACATGTCGGTAATCAAAGCATTTTTTAATTCTGGATCGTTAAGTAATTTTCCACCCGCATAATCATACAGGCCCTTTCCATGGGAGGATAAAAACAACTGACCCCTAAACTCTACTGCCCCTGAAATATTATTGAAGCCCTCAATCTCGTGTACTTCCCATTGATCTCTACTAAATATGGAATAACCCTCGATAGTTTCAGACAATGATATATCTGGATCAGGGGCATGAAAGACAAATAAATTGTCTCCAATGATATCCATTCCTGATATGTTATCGTATAGAGGACCATTGGGCCTCACCTGTTCATCCATATCTTTAGTGATATGAATCAAACCCAAATCTCCATCAGCAATCCAAAATTCTTCTCCATTCACTATGAGGTCATGACCCGAACTAAAACGCTCTTGTATTAAGGGCACAACGGCTCTCTCTACCATTTCATAAACCCCTTGATCTGATAAAAAATAGGTGTTTTGATTCGTGGAAATCACTTGATTCATTACTTCTGGCAGGTGCAACAAGGTATCCCAAACCTCATTAGATTTTATAAACAAATAATCTTCATTTAAAACAGCTAGACCATCCGAAAGATCAAATATAGTCTTGGGTTTAAGAATCGATGTTTCTGAGTAAAAACCCCAATTATTAAAATCAAAAAGGTTTGAATTTAAATCTGCCACCAAAATGCCTTCGTTTGAGATAGCAAACAAACTATCATTATGTATATATAAATCCTGAACAGACGCCACCCCTCCATCAGGACCAATTTCACTATAAAAATCACTGATCTCTTCAGTAGTCAAATCAAGTAAGGCGATGCCCATATCTGTTGCCAGATAAATATAATCCCCCTGACTCACAAAATCATTGATCGCTTTTGAAGTAATCATTTCGATATTCCTTATCGTTTGAATCGAAACTATGTGATCCGTATAAACCAGATCAATGATGCCCTCTTCATAACCAATCACTAATAACTGTGCCTCTTCGAAAAAATTTAGCGCTGAAATACTGACACCGGAAAGCCCCCTATTTTTATCCATGACTTCCACAATATTCTCCTTCACACTGAAAAGCCCATGAGAAGCAGCACAAAACACAGTACCATTCCCAAGGGTAAGATGGCGTCCTTCAGCATAACTAAAATGACTCTCCCAAGATCCTACAGCCATCTGCTGTGCCGGCAAGGAGGTTTGATAAAATACCATTACAACAAGAACGAAACAAATGCTCTTTCTAATCATAAAAACATGCTCTGCACAATACTTCATACTCTTTTCGCTCTCCAAGTAATATTTTCCATTTGGACTTCGACAATCTAGGTGAAAAAAAAGCGCCAGCTCCGCATTGCGTACATATCCCCTGTAATTTAGTAACATATTCGGCTATACTCATGAGACGGGCAACTAAATCAAAAGGTTTGCCAAGATAATCCATATCTAAGCCTGAGAGGATTGCGCGCTTATTGGCCAAAATATTGATCCCATTGATAAGCCCATCATCAAAAAACTGAACCTTATAAATACCCACAACATCACAATAGTTAATTTTGCTCAGTCTGTCCTTTGCCTTGCGCACAGGCAAAGCGGGCAAGCTCTTTGAATTGTGTGACATAATCCCCTTTTCAGCATACCGATTATCTAAATGTGGTTTGATAATTTGGACACGGCCCCCCCTTTGAAGCCTCGGTTAATCTTCCAATAAGGACTTCCGTTTTATCTGCAAACATGGGCCCACATATCACTTCAATTTGCCCCATCATAAAATAATTTAGCTCTTTTTAACAATGACTTACCTTAAATATATTTCATGCCTAATGCATTCCATAATCTTAATCTTTAAAACTGATTTAAAGATACCACGTAAAAATAATTTTAAAATATCAGGAACTGTTAAAAATTTTGAAGATTGGCATACTATCATTTTAATTATCTTATTAAGAAATTCATTTTATACTATAAAATAATCTTTAGGCTTTCATTTTTATCCTCCTAATCAATAGCTTTACCTCGCACTAGAATTATTAGACCTAGCATTTTTTGATGCACTTATGATACAAGAAAAATTAAACTCATCCTTTATCAGTCGATATAAAACTGTTTTTTCGGAGCAACTGATTGCGCAGGCATTCAATGAAAAAGAAAAGCTCACAGGTAAAGAAATTCTATATATCTCACCTATCAAACAGTTAAATCTATTCATCATTAAGTCTCTCTTCGAACGCTGGCAAGAGGAGATGAAAAGGATTGAAAGCCCTTATTTTGATTATCATGCAACAGAAGTGAAAGTAATGATTTCGAAGTTCATGAATATTCTTTCCCAAAATATTTTTATCAATGCTGAGAATCTCAAACCTATCATCGAAAAAGCAGTCGAAGATCTTATTATTCTCAATTTCGATCCTGCAACCTACTTAGATAATGAAATCAAAAAAAGACCAGAATTACTCAAAACTAAAAAATTGGTCCCACAGTTTGCAAAATACTTAGTGTTTAATAAATCCTTAATATTAGAGTTTCTAAATAACTTTAACATTCATGATCTCAAAAACCTAAAAAAGTACGCCGTTACTTTTTTTGAGAAAGAAACGCTGGATAAGTATCCACTTATTGAGCAGCTATCCGAAATTCTCATTATAGAAAAACAAGAATTATTCGAGATTAGTACATCCATTAAAAAAAATAATAAACGAAATTTAATCATCAGAGAGCTTTCTGGCGGGCATGACGATGTTGAAGATAAAATACAAGAAACCATCCATCAAATGGACAGCGCTGAAGACCACTCAGACCCAAAAGATAGTGATCCACCATCAGAAGTAGATATTGAAAAAAGTGCTCCTGAAGCCGAATCAGCGAGCCCTCATGAGGTAGAAATGGCCTCAAAAGTGCAAGATGATCCCAAGGCAAAGATGAAAGAAAACCCGCCGAGCCCAGAAAATGAAGATCTAGTAGCACATTCAACAAGTAGTAATCAATCTACCTCAGATCGGCCAGATGACAAGGAAGCCCTCTCTGAAGCCGCCAAAGCGCAAATAGATGATGCCCCTTCCGAGGACTCTGTTGAAAAGATAGATCCGTCAGAAACCTCTTCATCTAGTGAAGACACTTTATCAATCCGTGAGCAGGACGCAACAAAAAACGTTGATTTTGAAAATGATGAATTAGAAAGATCAACAAGTGACTTTTCTTTGGAAACTGATAAGGATGTCTCAATGGATCAATTTCAAACTTTAGATGAAATTGATCCAGACGCTAGAAAACAAGATGAACTTGATGATTTCCCATTAGAAGATCCCATCGTTGAAGTTTATAAAAATAAGAAAGATGCTTCAATCGCACTAGAAGACCTCAACGGTGACTTGGGCTACAAGAAAGAACCTGAATTATCAAAGTTAGACTTTGGAACTATCAATGAGCAATTCCAATCTGAAACCAAAACGATAGCAGACACCCATCAGGAAGAACGGATTACCAGTATTTTATCTAATATTTCAATCAATCATCAGTACATGTTTGTGAAAGAATTATTTGGCGACAGTGAGGAGAAATTTATAGCTACCATCACAAAAATTGAGCACTTAGAAAATTTTGATGCCGCTGTGGAGTATTTAATCCGAAATGATGCTAAGGAATATCAATGGGATATGAATGCTAAAATTGTAAAGGAACTATTAAAAATTATCTTCAGAAAATTTCGCTAATCAATGCTCTAGTTGTTCCATTCTTTGACTGTCCAGCTTAAGGAGAATAAAGAGTAGCATGGTAAAAGTCCAAAGACTCGATCCACCATAACTGAAAAAAGGAAGCGGTATCCCTATAACCGGAAATAAACCAATGGTCATGGCTATATTTATAGCGAAATGAAAAAACATTATAGATACCACTGAGTAACCATAAATTCTTACAAAACTCGATTTTTGGCGTTCCGCTATGGTCAATAGCCGCAAAAAGAAAGCCCCAAACAATATCATAATTAAAGTCGCTCCTAACCACCCATGTTCTTCTCCTACGGTACAAAAAATGAAATCCGTAGTTTGGGCAGGCACAAAATCAAATTTAGTTTGCGTCCCTTTCAAAAAACCTTTACCCCTAAAACCGCCCGAACCAATGGCTATTTTAGATTGCATCACATTCCATCCGATACCGAGCGGGTCTGCATTTGGATTGATCAGGGACATGACCCTCAGTTGCTGATGCTCCTTAAGTACTTGATTCAATACAAAATCAACACTCTTAATTAATCCACAACTGAATATAGATAAACCAAATATAAAAATGAGGGCTTTTCTATTCTTTATGAATAAACCTAAGCCTAACAAAAAAAAGGCAAGTACCAAAAAAAGTAGTATCCATTGATCTATCAAAAGAGTTAATAAGAACAATAGAACTACATAGAAAGAGAAAAACAATAGCTTTGCGGAAAGGCCTTCTCTATATAAGACCAGGATCAAACTTCCAAACACCATCGCGGTTCCCAAGTCACCTTGCATAATAATGAGTCCCATCGGAATTAAAAATAAAAATACAGAAATAACTAACTTATACTTACCAAATAATCCAACATTCTGTGAACTAAGGTGTTTTGCCAATCCGATAGCCGTAGCAATTTTAGCAAACTCAGATGGTTGGATTTTTATGAATCCAATCTCAAACCAAGAGGTTGAACCTGCAACTTCTTTGCCGAAAAATAATACGGCCAAAAGAAAAAAAACGGATACACCCCAAATTATATAACCAAATGAATCGTAAAACCGATAATCCAAAATAAAAATGACTACAATCAAAAAGAAAGAAGCCCCAATCCAAAGAAGTTGCCTTGTTGAACTTTGATTTAAATCAAAAAATGAGGTAGTCCCATCCATATCATAGTCCGCAGCATATATATTAATCCACCCTAGCATGACAAGTGATAAAAAATAAACCACGGATAAGGTATCTATTTGGTATCTATTCTGGCTTCGCATCTTGAAAATCCCCTTTTAAAACATAGTTCTCAAGCCATTTCTTTTTAACTGACCCGTTTAAATACTTTTCAATAACCAAACTAGCTGTTGACAATGCCGCACGTGCTCCCCAACCCGCATTTTCTACATAGACCGAAATGGCTATTTTTGGATTATCCCTAGGAGCAAAGCCCATGAATCCCGAATGATCCAAACCCTGCGGATTTTCAACAGTACTGGTTTTACCACAAAAAATCAAATCAGGAATATATGCCCTTGATCCAGGTACAGATACCAATGCCTGCATCCCATTCAACACGCTCTCAAAATGTTCAGAATCTATTGCTATGGACTTCTTTTGACTAAAATCTAAATTTTCGGTACCCACTTTTCTGACCAAATGTGGGGTAAAATAATACCCTCTATTGGCCAATATTACGCCCAGATTAGCCATTTGAAGGGGAGTCACCAAAAGCTCTCCTTGACCGATACTCAAAGAATAAATATTAGAAAACTTCCACCTGTTTTCCCCATAAATTTTATCATAAGATTCTAAACTTGGAACAAAACCTGCCTCTTCATTGGGAAGATCTATATCCAACATTTTACCAAAACCGAACTGCAACACATAATCCCGCCACTTGTTATAACCAATTCTACTGTCAATAAAAGGACTCGGATCTTTTCCTTGCTGAATGACACGGCGAAAGACTTTAAAAAAATAATTATTTGAAGATTTAGTAATCGCACGCTCCATATCGTATCTCCCTGGTGGCGCATGATCGCCAATAAGTTGACCATTTACAGTAATAATTTCATCGGCCTTCACTTGATCTTGCTCTAATGCAACCAAAGCTTGAATGGTCTTAAACATGGATCCCGGTGGATACATGGCTTGTAAGGGGCGATTAAATAAAGGTTTAAGTGAGTCCTTTTGAATCTTTGCGAAATTCTGAGAAAATGCCCTACCTGAAAACAATGATGGATCATAAGACGGAGCTGAAACCAAGGCGAGTATTTCGCCAGACGAAGGATCTATGGCAACCAGACTCCCTATTTTTCCCTCCATAAGTCTCTCTGCATATTTCTGAAGTGCTCCCTCTATAGTCAGTACCAGATTCTGTCCTGGTTGAGGCAAAGTATCATAAGCTCCATTCTCGAAGGAACCCATATTGATCCCTTGTACATCTACATTACGGTATTTAACCCCTCTCAATCCTCTTATTGATCTTTCATAAGTTTTTTCAATCCCCGTGATCCCTATATTATCGCCAGACTTATAATAGCCCGTGGTATCCATATTTAACTGATTTTGAGTCACCTCCCCCACGTAACCTAATATATTTGCCAATCCTATTTCAGCGTAACCCCGTGTAGTTCGTGAGTTGATATTAAATCCTTCCAAATCTCTCATTATATCTTGGAATGCTGCAAATTTTTCATTGGACAGCTGTTTATAAAAGATAGAGGGCAAATGTCTAGAGAAAGATGTTGCCTTTAGGTAGGCCTGGTCAAACTCCCTTTGCGTAATGAACAGTAATTTTTTAATTAACAATGAATCTGATAAATCTACATTTTTAGGCGTGATCATTAAATCAAAAACAGGATCATTATACAACAAAAGCTTCCCATGTCTGTCAAATATAAGACCTCTGTAGGGGTATTCAATGCCTTTTTGAATTACATTACGATTGGCAATTTCTTGATAATCTGTATCCATAATTTGAATACTAAATAATCTGATGGACAGTACAGAAATGGTAATAATCACAAAAAATTTTATACCTAAAATCCGACTTTTCATATCCGAATTGGCTTTTTAGAAATAACCAAATTAATGAGTAAAATGCTCAGAAGAGAAAAAATAGTACTTGACGAAATTTGGTCAAATGTCATAAATAAACCCATCCAACTGCCATAATTAATCCAAAATATCATAAGGTGATGAAGGAAAATAAGAGGCAAAACGTAAAGCCATACCCCTCTCATTTTTAGGATATAAATATTTATATCTAAAATTCCTTTTTGATTTTCTAAAATAGCCATTAACCAAGTATCTCTAAAAAGCATGATGAAAGTGCATACACTTGCATGAAGACCGGGCGTATTGGAAAAAAGATCAATATATAAACCTGTTAAAAACCCTATTATCAACCTTAATATAGGATTTTGTCCCAAAGGGAAAAAGACTAAAAATCCCAAGTAGAAAAAACTAAAAGCTACGTTGAACAATACAAATTTATGCAGTAATGGTATTTGCAAGATGACATATCCCACAAAATAAAACGTTAACAATTTCCAACTGACTCTATTCATAAAACAGTTTGCAGACTATCCAACTCCCCTTTTAATGGATTTCTTATCACATAAACAGCATCTATCGATGATAAATCTGAAGATAATTTAATCTTAGCAACATAAAAAGGAGACTCATCGGGTAATTGATAGGAAACAATAGTGCCTAACATAATTTCTGCAGGAAAAACTGCATTGTAACCTGAGGTACTTACCGTATCTCCAATGCCTATATTGATATGGCGAGGAATATATTTTACGTCTGCCACCAAAGGACTCTCTAAGTTCCATTGGACCGTACACAAAGTATTTGTCTTATTGAGCTGACTGGACGTCATTAATTTTCTGTTCAAAATGGAAGCAACCGTAGAAAAATGACTGCTGACCGACTTAATGATCCCCACCGCTCCCTCTCTTGAAATAACTGCCATACCGGGTTCAATTTGAGATAAGGATCCCTTGTCTAGGGTCAGGTAATTTTCCGGTTTTCGAAACTCATTATTTATTACGCGCGCTGGAATCACATGGGCATTCCCTTTGATTGTATCGTAGCCCATCATCCCTAAGTTTTTTTTTGCTAATTCTTCTCTCAATAATGCATTTTCGGCAAGAAGTTTCTCATTAATTTCATCCAATTGAAAGTACTGATCAATATTATGATTCGTTTCAAGGACGGAACCCGCAAATATATTAGAGGTATTAAATAGATATGAATTGTAAAGGTTATTATATGAAAAAATGAGCCAAAATGAGATTAACTCCAAAAAAAGAAAAAATCCTAAAACCCGACTACGAAATAAAAAGGCAAATAATTGCTGCATTTAAGTCATCAATACAGGTTTATAATTTTCGAGCTCTTTGAGGGCTAAACCCGTTCCCCTAACTACTGCCCTCAGTGGATCTTCAGCAATATGAATACGTAATTTAGTTTTGAGTGAAAGTCGCTTATCTAAACCACGCAGCATCGCACCCCCTCCTGTTAAATAAATTCCGTTTTCATATATATCCGCAGAAAGTTCTGGCGGAGATATTTCAAGCGCTTTTAATACGGCCTCTTCAATTTTAGAGACTGACTTATCGATAGCAAAAGCTATCTCTGGATAAGATATTTTTATTACTTTAGGAATTCCTGTCATCAGATCCCTCCCTCTGACCTCAAAATCTTCCGGCCCATCATCTAACTCCGTTAAGGCAGAACCTATCTCGATTTTCACTCGCTCTGCAGTACGCTCACCAATTAACAAATTATGCTGTCTTCGCATGTAGTCTAAGATATCTTTGGTAAAAGAATCTCCAGCCACGCGTATTGATTGGTCAGCCACGATTCCTGAAAGTGCAATGACCGCAATTTCTGTAGTCCCACCACCGATATCAACAATCATTGATCCGTTGGGTTGACTTATGTTAATGCCAATTCCAATGGCGGCAGCAATGGGTTCATGAATCATATAAACTTCCTTTGCCCCCGCGTGTTCTGCAGAATCTCGAACTGCTCTTTTTTCTACCTCTGTGATACCAGAAGGAATACAAATGACCATTCTATGGGAGGAGGGGAACCAGCTTCTTTTATCTTTATCCATCATCTTGATCATTCCGCGAATCATGTGCTCCGCAGCATGAAAATCTGCAATAACACCATCTTTCAAAGGCCTTATGGTCTTTATGTTATGATGGGTTTTTTCATGCATCTGCATCGCTTCACGGCCAATAGCCAATACTTTAGTAGTCTCCATGTCAATGGCAATAATGGAGGGTTCATCTACCACTACCTTATCTTTGTGGATAATTAAAGTATTAGCCGTTCCCAAATCAATGGCTATATCACTAGAAAAAAAGTCAAAAATGCCCATATTATTACTCCAATTATTTATTTGTTTACAATATAATCAATCTTTTTAAATCTAGATCTAATGTTTAAAATGACGACATCCACTAAAGACCATAGCTAAATTTTTCTGATCACACATATCAATGGATAACTGATCTTTTACAGATCCTCCCGGTTGAATTATGGCGGTAATACCTGCAACTCCAGCTATTTCTACGCAGTCTGGAAATGGAAAAAAGGCATCAGAGGCCATCACGGCTCCATGTAAATCAAATCCAAACTTCTTTGCCTTTACAATCGCCTGCTCTAAGGCATCTACTCGAGAGGTCTGCCCTACACCGCTGGCCAATAACTGTTGATTATTAGTCAGCACAATCGTATTTGATTTGGAATGCTTGCACAACTTTGATGCAAAAAGTAAGTTGTCAATTTCTGCTTGCGAAGGCTCCCTTTGAGTTACACGCTTCAAATCACTTAACTGATCCGTTGCATCGTTATAGTCCTGAATAACGATACCATTTAACAAAGATTTGAATTGCTCTTTACCCTCAAAACTTTTTTTCTGAACAAGGATAATCCTGTTTGTTTTTTGTTGCAGCAATTTCAAGGCCTCTTTGGCATAGGAAGGTGCAATAATGATTTCAAAAAATAGTTTATGAATTTCTTTGGCCGCGGACAGGTCTATTTCTTTATTACAGACTAAAATTCCCCCAAAGGCCGAAGTACTGTCCGCTTGATACGCCTTAAGATATGCTGCTTTCACATTTGAGTCTACAGCAAAGCCACAAGTATTGTTATGCTTTAAAATACCAAACGCTAGTTCTTCATAAAATTCAGCAATGATTTGGACCGCAGCTTCAATATCTATTAAATTATTATAAGAAATCTCCTTACCTCCCAATTGATCAAAATAGGCATCCAAATCGCCGTAGAAAACTCCTTCTTGATGTGGGTTTTCACCGTATCTTAAGGATTTTTTTTGCTCATAGCTGACTTTGTGCACGGGCAACTCCTTGGATCCATTCATAAAATTAAAAATGGCAGTGTCATAATGAGAGGAAACATGGAAAGCTTGTAATGCAAATGATTTTCTTTGATCCACCGTTGTCAAGCCATCGCCCTTCTCAAGCAAGTCTAAAAATGCCCCATAATAATTTCTAGAGGAGATAATCAGCACATCAGTGAAATTTTTAGCTGCTCCTCGGATCAAGGCAATGCCTCCGATGTCTATTTTCTCGATAATTTCCTCCATGGTTCCCCCAGAAGTAACCGTTTCCTCAAAAGGATAAAGGTCTACGATCACTAAGTCAATATCTGGAATATTATATTTCTTTTTCTCCGCAGCATCTCCAGCATCTGCTCTTCTGTTCAATATGCCTCCAAAAATTTTAGGATGTAAGGTTTTGACCCTCCCTCCAAAAATAGATGGGTATTCCGTCACATCTTCGACTAATGTCGCTTTTATACCCAATTGATCAATGAAAGCATAGGTGCCGCCAGTAGAATATATCTCTATGCCTAGGCGAGATAATTTTTTAACGATGGGTTCGAGTCCCTCTTTATTGAAAACCGAAATTAGGGCAGATTTTATGGTACAGTTTTGCATGAATTATTTTTCTAAAATGCAAAAGTAAACACAATTAAAAAAAGATCAGAATCTATTAATATAATCTTCTATGATTTTAGGAAAATATTGATATTCAAGTTGATGAATTCTTTCGGCCAAATCCCTGATCTCATCATCTATCATGACTTCACAACTTTTTTGGAAAAGTATTTTACCTTCATCATAGTGCTCGTTAACCAAATGAATGGTAATCCCTGATTGACGCTCTTTATTGAACAAAACGGACTTATGAACCTGATCACCATACATACCTCTGCCTCCATATTTGGGGAGCAAAGCAGGATGTATATTGATGATCCGATCAGAAAAAGCGGCAATTAAGTAGGTAGGGATTTTCAAAAGAAATCCAGCTAAAACGATCAGGTCAATTTTTTGCTGCTCCAATAAGAGCAGAAATGTTGGATTATTTAATTCCTCTCGCTGAGAAAGTAAATGGGGCACTTCTAGTTTCTCAGCACGTTGGAGCACTCCAGCACCTGCTCTGTTTGAGACAATAAGCACCACATTAACAGCGTCATTGCCTTTGAAATAGTTAACGATATTCTCTGCATTAGACCCCTCCCCTGAAGCAAAAATGGCAATGCTACACTTATTCATAAAGTAAAAATATACTTAAGATACCAGATAAAATGATCCAATCAATACTCTTTTTCAGAGTTCGATAATGTGATTGGGTATCGGCTAATTGGATTCGATAAATAAACCAACCCAAAAAAGGCAATAAAGCTAAAAAATAGATGCCTGAATTCGTGGGAAGCACGGCTTCCAAAAAATAGATCATAAAAATAATACCACAGAAAATAAATAGATAAATAAGTTTTTTAGCCGTTCTAATCCCCCAGATTACCGAAATAGTTTCCAATCCATGAACGGCATCGCCCTTTACGCACCTAAGATCTTTGACGACTTCTCGGATAAAAATAGTCACAAAAGCGAACAAAGAATAGACCAATAAATAGGAGTTGTAGGCTTGGAAATACATAGCAACCACCAAGATGATCATGACATGCATCAGGGCCACCATAATATTACCCAACAGCAATACTCTCCTGAAATAGTTACTATGGAGCCATAACATAAAAGAAGCAAAAAAATTAAAAATGCACAGCCAACGGTCTATCCATAAACCAATCATAATCGCTAAAATTGATAAGCCCATATGCGCTGCCATTGCCCGACGACGATGCAGATGTATGCCCACGACGACCTGATCCGGTCGATTGATTAAATCAATCTTTTGATCATAATAATCATTGATCAAATATCCTGCTGCGCCAAGCATCGTAATTGAAGCTGTTAGCAAGATAAATTCCCAACTTAAAACCACCTCATTTGGGGCTTTGATGAGATAGGATGCCGTTAAGAATTGCACAACTACAATACCAAAAAGATGGGGAATTCTAATGGCTTTGGTAAAACCTTTTATATTAGCTATCAGATGACTCACTTTTAGCTTTTTGAATGCGATGGGTGAAAAATTGATATAAATCGAGTATTTCAGGATCCTGATTTAATAAACCTGACTGCACATCTATAATCTTCTGATCCTTTCTGACCGCAGGCCCTGTCATAGATTTTGCACCCCCCAAGTTGAAAGCTTTATGTATGGTCTGTTCCATAAGAGGTACCAGTAAATGCTTATCCAGTTGATGTTTTTTAAGAATCTTCTCTACATCCAAAAGAAGTGAAGTGGTGAAATTATTAGAAATAACAGCGGCCAAATGAATAATTTTTCGATTTTGAGAATCAAAATAAGCCACACGCTGACTGATACTTTCAGCCAGTTGGGTGATCAACAAAACAGATTCCTCACTTCCTTCAATTAATAAGGGCATCTGCTCATAATCAATAATGTCTTCTTTGGAAAGGGTCATTAGCGGGTAAAGCACACCACATTTTGCGTGCTTTTGATGGATTACGTCCATGTCCACAGATCCTGCAGTATGAAGAATGATCTGATCCGGATCAAAATGGTAGTTAGTCATCACATTTATAATTTGATCATCCGATACAGCGATGATAATTATGGCTAAGTCTAATGTTCTTAAATCTTTGGACTCGGATAAAAGCGCCAAAGGGAGGTGCAAATTTTCTTCTTTTTTTCGCACAAAAATTTTCCGGACACCTCTCTCACCAAGTGACTTAAAAAAATGGGTAGCTACATTTCCACCTCCAATAATAGCTATTCTTAAAGACACATTGTCTCTTTTTTATGACTCCAATTCTTTGTTACGAAAAATCATGAACTCTTCATATCTACGTAAAATAGCAATAAAAAATCCAAAGCACAGTAATAAAGCACCGATCCAAAGCAAGTTGATGTAGGGCTTTTCTACTGCCTCCATGATGATCCAATCTTTTTGAGTCCGTTGCACCCCAAAAGTGAAACTGTCTGTTTCAGGATCTATGGACTCAACAGTAATCCGTGCCGCTAGATCATAGACTGTAGCAGGTATTTTGCCCGCCATCTGATCTTTGATCAAATAAATCGGAGTGGCTAGATAATTTTGATATTCTCCTTGTATCTCAATAACGGCTTTTACCGCTACGTCGTTTTTCATCAATGTCATGCCCTCTACTTGCTCAACACGTTCCATTTTTTTAAATGTTGCGACATAATCATTAATAAAAAAGTCATCCCCAACCGCCACTTGGTACACTTGAACCTCTCCCCAGTCGGTTTCCTGAGCCGGATCAGGGAACGTTCTTACATGAGTATACATGTCTGCAGTAAGAGTTCTACTGATGTCAGGTGAGTAAACGGTGCCCATTTGGTCATTCAACTGCACGCGTGGGTATAACGCAAAATGATCGCCATTTTCCTTGTCATACAATACTTCAAAATACGAGTTTTCATTATTGGTAATACGAACCTGATCTCCCTTAGATGCCCTCAATGCTGAGGCAACATAAATATCATCAGTGGCCTTCAAAATCAATGGATTGTCTGTTTCCGTGAGTAAATTGGCATCAACATATCCCAAATCCGTGGTCTTTTTGCGCATGCCTTTATACACCAGCGAATAATCACCCATCTCCCGCGGTTCATTCAAAAAAAGCAATAGATTATTCAAATTAATTTCATCGGGAAACTCATTACTGTAGAGCAATCCTGTATTGTTTTTAGAAAGAATTTTACTATATCCAGAAGAAAAGAGAATCCCAATCAACATCAATCCTACACCCATGTGCGCAATGGAACCTCCTGAAAGTTTAACATTGGTCCTCTTCAAACGTAATAAAATAGCAAAATTGGCAGTAATTGAATAGATACTGGCAGTCAATAAAATCATGTAAGGAACTTCTCGTACTTCCGCTAAAACAAATATCAGTGCTGAGATTAATAATGAAATCATTAAGGGCCTTTGAATTTCTATTTTGAAATCTTGAAAGTTCATCCGCTTCCACCAAAAAAACTGACCTGTCCCCGATAATAGGGCAATACCTACTGCAAACCACAATTGAAATTTAGAATAAAATTGTACTGGATCGGCCGGAGGAGCTAAATTGGAGACAATACCAAAAAGATCCAATACCTCATTGTATACAGGTATGGAAGTAGGTATAATAATTTGAAAGGCCATCAAGCAAAGTACCGTTGCCCCCATGAAAATCCAAAATTCTCTAGAATAAGCAGACATTTCCTCATTTGTTGAGGGTATTTTTTCCCAAACACGCACCAACAGCAAAATACATCCCACTAGGAATAAAACTAGAAAAAGCAGCAACTGCCCGGATAATCCGAGGTCAGTAAAAGAGTGCACTGAGGTCTCTCCAAGCACCCCGCTCCGAGTGAGAAAGGTAGAGTACAAAATAAGCAAATAGGTCACTAAGATCAATATGAGGGCTGCCTTTAACGCATTTTCATTCTTTTTATAAGCAATCATCGTATGAATGGCTGCGATCAAAGTGAGCCAAGGAATATAGATGGCATTCTCAACAGGATCCCAGTTCCAATAGCCTCCAAAATTCAAGGTTTCATAAGCCCAATAGGCACCCATTAATATGCCTATACCCAAAATCATGGCGGCAAATTGTGCCCAGGGCAGTGCAGGTCTAACCCATTCCTTGTATTTACCTAACCACAAGCCCGCAATCGCATAAGCAAAAGGAACTACGGTACTCGCAAATCCTAAGAACAACGTCGGGGGATGGATGACCATCCAATAATTTTGAAGTAAAGGATTCAAGCCATTGCCATCTTCAGGAATGAATTCAGGATTCACTACAAAAATGGCATCCTGAACTACATCTCGAAGTAATAAAAAGGGAGAACTACCGATCTTCAATTCAAAAATAACAACGCCTAGTATCAAGGTTGTCAAACAAAATTGGGTAAAGGTCATGACGGCCATTACCGAAGGTTTCCAAAATTTATTGGTTTTAATCAATACCAAGCCCAACATCGCATTCCAAAACATCCAAAGAAGAAAGGATCCTTCTTGCCCATTCCAAAAACTAGAAATCTGATAGTAAATAGGCAAGTATTTGGATGAATAATTCCATGCATAATGGTATTCAAAATAATGCTTATTAATGATTACAAACAGCACTGTCAAAACGCCGATCAAACTCAATACGTGGCCATAATAGCTCCAATCCGCATACCGCTCCCACGCACGGTCATTTCTTTGTGTTGCTTTGAAATAAGCAACGCAAGAAACGAGTGCGGTGACCAATGAAAGAATGATCATCAGATGGCCTAGGTTACCTATCAAATAATGAACCATCCGCTAAATTTTAATTTCTTCTTCCTGATATTTGGAAGGGCATTTTAAAAGAATTTTGTCGGCGACAAATACGTCTTTTCGATAGGAACCCACGACCACTACTTGTTCAGATCGATCAAAATCTTGTGGAATGGGATTGGGGTGAAATACTTTTTGCTCTGCCTCATTCTCGTCTAACATCACAAAAGTAAAAGAGAGTTGGTCATCCATAGGTATAATACCCGTTACTTGATCTGTCTCACTTTTTTTGAGCTTTCCTACCACATGAATTTTGGACCTATCCCCATCAGATTCACGGCGCTTCGCCTCCTCAAAAGTGACATAACTACTGGCGTCTCCAGCAGTAGTGAGGATAATTCCTATGGCCATGGCAATGACCACAATGCCTATGATGTGTGACTTTTTCATTTTTCCTCTCCCATTTGCTTTTCCAATTGACTTAGTCTTCTATCGAACCTAAATAAGGTGAAAAAAATTCCACCTAATAAAAGAAGTACTACCATGATCACCACATAAATTTTTCCTTCTCCTCTAAAATCATCTGCCATCTCAATCTGAGATTGAGATCGGGCAATCAACTGAAGGCTTACAAAGAAGAGCAAAAACAATAATTTCATTCTTTTATTCATAATCTAAATGTTTTTGAAGACGCGCCACTCTTATTTTTAGGATCGCCATCCAAAACCCTAAAAAAGTCCACCCCAAGACGGCTGGATAGAATACCATTCTCAAATCACTGTCCAAATCATATTGTCCAAAGGCAGGATTTCCACCATTGCCCGGATGCAAACTGTCCGTCATTCTAGGGAGTACAAACAATAAGGGAATTAAAACAGCAAAGGCAAAAATATTGTATACCGCACCCAATCTGGCCTTCTGATGATCATCTTGTAAAGATCCCCTTAAAATAATCAGTGCAAAATATATCAGCAAGGCAACCGCAGATGCGTTTTGTTTAGGATCATTGCTCCAGGGCTCTCCCCAAGTAAAATTAGCCCAAACCATCCCTGAAACGATGCCTAAGACACCAAACATGACCCCAATATTGACCAAATGCTCGGCATACAAGTCGTACATTAAATTTTTGGTGGATAAATATTTGATGGCATAAAATACAGAAACAGTAAACATAATAATCATGCCAAACCACATAGGGACGTGAAAATGTAAAATTCTGATGGTTTCATTGAGAATCGGCAATCTAGGTGCTGGCATTAAGAACCCTCCAATCACTGTATAAATTAGCAAAATTACAGTCAATAGTTTCCACCAATACGCTTTCATTAAGTATTTCATATCAATTTTTCCAACTGTAAGGGAATAAAATAAATGACAGTGCAATGATAATCACATTAAAACAGACCAATACCAAGAGGTTTCCAGAAATATCAGCTAAAGAGGCTCCAAAAACAATTTTTCTAGAATTGGTTACAGCAAGTAATAAAACAGGAATAATTACTGGAAAAGCCAGTATGGGCATGAGATGAGATCCATTGTCAGATTTCGCCGCAATAGAAGCGATCAGCGTGAAGCATACCGACAAGCCGCTCGCTCCTGCCAACAGATTAACTAAAAACAGAGACGGATTCTCAACAGGAAATCCCAAAAAAAGATTGAATATCCCAGTCAATAATACGACCAACAAAATCTCATAAAAACCGTAATAAATAAGTTTGGCAGTTAAAATATGGACCGGCTTCGCTAGGTAATAATAATAATGAGAACGATGGGCCTCCTGGCCAAAACTTTTGCCGAGGCCTGTGATACTTGAAAATAACAAAATCAACCAAAAAAGCGCATTCCAAATGGCGGGAGTAATCACGTTATTGAAGGCCAAATAAGCAATATAAATGGTCGCAAAAACATATAATGCGATCCCCGCAACGACGTATTTTTGTCTAAAATCAACCAATAAATCTTTCTTTATCAAGGCGATGATCTGATCCATGAAACAAAAATAAGGTTGAAAGCCGAGGGTTTTACGCATTTACAAGGAATAATCCTTCATCCAAGAAAAACACCTTCATTAAACCCCTTATGTGCTTCGGCTGATCAGTGGGTAAAAGAATTAAAAACAAAAACTATTAAGCTTTAACAAACACACTTATAAACTATGGCTATATTTGCCAAAATCTATTCAATATTGATATATTCTTTCATGAAAAAAATTCTCATTACCGGAGGTGCAGGATTCATTGGCTCTCATGTAGTTCGAAGATTTGTACAACAATATCCCCACTACGAAATTTTTAATCTTGATAAGCTGACCTATGCCGGCAATCTGCAAAATC
The DNA here is from genome assembly GCA_913050055.1 of uncultured Flammeovirgaceae bacterium. Classification (GTDB taxonomy): domain Bacteria; phylum Bacteroidota; class Bacteroidia; order Cytophagales; family Cyclobacteriaceae; genus UBA4465. Next base: position 45,005 of record CAJXAT010000001.1, on the reverse strand, counting down.
TCGTTGATGTTGAGCAGGCACCCAATTATCATTTTATCATGGGTGATATTTGTGATACTGCCTTAGTACAAAGTCTTTTCAGCAAGCATGAACTCGACGGCGTGATCCATTTGGCAGCCGAGTCTCATGTGGATCGATCGATATCCCATCCCATGGATTTTGTTCAAACCAATGTATTGGGAACGGTCAATTTACTGAACGTAACCAAAGATGCGTGGGGAAAAGAGCCCTCTGATAAAAGATTTTACCATGTTTCGACCGATGAGGTATATGGCTCTCTTGGGGAAAAAGTCTTGTTTACTGAAACCACCGCTTACGATCCCAAAAGCCCCTATTCGGCTTCTAAAGCCTGTTCTGACCATTTTGTGCGGGCCTATCACAACACCTATGACCTCCCCATAGTCATCAGCAATTGCTCCAACAATTACGGCCCCAATCATTTCCCTGAGAAACTCATTCCCTTGGCCATCAACAATATTAAAAACAAACAACCCATTCCTATTTATGGAAAAGGAGAAAACATTCGAGACTGGCTCTATGTTATTGATCATGCCCGTGCAATTGACGTTATTTTCCACCAAGGAAAGGTTGGGGACACCTATAATATTGGTGGATTCAATGAATGGAAAAACATAGACTTGATCCATCTATTGTGCCGCCTCATGGACGAGGCCATGGAACGGCCATCAGGCACCTCGGCGCAGCTCATTGCTTTTGTAAATGATCGCTCGGGTCATGATTTAAGGTATGCCATTGACGCCTCAAAATTGGCCAATGAGCTGGGCTGGCAACCCTCTTTACAATTTGAAGAAGGCCTCAAAAAAACGGTAAAATGGTATCTTGAAAATGAACATTGGTTAAGCCATGTGACTTCGGGTGCTTACCAAGCCTATTATCAAACTCATTATAACTAAAAGATATGAAAGGCATGATTTTGGCGGGTGGCTCAGGAACTCGATTGCACCCATTGACCCTTGCAATAAGCAAACAAATGCTTCCTGTATACGACAAACCCATGATTTATTATCCCCTGTCAGTTTTGATGCTAGCAGGCATCCGGGAAATCCTAATCATCTCCACGCCAAGAGACCTCCCAGTGTTCCAGCAACTGCTCGGCAACGGAGCGAATTTAGGCTGTCATTTTGAATATGCGGTTCAACCCGAACCCGAAGGTTTGGCTCAAGCTTTTATCATCGGAGCGGAATTCATCCGGAGAGAAAAAGTTGCATTGGTCTTGGGTGATAATATTTTTTATGCCTCTGGATTGTCTCAAAAATTACAAAATTGCATCAATCCACAGGGTGGGATCATCTTTGCTTATCGAGTAAATGATCCCGAAAGATATGGTGTCGTGGTATTTGACGATCAAAAAAAGGCCTTGTCAATTGAAGAAAAACCTACGCATCCCAAATCAAAATATGCGGTTCCCGGTTTGTATTTTTACGATCAAGACGTGGTGGACATTGCAAAAAATATCGAGCCCAGTGCCCGAGGTGAACTGGAAATTACTGCCGTAAATAACGAATATTTAAAGCAGGGAAAATTAACAGTAGAAGTATTAGATCGAGGGACCGCCTGGTTAGATACAGGAACCATTGAATCCCTGTTGGAGGCAGGTGATTTTGTCAGGGCCATTGAATCTCGCCAAGGACTTAAGATTGGTTGTATTGAAGAAGTTGCCTATAAAATGGGCTTCATCGATGCGGATCAACTCCACCAGATTGCGGTCCCCTTGCAAAAAAGTGGTTATGGTAATTATATAATAAAATTAGTCGATGGAAATTAAACCCACGCCGCTCAAAGATTGCTTTGTGATTCATCATGATTTGCATGGTGATGACCGTGGCTATTTTATGGAAGCCTTCAATCTTACCCGATTTAAAAAATTTGGACTCGATTTTTCTGTTGAACAAATCAATATTGCGCAGTCAAAAAAAAATGTATTCAGGGGTCTTCATTTTCAGCTGCATCCCTTTGCGCAAACGAAAATTGTTTTGGCACTCAGCGGAGCGGTCATTGACCTGGTTGTTGATTTAAGAAAAACATCTGAAACTTATCTAAAATATTACAAAATAAAATTAGATAGCCCAGATAAAGCCTTGTGGGTTCCTAAAGGCTTTGCTCATGGCTATTTTACCTTGGAAGACCATACCTGTTTTCAATATGCGGTAGATCGGCCCTATCGCGCGGCCTCAGAACGTAGTTTGAGTATCTATGATCCAAAACTTAACATCACGGAAGATTTTAAAGGCGCCTTGTTCTCTCCTAAAGATTTGGCCAGTCAAAGTTTTAATGAAATTGAAGACGAATTATGAAAAAAATATTAGTCACTGGGGGTGCTGGATTTTTAGGCTCTCATTTATGTGATCGATTCATCAAAGAAAATTACCAGGTCATCGCCATGGATAATTTAAGTACGGGATCCATAGAAAACATCGAACATCTATTTAAAAAATCAAATTTCGAATTTCATGAGCACGACGTCACCAAGTTCATTCATGTACCCGGACCTTTAGATTACATTTTACATTTTGCCTCTCCTGCGAGCCCCATCGATTATCTGAAAATGCCCATTCAAACGATGAAGGTAGGATCCTTAGGTACCTTAAACTGCCTCGGTTTGGCCAAAGAAAAAAAAGCAAGAATATTGATTGCCTCTACCTCGGAAGTTTATGGAGACCCCTTGGTACACCCCCAAAAGGAAGATTATTGGGGCAATGTAAATCCCATTGGTCCAAGAGGTGTTTATGATGAAGCCAAGCGATTCCAAGAAGCATTGACCATGGCTTACCATACCTACCATCAATTGGAAACGAGAATTGTACGTATTTTCAATACCTTCGGCCCTCGAATGAGATTAAATGACGGTCGGGTACTTCCTACCTTTTTTGGGCAAGCACTTCAGGATAAGCCGCTCACTGCTTTTGGAGATGGCAGCCAAACAAGATCCTTCACCTATGTTGATGATTTGATAGAGGGTATTTTTAGGTTACTTCTCAGCGACTATGCCTATCCTGTAAATATTGGAAACCCTCAGGAAGTTACCATCAATGAATTTGCTCAAGAAATTTTGCAACTCACCCAAAGTTCATCCACCATCAGCTATCAGGCCTTGCCAGAAGACGATCCCAAACAACGAAAACCTGACATTTCCTTAGCCAAAGAACTGCTGGACTGGAGACCCCAATTTACAAGATCAGAAGGCCTCAAAATAACGGTAGACACCTTTAAGCCAATAAGGAAACCAGAGAAATAATAGGAGGAGCAGGATAAAGATTAATGATCTTTTATCTAATCTTGCGGTAAGAATTAACTAATGGATCAAAATAAACTAAGACATATTTCAAAGGCAATCACCTGGCGCATCATTGCCTCTACCACGACTTTCTTATTGGCCTTGGCCTTTTTTGGAGATGATGCTCAGGCTATTAAAAAAGCTACCGGTGTGGCCATAGCTGAAACTATCCTCAAAATGGTGCTTTACTATTTTCATGAACGCGTATGGTTCAGTATCAAATTTGGTCGAAAAAATGAATGAAAACCTCATCCGGCATACCCATCCGATCGGCAAGTCCGATCGATTGAAAAATAATGGCCACCAAGCTAAGGTGATTTGGTTGGTTGGCCTTTCAGGCTCGGGTAAATCTACCCTCGCTGGAAATATAGAGGCTATTTTGCATCAAAAAGGTTATAAAACTTACCTATTAGATGGCGACAATATTCGTTTAGGTCTTAATAATGACTTAGGATTTTCCAGTAAGGATCGGACAGAGAATATTCGTCGAATTGCAGAAGTGGCTCGGTTGTTCAACGAGGCCGGTATCATTGTATTGTCCGCTTTTATTTCTCCACTTGCAGCTGATCGTGCGCAAGCGCAAAGACTGATCGGTTCCGAAAATTTTATAGAGATTTTTATCGATTGCCCCTTGCGCGTATGTGAAAAAAGGGACGTTAAAGGCCTCTATGACAAAGCCCGTAAAGGATTAATCCCTAATTTTACGGGAATTGATGCCCCCTTTGAGAATCCAAAGGAACCCGACTTGACCGTCAATACTGAAACGGACCCTCCAGAGTTATCCTTAAAAAAATTACTTGATTTTATTGAACCCAAACTAAAGCTTGAATGAGTAATTATAACCTTACACATTTAGATGAATTAGAAAGTGAATCTATTTTTATTCTTCGCGAAGTTTTTGCACAATTTGAAAATCCCTGCATCCTTTTCTCAGGAGGTAAAGATTCCATCGTAGTAACACATCTTACTAAAAAAGCCTTTTATCCAGCTAAAATTCCCTTTCCTCTGGTTCACATTGATACGGGACATAATTTTCCTGAAACCATGATATTCAGAGATCAAATAGTAGCTGATTTAGACGTCCGACTCATCGTAGGATTGGTTCAAGATTCTATTCATTCTGGAAGATCTACGGAGGAACGAGGTAAAAATGCTTCCAGAAATGTCCTGCAAACCAATACCCTTCTCGACACCATCGATTTACATCAGTTTGATGCTTGTGTGGGTGGCGCGCGACGGGACGAAGAAAAAGCCCGGGCTAAAGAAAGGTTTTTTTCGCATCGAGATGAATTTGGACAATGGGATCCTAAAAATCAACGTCCAGAATTATGGAATATGTTCAATGGCAAACATGATCATGGAGAGCATTTTCGAGTGTTTCCCTTGAGCAATTGGACAGAAATGGATGTTTGGCAATACATTTTAGCCGAAAATATTCAGATTCCGTCCCTTTATTTTGCGCACCAACGCGAAGTCATCCGTCGCAATGACACCTGGCTGCCCGTATCAGAGCACATCCATTTGAACGAAACAGAAACCCCGATACACAAAAAAATTCGTTTTCGTACTTTGGGCGACATCACTATCACAGGAGGGGATGAATCAGATGCCGACACATTAGAGAAAATCGTAGATGAAGTAGCTGCAGCGCGTCAGACTGAGCGAGGTAATCGAGCAGACGATAAGCGATCTGAAACATCTATGGAAGATCGAAAAAAACAAGGTTATTTTTAAAAATTCACCAATATGAATGCCTATTTAGATATGGAATTATTACGGTTCACTACAGCCGGTAGTGTAGATGATGGTAAAAGCACCTTGATCGGTAGACTTCTTTTTGATACCAAATCAATTTTTGAAGATCAGCTAGATCAAGTCAAGAGATCGAGCAATCGCCAAGGATTGGCGCAGGCAGATTTATCTCTGCTTACCGATGGACTCAAAGCCGAACGAGAACAGGGCATCACCATTGATGTGGCCTATCGCTATTTCGCCACACCCAAAAGAAAATTCATCATTGCAGATACTCCCGGTCACATTCAATACACTAGGAATATGATCACTGGCGCATCTACTGCCAATTGCGCTTTGGTCCTTATAGATGCTCGCCATGGCGTGGCGGAGCAAACTTGTAGACATGCCATCATCGCTTCTTTACTTCAAATCCCACATCTGATCGTTTGTATAAATAAAATGGATTTGATTGACTACCAAGAACCCGTTTTTCAAAAAATTAAAAAAGATTTTGAAAGTTTTTCTTCCAAGTTAGATATCACAGACATCCGCTTTATCCCCATCAGTGCCCTCAATGGAGACAACGTAGTCAATCGCAGTGAAAAAATGTCTTGGTATGAAGGATCTACCCTTCTCTACACCTTAGAAAATTTACATATCGGTAGTGATTACAATCACATTGATTGTCGATTTCCTGTACAGACGGTCATTCGACCCAAAATGGCCCCCTATCACGACTTCAGAGGCTATGCGGGAAGAATTGCAGGAGGTGTCTTCAAACCGGGAGATGAAATTACGGTGCTCCCTTCAGGGTTCACATCAACAATCAAATCTATTGAGACCTTCAACGGTCCGCTATCTGAAGCCTTTGCTCCGATGTCGGTTGTCATACAGCTCACCGATGATGTAGATGTAAGCCGGGGCGATATGTTGGTGAGGTCCAATAATCAACCCGACCTCAATCAAGACATTGAGATCATGATGTGTTGGCTCGATACTAAAGCGCCCCATCCTAAATCAAAATACATCATTAAGCATACCACATCAGAAGCCAAAGCCATTATTAAAAATATTCGATACGAGTTAGATGTAAATACCCTGCATCGGAATGTTGAAAACCTCAACATTGGCATGAACGACGTGGCGCGAGTACAACTGCGTACTACCAAGCCTTTGTTAACGGATGCCTATAGAAAAAACAGAACAACGGGTAGTATTATTTTAATAGATGAGTCCACCCATGAAACCGTGGCCGCAGGTATGATCATTTAAATCCATTCTCTATTATGAACCTAAATTCATTACTCGAACAGGCCAAAATTGCGGCAAGCATGGCCAGTGAGGAAATACTCAAAGTCTATCATTCTGGTGATTTTGAAATAGAAGCCAAAGATGATCAATCCCCACTGACCCGCGCAGATCAAGCGGCCCATCAGGTCATTGCCGCCGTACTCGAAAAAACCGGTATTCCAATTTTAAGTGAGGAAGGCGCTCAAATTCCTTTTTCACAAAGAAAAAGTTGGGAAACTTTTTGGCTGATAGATCCATTAGATGGGACTAAAGAATTTATCAAAAGGAATGGAGAGTTCACCGTGAACATTGCCCTGATACACCATCATCAGCCCATACTCGGAGTTGTGCAAACGCCCGTCACTGCTGATCTATATTCTGCCATCAAAGCATCCGGCGCTCAAAAAAATGGACAAATGATTCAGTGTACCTCCTTTGATCTCCAACAATCTGGACTTAATGTGGTGGCCTCTCGCTCTCACCTCAACGCCGAGACTCAAGTATTTTTAGATAACTTAATCAAACCCGAAATCCTATCTAAAGGCAGTTCATTGAAACTGCTCATGGTTGCAGAAGGCGAAGCCCATTTATATCCTCGGTTTGCTCCTACAATGGAATGGGATACCGCTGCTGCTCAAATAATCGTTGAAGAAGCAGGAGGCAAGGTGATCATCCAAAACTCTCAAACTCCCGTAAACTATAATAAAGAAAACTTATTAAATCCCTATTTTTTAGTTCAGGGAAAAGAAAAAAACTTCTGATAGGAAAATCATTTTTCCATCCCCCCACCTATAACATTCCCCAATGGAAATAAATAGATGCGTGCTTTTTTGATTATTAATTAATTAAATTTGCTGACTGTCAATAAAAGCATACCTATGCACAAATATTCTAGGATTTCTGTAATCCTCTTTTTTGCTTTATTCATCGGGACCTGTAGTCTAGAAATGGTCACCGCGCAAAGTATGGGAAAAGCCCAATCTGTGAAAGTTGACAATCTTTCTGATGATCAGATACGCATGATGATGCAGCGTGCCAAAGGCATGGGCTATTCTGATCAAAATATTGTCCAATATGCGAGATCAGAAGGTTTGTCTGCCATGGAAATCAGCAAACTCTCAAGGAGAATCAACAAAATACGTGCCGCAGACAATAAACGAAAATCAAGCCTTTCTGATTTTCAAGAAGAAAAAAAGAAAGAAGTGTTGACCGATTATTTGACACAGTTGGCTTTCGAGGAAGAGAAAAAAGAAATAGAACTAGAAGATTTACCCATAAATCAAAACTTTGGTTATAGTGTTTTTAATGACGATTCCAGAGAATTGAGCTTTGAAACCAGCCTCAATTTTCCGCCCCCGCCAGATTATGTGCTCGGAGTCGGTGATGAAATCGTCATTGATATTTTTGGCGCCTCCGAATGGAATTATACCGAATCCATTCAACCCAATGGCCAACTATTCCTGAGTAATGTGGGGCCCATTTATTTGAATGGACTCACTTTGAAGGAAGCCCAGACAAAAATAAAAAATCGACTTGCTGGGGTTTATGTTGAGTTATCTGGTGCCGCACCCAGTACTTTTTTACAGGTGTCTATTGGTATGATTCGAAACATCAGTATCAACATTGTAGGTGAAGTAAACGTCCCGGGGACGTACACCATCAATGCGCTATCTACGGTATTCAATGCGTTATATGCTGCCGGTGGGCCAACTTTGATGGGCACCCTCAGAGACATCAAGGTGTACCGACAAAGTGAGCAGATCGCTACGGTTGATATATATGATTTTTTATTGAAAGGCAATACGAATAGCAATGTGCATCTCCAGCATGATGATGTCATCATTATCGGACCTTATGCCAATAGAATTGAATTGCAAGGGGCCGTCAAACGTCCCGGCTTCTATGAAACTCTGGAAAATGAAACATTTGGGGATTTGCTCACCTACGCGAGTGGTTTTACTTCCAATGCCTATGAGAAAAGAATCAGTGTCATCCGTAATAACGACGCTTCAAAGCAAGTATTAGATATCTATAAATCTCAATTCAACGAATTTAACCTGCACGATGGTGATGTATTCAGCATAGGAGAAATTCAAAATAGATTTGAAAATCGTGTAATTATAAAAGGTTCAGTCTTTAGACCTGGGCCTTATGCTTTGACGGATGATTTAAACTTAAAAAAATTGATAGACCTAGCCGATGGTTTAACAGGGGATGCCTTTACGGGACGGGCCTTGTTAACGAGAATGCATCCAGATTATAGCGTTGAAACACTCACCTTAAACCTTGAAAAAATTCTAAGTGGTGAAATGGGGGAGGTAACACTGCAAAAAGAAGACGTCCTTCAGATCAATTCTATTTATGATTTTGAAGAGGAACAATTTGTCCGCATTACGGGCGAAATAAATAATCCTGGCGTTTATCGCTTTTCTGATAATCTCTCAATGGAAGATTTGATTTTTCAAGCCAAAGGATTTAAAAAAGCAGCGATCGGAGGCACTGCTTTTATTTCAAGAAGGCCGCTTCAACAATCTGCCTATGCCCAAATCGAAACAGAACAATTGGCGATAAATGAAGATCTTGAAATCTCAGCTAATGAGTTTCTCCTAAGACCCTTTGATCACATCACCATTAGAAAAAATCCTAATTATTTTGAAGAGAAATCTATTCAAATTTTAGGACAAGTACATTTACCCGGAACTTATCCTATCGAATCTGCTGATGAAAGGATTTCGGATGTCATACGCAAGGCAAATGGCCTAAATGAATTTGCCTATGCCGCAGGGGCTACCTTAATTCGAAAATCCGAATTTAACCGCAACAGTAATGATCAACAGGAAAAGAAATCTAATCTCCTGAATTTTTTAAACCATATGGATACCAGCTTTTACAGCGAATCCGATTTAGTCGTCATCGATAAAATAAATGAGGAATTGGGCTATGATCAAAATAAATACAACCCTGAGAATGAAAATTTGTCGGACCTTGCTCAAAAAAATAGAATAAAAGAAATCTCTAACAATAACTCCGATATAGATATCAATCCAAAAGAAGCTGAATCTATCGCCTTAAATTTGAATAAGATTTTATCAAAACCAGGATCCATTGATGATTTAGTTTTGGAGGATGGTGATATTATTAATATTCCCAAAAAGATGAGCACAATCAGGGTAATCGGTAATGTTTTATATCCCAATACCATAGGATTTGAATCTTCCAAGGGACTCAAATATTATATCAATGAAGCGGGTGGCTTCAATAATAGGGCCAAAAAAAGAAATGCCTACGTTGTTTATGCCAATGGTAATGCTGCAAGAACCAATAGTTTTCTGGGTATAAAATCCTATCCTAAAATGGCTCCCGGAGCTGAAATTATTGTGCCTGAAAAACCCAATAAAGTAGGGATTAATACAGGAGATGTTATTGCCATTTCGACTTCCTTAATTACCTCTTTGACCTTGATAGGTGTCACCTTACTAAACAATCCATAATTGAATGACCCTATGTATATAGACGAAGAGCGCATCTCCTTTCGTGACTTCATTAATAAGGTACGAGGCTTAATCAAATATCTCTTACTTCATTGGAAAAAGATGGTGTTGGGCACTTTGATCATAGCTGGTTTAATAATCTCCTATGAAGTATTTAGAGACACTATCCATACTGCTGAAACTACCTTCATCATTGAGGTAGGAGAGGGTGATATGTCTCAATTGGGATCCTTGGCTTCCGTTGTAGGTATTAATTTAAACAGCATCTCTGATGACAGTCAGCTCTTCGATACCGATCATATAGTGGAGCTCTACAAGTCCTATAAAATGTTAAAATCAGCTTTTTTAACACGCTCAGGTAATGCAGATAGCGAGCGTTTGATCACTCGCTATGCCAAAGGAAAAAAATTACTCAAGAGATGGCAAAATGATGAGGAATTACAAGACTTCAGCTTTGAAATTCCAGCAACTGATATGGGTGTCAAACATGACAGTCTTTTAATGGAGGTCATCGATGACTTTAAGGAAAAGCAACTGATCATTGCCAAGCCCAATAGAAAGCTCATGATTTTAAGTGTGAAAGTAGAAGATCATGATCCCTTTTTTGCTGAAAAATTTAATACTGTTTTAGTGGAAATTGTAAATAATTTTTATGAAAGAACCAGTACAAAGAAAACAGGCGAAAATCTAAGAGTTCTGCAAAATCAAGCGGATAGTACGCGTATTATACTAGACCATTCGCTCGATCAATTGGCACAAATATCCGAACTTCAGCCCAATCCCAATCCCCTGTATTATACCAATCAAGTCCCTTTCCAAAAACTACAAATTGATATTGAGGCATCTGCCGCAGTGTATCAAGAAATTGTCAAAAATTTAGAAATGGCCAAAATCACGCACAGAAATAAAAAGCCTTTAATTCAAATTATAGATGAACCTGTCAGGCCTCTTGCTATTGATAAAGCCAAACCGCTGAAGTTAATCGCTACTAGTGGATTGATTGGTGGGATCTTTATGCTGCTTTTTTTCATATTTAAATACGTGTGGGAAAAATTGATGCCAATTTCTTAACCCCACATGGTCGCTATTATTGTAGTTAATTGGAAAAATTATGATGACACGCAAGATTGCCTAAAATCCCTACATCAGACCAAAAATACCGATCTTAGCATTATAGTGGTAGACAATGAAAGTCAAAAAGAATCTGCCGAAAAATTAAAAAGTAACTTTCCAAACATCACCCTCCTACCTCAAAAAAAAAACCTGGGCTTTACAGGAGCCAATAATATTGGCATTAAATATGGGTTAACTTTAAATGCTGAGTATATCATGTTGTTAAATAATGACACCATCGCCCCCAAAAATTTTATAGATCCCCTTTTAATGACCCTCCATTCTAATCCTCATATTGCCGCGGTACAGCCAAAAATAATGTTCCATAATAATCTTAATAAGGTATGGAATGCAGGGGGTATTTATTATCCATTGAATGCATCAACTAGAATCATTGGACACAACCAGACAGATACTGAAAAATATAATGAGTTTAGGTATGTCGATTGGATCACGGGTTGTTGCATCCTTCTGAAATCAGAAATAATCACCGAAGTGGGATTGTTGAACGAACACTTTTTTGCCTATTACGAAGATGTGGATTGGTCTTTAAGAATTAGGAAATTGGGCTATCTTCTGGCTTACAACCCGACCCTTCCGATTTATCATAAGATAGGGGCCAGCAGTAAAAATAAAAAAAAAATGGAAGAGGGATTTCTATCTCCATTTGTTCATTACTTAAATATAAGAAATCATATTTTTCTTGCCAGATTGCACGCTAGAGGCATTCATGCTATCAACGCTCATCTTTGTCTTTTATTGAAAATAATCAGTTATAGTGTATATTTCATATTGAAGCGACGAAGGAAAAAATTAAAAATATCTTGGAAAGGTTTTTTAGAGGGATATTCAACACAATTGTGACACTTATTTATGCTGATCTACTACATTGATATGATCCCCCTTTGCCCAAACATTCAGCAAATGATCATGAGTACCTAAAAAATCATGTCCATCCTCATTTTCATATTAATTGCCCTCACCCTCCTTTTAGGCACAGGATATCTTATTTTTCTTTTGATAAAAACAGGAAAAGAATGGTACTTTCTTATCTTCTTTATATTGTATTTACCCATGTACATCACTTTGCAAAGCTTTGTTTTTCAACAAACCAAAAGCCCTATAGGGGTATTTATCATTCAATACCTCAAAGAATTTGCGTTATTTATTGCCCTGGCGGTCTTCATCTTTTATCAATCGGATCTGATTAGAAAAAAATTCAAGTTTAACAAAATAGACCTCGTATTTGGCGCTTTTATAATTTTGGCCTTTATTTTTCTGGTATTGCCGATAGGAGAAGTTGCCTTTTTGGCCAAAGCCGCCTATTTCAAGAACATCCTACTCATGGGTCTCGTTTATTTTTTAGGAAGAAATATGACCTTGAGTAACCATCAAACACAACTGACGCTTAAGCTCATTCTTGGCATCGCTTTAGGTGCTTTTTGCATCAATTTAGCAGAATTCGCCAGTGGTATACATTTTCATACACTTGTCAATTATGGTAATTTTCAAAATGTCATAAACGACGTTGAGCCTACTGGAAATTATGGACTATCATGGACCTTTGAGACCCAATCTGGTGTGAAAAGATTTGGTGCATTTTTCGCTAATCCTTTAGATCTTGCCAGCGCCTCCCTACTCGCTTTTCCCATAGCGTTTATTTTTTTTATAAAGACCCCACACAGAACCAATCAAATGCTTTACGGAGGCTTCATGATGGCTATCGTTGGATCACTCTTTTTCGCTTACTCACGGGCTTCTCTGGCCGCTTTTATTGTAGAATTAATCTTTATTGCTTTTATATTCAAATACTACCGCTTGCTTTGGGCGGGTGTCTTTTTCATATTTTCTTCCATTATTTATATCATGTATTTTGCCTCAGAGGATTTATATTTTTTTATTTTGGATACGTTGACTTTTGAAAATGCTTCGAGTTTGGGTCACCTTATTGAATGGTTTGAAGGCCTCGAAAGTATGATTGAATTTCCAGAGGGGATCGGCCTGGCCATGAGTGGTAATGGGAATGGCGTCGATAATGAAAATAGCGTAGGAGGAGAAAATCAATTTCTCATTTTTGGCGTTCAAATGGGCGTTTTAGGCCTTTTTCTTTATGTCAATCTACTATACCTGGCCATAAAAACCAGTATTCAAACCTATCGAAAGGCACTCACCCCCAATGACCAAATCATTTCATTTGTAGCTGGAACTACCAAATTTGCCTTACTCTTGCCCTTATTCACGGCAAATGCGGAACTCTATCTGTTCGTATCCTTAATTAGCTGGTGGATGGTGGGTCAAAGTGTGAAAATAAAGAACAGTACGGCCATTTTACCTAATGCGATACCTCATGACTAAAGAAAAAGTCATCATCGATATTCAATATTTACTGATGGCCAAAACAGGTCTCAATACGTATATCCAAGAATTGCTCGCGGCTACGGCCCAATCCAATAAGTATGAATATTTGATCTATCCCAACTTATATCAAATTGAAAAAAATAATTTTTTCAAGCATCATAATAAATGGCGCCATATTTTATTCCATTTTTATACTTTGCTTTGGAAGCAAATTATTATCCCTATTTTAGTTTTTATACACCAACCTAGAGCAATTATTTTTCCTGATTTTCATGCCCCTATTTGGAAGCTTTCTTGTTCCAAAATCGTCGTTTTTCATGATGCCTTTTTTTGGGAAATACCACAAAATTACAATAAATGGTGGTTAAAGTACTTTAAATGGAATGTCTTACATGGTCTCCATGGTGACAGTAGAATAATCAGTGCTTCTCGAACTACAGAAAAAAAAATTCGATCTTTGCTACCATCTTTCCCCATTCAAACCGTTTATCAGAGTGTCCCAGAAGTTGATCTAAGAGCCGTCGCAGAACCTTATGAAAAATTAGTCCATCAATCCTACTTTTTACACGTAGGTGTACTTGAAAAGCGTAAAAATCTGGCTGTTTTGGTTAAAGGATTTGCTCTTTTTTTGAAAGAATTCCCTGACTACAAACTGGTCTTGGTAGGTCAAAAAGGACCCGCAAAGGATTTAGATGATTATCAAACGCTTAAAATTCTGGTACGTCAACTGAATCTAGACAAGCACGTTCTCTTTACGGGATATGCTTCAGCGAATCAGCTCAAATGGTTTTATGAAAATGCCTGGGCTTACACATTTCCCTCTATTGAGGAAGGGTTTGGTATTCCCGTACTTGAAGCCTTTTCCTATGGCTTACCGGTCATCTTGTCGGAAAATGAAGCCATCAATGAAATCGCAGGCACCGGGGGTCTTTCTGCCCAGTCTTTAGACCCTCAAGCTTGGTCCACAGCAATGAAAAAGCTGATAAACTCATCCAATCTTAGAAATGACCTCATAAAGAATGGTAAATTGCGGTTGAAAGAATTTTCCAAAAAGAATTTTCTTAATGGAATTGAAAATTACATTGCTTAGGATTAATGATACTCAGTGATAAATATAAAGCTGGTTGGGGGAGGTGGAATACCCTATCTTCTCTATTCACATTATTTATTTGGTTCATTAGGGGACTGTTTTTCCGTTTATTTTGGCGCTCAAGTAAGGGGCTTGTTTTGATAGGCCCATCGGTCAAAATTATTTCCGGGCACAAATTATCTGTAGGCAAAAACTTCATTATAGAAAGAGGTGCTGAAATTAATTGTATCTGCTCTGAAGGTATTCAATTGGGTGAAAAAGTTACCATCGGAAGTTACGCTACCATCCGGCCTAGTAACTTATATGGTGGCGCCGTTGGAATGGGCCTCAAAATAGGTAATCACTCGAATATAGGGCCCTACAGTTATATTGGATGTTCAGGATATATAGAAATTGGTAATAACGTGATGATGGCCCCCAGAGTGAGTTTATACGCTGAAAATCATAATTTTGATTCTATCGATGTCCCCATGAAAGATCAAGGCGTAGCCACAGCTCCTATTATTATCGAAGACGACTGCTGGATTGCCGCCAACTGCATCATCCTATCCGGGGTACGCATAGGAAAAGGATCTGTAATCGCCGCAGGCAGTGTGATAACTAAAGACGTTGCACCCTACTCGGTCATGGGCGGTAATCCTGCGAAAAAATTAAAAACACGAACCTAATTGCGCATCCTTTTCTTACATAGCTCCTCTGACATGTACGGTGCCAGTAAAATTTTGCTGATCACCCTGGAAATGCTTAAAAAAAATGGCCATAAACCTCTCGTGGTGCTATCTGAAGATGGATTATTAAGCCAAGCATTAAAAAAGGAACACATTGAGGTCCGCTTTATTAAACTCGGCATCATCAGAAGAAAATACTTTAATTTCAAAGGCCTAATCAATAGGTTTAGGACTCTTTGGATCGCAAAAAATCAATTGACTGAATTATGCATTCAAGAAAATATTGATTTGATCTACTCCAATACGGCGGCGGTTATCGTGGGCAGCTGGGTGGCCAGAAAATGCCGGCTCAAACATGTGTTTCACATACATGAAATCATACAATCCCCCTCTTGGTTTGCTTTTTTAATTCATAAGATGATCGCAAGAAATGTCGATCATGTAATAGCGGTATCTGGTGCGGTCAAAGACCACCTATCCACATTCATCCCACAACACAAAATTTCTATCATCTATAATGGATTAGATTATTCATCTTTATCGTCGAATCAAAATTTATCTAAAGAATTATCTCTCCGTCCAAACCATCTGATCATTGGCATGATTGCCAGAGTGCATCCATGGAAAGGTCAAAGCTATTTTATAGACCTTGCCGAAGCGTTGCTGCAAAAAAAATCAGCACTTACTTTTATCATGGTCGGTGATGCCTATCCTGGCAATGAATACCTTTATGATGAATTGAATGCGAAACTAGAAACCCTTGGACTCAAAAGCCATTTTATCAATCTAGGTTATCGAGAAGACATCATAGCCATTCTCAATACACTAGATCTCTTTATCCTTCCCTCCACGGCACCCGATCCCTTTCCTACCGTTATATTAGAAGCGATGTCTTGTCAGAAAACGGTCATTGCTACGGCACAAGGCGGGGCCTTAGAAATGATTGAACATCAAGTTTCAGGTATCCATATTCCTCCAGACAATGCGCAAGAGGCTGCCAAAATTATTTTCCCTTACTTGTCTGATAAAAAAATACGTAGGGCTATGGGGCAAGTGGCTCAACAAAAAGTGAATGCCGACTTTTCACTGGTCTCCTTTGAAAAAAACATCATGCAACTCCTTACTGTAATCCATGAACGCTAACCCCCCCAGTATTGCCCTGATTGGTACGCGAGGCTATCCCTATGTGTACAGTGGCTATGAAACCTTTGCTAAAGAACTCTCGGAACGCCTGGTTGAAAAAGGGATCAAGGTGACTATTTATTGTCATAAGAATCTTTTTGAACACCGGCCCAAGCAAATAAAAGGGATCCATCTCGTCTACCTTCCGGCCATCGAAACTAAAATATTCAGTCAATTGAGCCATTCCCTTTTTGCGTTTTTGCATGCTTGCTGGCAACCCTACGATGTTGTACTTGCCGTCAACTCAGCCAACGGACCGTTTGGTTTATTGACCAGATTGTTCCGAAAAAAAACCATGATCAATGTGGATGGCTTAGAATGGATGCGTCCCAAATGGCAAGGTTTAGGCTCCAAATTTTTTTATTGGTCTTCAAAGCAGGCGGCCCGTTTTTTTGATTTGATCATCAATGATTCTCTCGAGATGCAACGGGTATATAAAAAAGAATTTCAAACGGATTCTAAAGTCATTGCTTATGGAGCCGAGCCTAGATACTCACAGAATCCTTCGTTGATTGAAAAATGGGGTCTCCAACCCAATAGCTATTATTTGATAGTGGGTAGACTGATTCCAGATAATAATTCAGACCTCATTTTAGAAGGCTTTTTACAGAGTCTCTCGGATAAGAAACTTGTTATTGTGGGTGACGTTCCTTTTCAAGATGCCTTTGCTAAAAAAATGAAGGCCCGGTCCCAAACCACGGACCGCGTCATCATGACCGGTTATGTAAATGGGGCCGAAACCCTAGCAGAACTGTATCACCATTGTTACGCCTATCTTCATGGACATGAATTCGGAGGCACCAATCCCACCATGCTCAAGGCCATGGCCTATGGCTGTGCCATTATTGCCTTAAAAACTCCTTTTAATGATGAAATGTTAGCCGATGGTAGCTTTGGTGATTTTTTTAATAAATCCGTTGATTCCGTTAACGAAAAAATCAAGGACTTTGATCTTCATCCAAAAAAAGTCATGGACTTAAAGAATCGTTCAAGATCCGGTATTTCAAAAAAATATACCTGGGATCATGTCTGTGATCAATATTTAGACTCCATTTATGGATTGATGGGCATCCGATAGATTCTATATAATACCGTTGCACCAAAAATAACCATCGCCAATTCTGCTAAAGCTATACTGATCAATAATCCATTGATCTCCAAAAAAGAAATCAAAAAAGGAAGTAAAAAGAGTGCTGTAATCAGACCGATCAGGTGATAGTTGAAATACATTTTTTTATTATCCAAAGCGATAATTAATAAGCTCAGCGGAAGATTACAAAAAAGTAACAAAATAAATACAGGTAATATCCATAAAAAAGGTCCTATATCCGAGAGGATAATTTCATCGGAAAGTAGCTCAATAAGTGTCCCTCCAAAAAAGATGATGATAGCCATTCCTAATAACACCACAACCAACAGCTTTGAAAAAATCGAGTATAAAAAATCTCTCAAAACACGATCTGATTCCTTCACAAAATTGCATAGCATCGGAAAGATCGCCCGGTATACCAAGGTATATGAATTAGCTATCAGCATCATGATTCGGTCAATAATTACATAAATCCCCATGAGAGGAGCACTCAGAAAAAATCCAGCGATGACTATACCAATATTTCTATAAAACGTAGTCACCCCTTCCGAGAGAAAAATTGGAACGTTTTGATACCCAAATTCATAAATTGCTTTGAACGATTGTTTTTCAAATCGGAATTTCATTTTTATCAACAATACCACCCATCCAAAAAAGGCAGCGATACACCACCCCAACCCATTACAAACATTCACCCACAGCAAATCATCACTCGATTGTATAAAAAAAAGTACGGCCCCAACGTAAAACACCCTACTCAGGAAATTCAATAAAGCCAACCATGTCATTTTTTGAATCCCTTGGAAATACCAAACGGGCATCAATGTATTGCCAATGACAATAAAATAAGAAGTCAATATTATATATTCATAAGGCTGCCATGGGAAAACTGTTTTTACCAAAAAAGCCAATCCAATAAACGTTCCTAACAATAGAACTATTTTAATCACCAAAATTTTTTGGGTCAACGTCCGCTCCAAACTGAGATCTCCTTTGGCCTGACTAATCAAGCGTGTCCCCGTTAAATTCAGACCAAAATCAGTAATGGCAACCGCAAAATTCATGATACCTTGCGCCAAAATAATCGTCCCATAACCTTCAAGTCCCACACGAGCCAAAAGCAGTGGAATGACTAAAACAGGCACCAAATAATTGGTCATTTGCAGGACACCCAAGGAACCCACGCTCTGGATAATCAATCTATTCCACTTCATTTTCTAGTTAATTGCGGATCCCTTTTGAAATGATGCAAGTCATGAATTGATTTTTGGTCTTAATAAACTTCAATGAACATGATTGAAATTTTGCTTTTTTTAACGTTTATGTGAACAAGAACTCAACAACTCTTGTCCCCCTGTTTTTAGGTAATGTTTAGTATCGCTATCAAATATATGTCATTTAGTGCTTTTTGGCCCATGATTATCCTCTTATTGTAAAACCTCTCGAATAAAACCTATTCTTTCTTCCGTTAACTCAAAAAAAATCATCCAAAAAACACATGGAACTAGATCGATCCCATCAGTAATATATTAGGTATCGCTTTCCGCACGATCTTAAGCTCTTTTCTCTTTCTTTTGCCTTCTTTTGGTGGGTAGATGATAAATCACACTCAAATTAAAGTTCCAATTGAGCAGATCATTACCCGGGCGGATATAGTCGTCATCTGGATTATTTCGAATATTTACCCACTGATAATTGAGTGAGGTAATACGCGTAATGCTTCCCTGGATCATGAGGTCTTTGATCTGCGTATATCCCTGAATCCCAATACTGTAATCAACCCAGTATTTATTCCAATCTCGATTGTGTGCAAATGCCAAATAATAGAAATCACTGTTGTGAAGCGCTCGCTCCAAAACGAGGCCCAGTTTATAGTCTGTATTGAGCCAACTGAGATCAATAGTGGCTAGGTTACTTCCTGGGCCAATACCTGCCCCAATCCACTGCCCCTTGTGCGTGTATCCATGCCTGATATTTTGATCAAGGTACCAACTGTTCAGTTCTGCTAGACTATAATCAGTGGATTGGGCCAATTTGGTCAGCTCCATTCCTACTTCTAGGAAGTTGTTGGGTCGGGGCAAATCAAATAGTTTATTGAATCCCAAAACAAATCCAGCATCTTTTTCAGGGACCATTAAAAACTCTTTAAAGCCCTGAAACTTATTTTTCCCACCTTCAAAATACACTTCAGCATGGGCCTCCTTCCAAATCCAACGCAAAGATAAGGAAGCATATCTATCCGGTCGCATCCGATCATCTATCCCTTCATTTCGACTAAAGACATCTGTCAGAGCAGCCAACATATCTCCATTGTCTTGAGCATCCTCTAAATACTGCTGATTGACATAGGAAAAGCCAAAAAACAGCCCCTCCACCCATTTAGGTTGGTAGGAAATATGAATTCCAGATAAATACCGCTCTGCGTCTCTAAAGGGAACATATAAATTGGTCTTACCCCCGTACTGCCGTAACGTATCGGGAGGGCTATAATCCGAATTATTTAAAATACCTCCTATGAATTGCCCTTCAAAAGTACCAATTTTAGTATCAATCGGCATCTGAGTCTCTAACGAGAGGTGCCAAAACCCCTCAGCTGCATTCGTCATCAGAAGGGAATTCTTTTTTCCAGGACCCCACCATAAATTTTGACTGGAAAGGCCTAAAGAAAACTTACGATAATTAAACTTTAAATAGGATTGTCCCGGCCTGAGTCGCCATTCATCTGTGGCTCCATGCTGCTCAGGGTGATCCGCATAGGTCCACCAATTATAACGCGTCCACCAAATTCTTTGTCCTTTAGCCTCTGAAAATCCCTCATAGTCCTCATTTTGAGCAAAAAGCCAATCGGGTTTAACTTGTATTTCTATGAATTCCCATTTGGCGTAAAGACCTATCGATCTTCTGTATTGCAAGCCTTTTGCAGGGTTAAAATTCCCATTATTGCGTTCATAGGGATGATTTGAATTGAAATCCAAATCCACTCGTGCATTTAGAAAAATCAATTTGAACGACTTCTGGCTAAGTATTGAATTTCCAAACCAATGATCTTTCATCAATGTGTGACCAAAATAGCTCATGTTCAATGGCCGCTTGAAAAAAGAATAATGTATAGCTGAATCTGATGTTAACTGAAGTCTCCGCAATTGCTCTTCCACGATGGGCGTACCCACATCAATGACTTGCCCCACACTTACGCTCATCTGAAAAAATGTCAATACGACTATATATAATGATTTTTTTTTCAAAATTGATAGGCCGTTTTGATCCCCAAAAATACATTCGATTGATTATTGCCTTTAGACAATGGTGCGTTTAATTCATTTAATAACTCCCATTGATAATTCAGGGAATAAATGTAGGTGAGCTGACCCTCGAAAATGAACCTTTTGTAAAAGCCTCCAGCTTCCAATCCCAAAGATAAGTCTGTCCAATAACGTTTGCGCTCATCTAGATCTCCAAAAGCGACATACAGGAAATCATTGTTGTGTACCACACGCCTGAGTGAAAATCCATATTTTAATTGGGTCTCCTGATTGATCAGCAAAAATTTAACATCTTGCTGATTGCCACTGGGCCCTACCCCTGCACCTAATACTTGTCCCTGATGGGTAAAGCCTTGATGTACTTGCCCGTGTGTATACCAACTCCCCGCACCTCTGACCAATCGATCAATAGATTGCTCCATTTGAATCATTTCAAACTCCATAGAAATGAACTTGTGTTCTTTTTGAGTTTCAACGATCTTGGTAATCCCAAAAACATAAGCACGAGAATGTTGAGGTATCATGGCAAAATCTCTGATGCTCATAGCCGCATCATTTCTACCATACTCAAAATAAAGCTCCGCCCGAGCGGCAGGCATCATGTATCGCGTCGTTATGGATATTTGTCCATCTGTCCCCACGTCCTCCTCCCCTCCTCTAAAAAGATCTCCAAAAACCGGAAGATATTCATTATAATCAATCGCTGTCTGACGGTACATTTGTACCGCACGATTGACCCCTAAAAACAAGCCGCGTACCCATTTGGGCTGATAGGAGATACTGATGCCATTCATGTACCGCGCGTCCTGATTGGCCGGTCCAAGAAAGGGTATACTTGTATAGCCTTGAGTGGGGTAATGTGAAGTATAAAGCGAATTATCCAACCGCCCACCTACGAGTTCCCATTCCAAATGACCAATAAAAATATTGACCGGTCGACTTGATTTAAAAGAAATGTGCTTGAAGCCTGCCGCATTGTTGGATAGGATCAGGGCGTTGTTTTTACATGGTCCCCACCACATATTTTGATTGGACAAGGCCAAAGTAAATAATTTATAGGATACTGCTATTTGGGACTGTCCCCAATCCGTTTTATTGATATTTGAATATCCGTCAACTTCTCGATTCATTCCATAATAGAGGGTGGGGTATAATTGAAGCGATAAGATGCCTAGCTTAGCATAAACTCCTGCTGAGAGGCTCGACTGAAATCCCGCTATCGGCAGCATGAGCCCATTATTGGTGTGATAAGGAATGTTGCTAGTATGCTCTGTTTGATTCGATATAGGTAATAATTGCACATTGAATTGCTCATTTTCAGACTTTCTGAGCGCAGAACCAAAAGTAAAAGAAGGCTTATTTTGCTGCAGTGTTTCAATGTCATTGAGCGACCTTATATCAAATGACAAGAGAGAATCAACCGTCCCAAGCAGTTGCCCTCTTCGCAAACCTTCTTCGATCAAGGGAAAACCTACGGGCAACGATTGGGCTCGTAATGAGACCAGCACCGTTAACCAAGTGATACTTATAAAAAAAATCAAAATGATTTGCTTTTTCAAATTGATAATAATTTTACTTGAATATTGTTCAGCGACCAACTTTCATCACATTGAGCATCAGATGTATTAGGCTGATTCAATTCGTCCCAAAATACAATTTCAACTTGACCTTTACGATGTGGGAAAATGAGCTCGATCTCGTACGCCGAGGTCGTTCCATCAGACTTGCAAAAGGCAGGTAGATCAACGGCTGAGGCTCCGGTTCTAGGGAAAGTTAAAAAGGGGTGCCGTTCAGGATAGGATTGCATCAGACAGTAATTATTGTAACAGGGTGAATTGGAGAATGAGGTTTTAAAAACATCTACTTCTGAAGAATCTAGCATGACCCCCCAATAATCCGTGCCATCAGGGGACTCCGCATTACCATCCCAAGAGTCGTGAACATAAAGTAAGACTTGAATTTGAACATAATCATGTGTCCCCAAGCCTTCAAGAGTCAGTTTAAACCCTCCATTGTTGTAAGTGCCCAATATGTTTTGTCCCAAATAAGAGGTGACAATACCTCCCTCAATCTTTGTCAAATCTACCGTCTCAAAATTATTATCATATATGAGTGTCTCACGATCGATATCTGAAACACATGACCAAAGCATTACTGCTGTGCTGAAGGTGATGAAATTTAAGATTTTATTACGCAACGCACTTATAGAGTTTTGAGGGATTTTCTTACGCGAGTTTAAACCTAATCGTTTAAAATATTAATTCACCGTAAAAATGCAATCATTTTATAAGTAAATAGGAGAATACCAAATAATAATTTTTAAAAAGGAAATAATAACGTTACCAAACTGCATTAGTTTGTAAGATCAGCTATTTATGTTATTAATTAATAGTGAATTATTCATTCGAAAACCTTATTTTTGATTTTTATAAATAAATCTAATGAGAAAGCGATTTTATTTCTTTTTCCCCATCCTATTTATACTCGTTGATCTTTTAGTGGTTTCCATCGCTTTCGTGACGACCCAAAAGGTGATTGGTGTCTCGTTCCCTTTAGAAAATTACAACATAGAAACATTATTTTTTCTTCTATTAAGTTGGACAAGCTCGTCTTTGCTCGGCAAAGATTTCAAAATAGGCAGACCCTCAGGATATGAAAAGTCAATTACCAAAGGCTTTAAAACCATTGCTGTTTTCTTGGCATTATTTTCGTTTTTTGTGATTTTCAGTAATCCACAAATTCTGTCAAGAACCTTCGTTTTGTATTTTGCTGGGTTATTATTTCTATTTATTCCAACAGAGCGCGTAATCATCCACTTAGTTGTTAATAAATATCGTAAGTGGGGGGGGAATTATCGCAATGCAACCATCATCGGTTATGATCAATTGGGTTTTTCCTTGTTTGATGCCATTAATAAAAACCGAAATATAGGTATCCGCTGTACTGGATTATACGGAAGTAGCACGCAAACATACAAAAATTACCCCCTTAAAGGAAACGTTCAGGCCTTTCTTAATTCAGACTTAGAAAACATTGATTTCGTTTATGTCAGTGAAAATATTGTGCGAGAGGAATTGAATCAAATTATTGAATTGGCTGATGCCTCATTTGTCAAGGTAAAATTATTGCCTCATTTCAAAACAGATTTTTTAAAATCTTATACGCTCAAGTTAATAGACAACATCAATATCATCGATGTCAATTATTTGCCCTTGGACCATGCTTTTAATAGATTTTTAAAGCGCTCTTTTGATGTTTTATTCTCATCAATGATGTTGCTTTTTGTTCTTAGTTGGCTCTATCCCATCATTGCCCTCCTAATCTTTTTTGAGTCTCCTGGTCCCATTTTATTTAAGCAACGTCGAAATGGTAAGAATAATGAAATTTTTCGCTGCTTAAAATTCCGTACCATGTACTTAAATGAAGGAGCAGACCATAAATGGGCAACAAAAAATGATCCCCGAGTGACCCCCTTTGGTGCAATCTTAAGAAGGACTAGTTTAGATGAACTTCCACAACTAATTAATGTCCTAATTGGAGATATGACCATCGTAGGCCCCAGACCCTTGCCTGTGAAACTGAATGATCAATACATTAATCAAATCAAAAGTTATTCTCAAAGGCATACCTTCAAGCCCGGGATTACTGGATTGGCACAAGCGTTGGGACATCGTGGTGAAATAAAAGATTTAAGAGCAATTAAAAATAGAGTCACATTAGACCGATTCTATTTAAATAATTGGTCTGCTTTCTTAGATGTAAAGATTATCTTCATCACATTCATTGAGCTCATTAAAGGACAAGATACAGCGTATTAGCCCATAGTTTACAAAGAACAAGGAATTTCTTTATTACCTTGATGTCCTTAATTATCTTTATCCCTTAATAATCCAAAACCCTTTGCTATACCATGTTTGATCAGGTTGAAAAAGTACACAAAGAATTAGCTAAAGCCCTCGTCGCGAACGCCTCTGAATTAGAAACTTTTCGGATCAGATTCATTGGTAAAAAAAGTGTGATTAGCGGTCTATTTGATGCATTTAAAACGGTCCCCAATGATCAAAAAAAAGCTTTTGGAGCAGCCCTTAATGAGCTAAAAAAAGAGGCCAATACCAAATTTCAATCTTTGGTGGACCATCTTCAGTCTACTACATCCCATCCTTCGGAATACCCTGATATTTCACTTCCCTCAACTCCTTTTCAAATAGGTGGGTTACATCCGATCAATATTGTCAAAAACAGAATGATCGAAATATTTGAAAGACAAGGGTTTAACGTATCTGAAGGACCTGAAATGGAAGATGATTGGCATAATTTCACGGCCCTCAATTTTCCTAAAAATCACCCAGCTAGAGAAATGCAGGATACATATTTTCTAGAAAAAGATCCTGACAGACTATTACGGACCCATACCTCTACAGTACAAATAAGATTAATGGAGCATGGAAAGCCTCCTTTTAGATCTATCATGCCAGGACGGGTTTATCGGAACGAAGCCATCTCTGCAAGGGCACATTGTTTCTTTCACCAAGTAGAAGGTTTGTATATTGATCGTAATGTTGGCTTCAAAGACCTCAAACAATCTATTTATCATTTTTCGCGTGAATTTTTCGGAAAAGATACACAGATTAGATTCAGACCCTCCTATTTCCCCTTTACTGAACCCAGCGCCGAGGTAGATATCAGCTGTTTCATCTGTAAAGGGAAGGGCTGTAAAATTTGTAAAAACAGTGGTTGGGTCGAGATCGGTGGTTCAGGAATGGTGGACCCCAATGTATTGGAGAATTGCGGTATTGATTCGAAAGAATTTAGTGGGTTCGCTTTTGGCATGGGTATAGAACGTATTGCCATGCTCAAATATGAAATTGATGATATTCGACTGTTTTCTGAAAATGACATCCGCTTTTTACGCCAATTCAATGGATTGTAATTAAAGTAAGTCTTGAATGATTTGAGTTTCTGAAATTCCTGCGGCTTCAGCCTTGAAGTTCCTCACAATTCTATGTCTTAAAACTGATTTTGCCACCGCCTTAACGTCCTCAATGTCCGGCGCATACTTGCCTGTCATCAAAGAATGACATTTGGCACCCAGAATTAAAAACTGACTGGCTCTGGGGCCTGCTCCCCACTCTAGATAATCGTTTGCCAATGTACTGGATCCCGCTCTTCCTGGCCTTGTTTTATGAACCAACGAAACGGCATACTCATAGACGTTATCTACTACCGGTACGCTTCTGACTAAATTTTGGAAAGTAAGGATTTCGTCTTTTGAAATTACGTTTTTCACTGCTATGTACGTATCTTTCGTCGTATTTTTTATAACTTCTACTTCGGTTTGATAATCAGGATAATCTAATTTAATCATCAACATGAAACGATCGAGTTGTGCTTCAGGCAAGGGATAAGTACCTTCTTGTTCAATCGGATTTTGTGTGGCTAAAACAAAAAAGGGTCGATCTAATTTATGCTTAGTCCCTCCTATGGTAACCGAATATTCTTGCATACTTTCAAGCAAGGCAGATTGGGTTTTGGGTGGCGTCCTATTGATTTCATCCGCCAAGACTACATTGGAAAAAATGGGCCCTTTGATGAATTTGAAATTTCGATCACGATCCAAAGTTTCAGCACCAATGATATCTGAAGGCATTAAATCAGGGGTAAATTGAATCCTACTGAAATCCAAATTGAGGGCTTGAGCCAGCGTATTTATTAGTAAGGTTTTGGCAAGTCCCGGGACACCAACCAATAACGAATGACCGCTACAAAAAATAGAAATAATCAATAACCGAACCGCCTCTTCTTGACCCATAATTATTCGAGCTATTTCCTCATGGAGTGTATTACATTTTTCTAAAAACTCGTCTGCTAATTCTTTTTCATTTTTCTCAATCATACCTAATTATTTCATTATATCACAATAGTTGTAGGCAGGATCAACATCCACGTAGACTTCACCTTTGGCCTTCTCAAACCACTTATCTAATAATTTCCCTTTTTTTGCATTGAGTGCATATTCAGCCAACTTTTGATAGTCATCATTCAAATTAGCTTGATGAGGGGGTATTCTATCTTGATAAAAAATCAATCTAAAAGCCGTAGTTCCATCGACCATTGAAAACTTCAATGGCTTTGTCAAGGAGCCTATGCTCATGGTATCGACAGTGAAAAATATATTAGGGTCTAATTGCTCAACTGAAACCCTCACTGAACCATCGGTTCCGGTATAGAAACCTCCATTTGATGCCGTTTCCTTGTCTGCTGAAAATTCTTTTGCTGCCACTCTAAAAGTTGTTAGACTGTCAAATATTAAATTTCTTATGCTATCCAGTTTATTTTCCGCCACATTAATATCATCGGCAGAAGGTTTAGGAATGATCAGTATATGCCTAGACCTAAACGTATTTCCCCTTCTTTCTTGTAACTCAATCAAATGATATCCAAAATCTGATTTGACAGGCATTGAAAGCTCTCCAACCTCCATTGTCATAGCAGACTCTTCGAACTCTGGAGCCAGTTCGCCTCGCTTATAAAACGGAAGCTGACCCCCACGAGATCCCGATCCTGGATCTTCTGAATACCTCCTTGCCATATTTTCAAAGGTCTCTGTCCCCCTCAAAATTTTGCCTCTGATTTCTAATAATTGCCGTTCGACCTTACCTAGCTGCTCGGCTCCTGGCTCAGGCTTCATCACCAATTGACCGACCTGAACTTCGGTTGAAAAATAGGGCAAGGAATCTTTGGGTATTTTATTGAAAAATTGTTTTACCTCACTGGGTGTTACCTTAATGTCACTGGTAATAGTCCGCTGCATGGTCTCAATTATTTTTTGTTCCTTGACCTGATCAAATAATTCTTCCTCTATTTGTCCTAAACTCTTACCATAATACGCTTCTATTTCTTTGGCCGAGCCAATCTGAGAGATCATATAAGCCATTCTTTGATCTAGATTATTTTGTACTTCTTCATCTAATACAATGACCGAATCAATTTCTGCTTTTGCCACCAATAACTTATTGATGACTAAATTTTCTAATACTTGGCACCTCAACGCGCCACTATTTACTTCTCCTTGAGAAAGATACTCAAGATAGGTCTGTTCTAAATCTGATTTTAATACGATATAATCATCTACTTTAACAATAATTCTATCGACCAATAACTCTTGAGACTGACCAATTACCGCATGGAGGGAAAGCCAAAAAATAACGCTACTAATTGCGATAAACTTCAAATTTCTTCGTTTTGAGTGCTTCTTCATAAATCGTCTCGTGTAATTCCTTCTTAAGTGCAAGTTTACGCTTATTAATGATAATATTTTCTATATCTTCTTTGACATATTCTAACGGTGCAACCTGATCAGATATTTTATATTCAACAATTCTAAATAAATAAATATAACTCTCGTCTCTAGTTTCACTGTAAACGGTTTTCTCTAAAAATTGAGTTTTATTTTGCAAACTAGCAAGCGGTGTATTTATCACCAACTCATCAAGACCTATCCACACAGAATCATCAAGAAATGATAAATCGGCAAATTGATAACAGTAATTTTTAATATCCTCAATTTCCGTGTTGGGAAAATTTCTTATGTTTCTGCGAATCTGGGAAATGTCTGGTGCACTACTCGGAATCTTAGCAAAGATGCATTGTACGATATTTTGCTTCAATAAAAAATTTTCTGATCGTTCATGATAATAAGATTCAATCTCCTCCTGAGTGACTTGGGTATTTAAATGTGAGCCTATATAAATCTTCTCAAACTCATGCATGATCAATGTATAGCGGTAATCCTCGACTTTACGGTCAATGTTTATTGCATTGATACTTAATTCCTCATTGGCTTTAATGATTAACAACTGCTTCTTTACCCAATCATCCACATATTTATCCACGAGTCTACTACTGTCTGAAAACGAAAGGCCCAGAGGCATATCCTGGGCTATATTTTCTCCATATAAATAATTATCTCCTACGCGAGCAATGGGACCGGAAGTGAGTTCCTGCTTTTTATTGAGGTAGTCACAGCTTAAAAAAAACCCCAAAAACAATAGCAGACATAAACTCTTTTGATATGATGCTTTCAAATTTATAAATCTAAATTTAACTTCTTAACTATCGAGTCGAATAATTGGGCGCCTCTCGGGTCACATAGACATCATGTGGATGACTTTCTACAGATCCAGCTGAGGTAATTTTAACAAATTTTGCTAGGTGCAATTCCTCAATATTACGCGCCCCACAATAACCCATGCCTGCTCTAAGTCCTCCCACCATTTGATAAAGAACTTCGGAAACCATCCCTTTGAAAGGTACCCTACCGACAATGCCTTCGGGTACTAATTTTTTTATGTCGTCTTCTGCATCCTGAAAATAGCGATCTTTTGAACCATCCTCCATAGCCTCGACAGATCCCATGCCTCGATAACTCTTAAACTTCCTCCCCTCATACAGAATGACTTCTCCCGGTGCCTCTTCGGTTCCTGCAAGTAAAGATCCTATCATCACAGCATTAGCCCCCGCTGCCAAAGCTTTGACTACATCTCCGGAAAATCTAATCCCTCCATCTGCGATGACAGGGATGCCTGTCCCTTTTAAGGCATTGGCCGATTCATAAACGGCAGATAATTGGGGAACGCCCACACCCGCAATAATTCTTGTCGTACAAATACTCCCCGGTCCAACGCCCACTTTCACAGCATCGGCTCCTGCTTCAACCAAGGCCAAAGCCCCTTCAGCCGTAGCCACATTGCCCACAATAAGCTCTAAATCAGGAAATTGATACTTTACCATTTTCGTCGCCTCAATGACCCCTTTGGAATGTCCATGTGCCGTATCAATACTGATTACATCTACTCCAGCATCCACCAAAGCTGAAATCCTCTGAGTCACATCAGGAGTGACTCCTACAGCTGCGCCTACCCTTAGGCGTCCGAATTTATCTTTACAAGCGTTGGGTCGATCTCTGTTTTTTAATATGTCTTTATAGGTAATCAATCCCGTCAATCTATAATTTTCATCGACGATTGGAAGTTTTTCGATTTTATATTCTTGTAAGATTTCTTCCGCTTCTCTTAAGCCCACCTCAACGTTCGCAGTAATGAGTTTTTCACGGGTCATAATATCTTGTATGGGCTTACTCATTTCTTTCTGAAACCTCAAATCCCTATTGGTAATGATCCCTATTAAAATCCCTTGATCATTGACCACAGGAATCCCTCCAATATTATTTTCACGCATGATTTTCTCAGCATCTCCAGCCAAAGCCTTTTCGTTGAGGGTGATAGGATCTAAGATCATACCACTTTGTGACCGCTTGACTTTTCTTACTTCAATCGCCTGCTGGGCAATGGTCATGTTTTTATGAATCAGACCTATGCCCCCATCAAGCGCCATGGATATCGCCATACTGGATTCCGTAACCGTGTCCATCGCTGCTGACAGAAATGGGATATTGACTTCAATGTTTCGCGTCAAAAATGTTTTTATTTCGGTGTCTCGTGGGAGAATTTCAGAATAGCCAGGCAAAAGAAGCACATCATCGTAGGTAAGTGCTTCAAAAATAATTCTATCTTGGTTAATATTCATAAGCAAATAAGTAGGAGCATTATTTGCAAAGCAAAATTATCAACATTCCGCCTTAATAAAAAGATTGTTTGATTATTAATTTTATAATTGCGGTATGACTGACTTTCAACGCTTATTTATCTCTCAATTGGTCAATACGTCTTACCCAGAAATGACCGCTGTTTTTTTCGGCTTAGTAAGCGTCTGGTATGCCAAAAAAGAACAAATTTGGGTATATCCAACAGGAATCATCAGTATCATCATTTACATCGGTATTACCTTTCAATACAAGCTGTATGGTGATATGGGCATTCAGATCTATTATTTTGTCATGAGTATGTACGGATGGTACTTTTGGACCCATGGTAAAGGAATCCGCACCCCCGTTCCCATTTCAAAAAACAATAAGCAAGAAAATACAATCGTTTTTTTGATGTTCCTAATTTCTTTTTTATTGATACGGTTTGTACTCGGGCTCACAGATAGTGATGTCCCTGGCTGGGATGCGCTTACTTCTGCCCTCGCGATCACGGGTATGTGGTTGATGGCTAGAAAAAAAATTGAACATTGGATTGCTTGGATCATAGTGGACAGCATATCTGTTCCACTTTATATCTACAAAGGTTTGCCTTTGACCAGCTTTCAATTCTTAATATTTACCATAATTGCCATATGGGGCTACTTAACATGGAACATAAAACTGAAATAAAAAGAATTGCAATCATAGGTCCTGAGTCTACAGGTAAAAGCAAATTAGCCCAAGAATTGGCGGTTTCCTATTACACCGAATGGGTTCCAGAATTTGCTAGATTTTATTTGGATCGCCTAGATAGAGATTATCGAGAGGCTGACTTATTAGAAATTGCGAAAGCACAACTTACTTGGGAAGACGATCGCGCCACTTCGGCTAATAAATATCTGTTTTGTGACACCAACTTGATTGTTTTAAAAATTTGGAGTCATGATAAATATAGTAGAACAGACCCTTGGATTCTTGGTCAAATTGCTCAACGAAAATATGACTTTTATCTGCTCTCCGACATCGACATTCCTTGGACGGATGATCCGCAAAGGGAGCATCCACACAGAAGAAAAGAACTTTTTAATATTTATTTGAACTATCTTAAAAATAATCAACTTCCTTATGGTATCGTAAAGGGTATTGAAGACGAAAGATTGGCCTGTGCCATAAAATTATTGCAGAATATCTAAAATAATATCCTATCTTTGTAGCGTTAAGGGGTGCCCTACTTTTTTGAAAAAAAAGATAAGTTCGGGCTGAGATCATACCCATTGAACCTGCTCGGATAATGCCGAAAAGGGACGTATGATAACCGTATGGAGGTCCCCTCCTCCTATTTTGGTTAATTTAAAAATAATACAATGAGAATCTTAATATATGCCACCTTACTCGTGGTTAACTATCTATCCTATGCCCAAAGAATGGTGTCAGGAACTGTTTGGGATGAAAATAATGAAGGTATTCCTGGAGCCTCAGTGGTTATAAAAAATCTTGATTTCGGCACCATCACCAATATAGATGGATATTTTGAGCTGAATGTCCCCGAACAGCAAAAGACCTTAATTGTAAGTGCTGTAGGCTATGTGACTCAGCAAGTTATAGTCGGCTCACAATCAAAAGTAGTCATCAGGATGCCCATCAAAGTGAAGGAACTAAAAGCCCTTACTGTTTTTGGGGATGAGGTCATTAACTTTTCTATTAAGGCCAATGAATTAACTCCAACTACCTATACTAATGTATCAAAAGAAAAAATCGAAGAAAGAAACCTTGGATTGGACTTACCCATATTATTGAAATATACGCCTTCAATGGTTACTACTTCAGATGCTGGAGCGGGAATTGGTTACACTGGAATGAGAATCAGAGGGAGTGATGCGACTCGTATAAATGTAACTTTAAATGGGATACCCATCAATGATTCTGAGTCTCATGGTGTGTATTGGGTTAACATGCCCGATTTGTCCTCTTCTCTAGATAAAATTCAAATTCAGCGTGGAGTAGGAACCTCCTCTAATGGAGCCGCCGCATTTGGAGCCACTGTGAATCTACAATCTAGCGGTCTATCTAAGGATGCCTTTGCTCAAATTAATCAAACCATTGGCTCTTTCAATACCCTAAAAACTAATGCGCAGTTCAATACAGGTCTCATTAAAAATAATTTTAATTTTGAAGGTCGCTTATCGCGCATCACTTCTGATGCATACATAGATCGAGCACAATCTGATCTTTACTCTTATTTTTTAACGGGTGGATATTACGGGGAAAAAACAACAATTAAGTCCCTCATTTTCGGAGGACAAGAGGAAGGATATCAAGCATGGTACGGTACCCCTGAAGCCCGATTGACCGGAAATGAAACTAAACTGCAAGCAGTAATTGATAATTCAGGGGAATATAATAGTAATGAACAAATAGATAACCTACTCAATAGTGATCGAAGATTCAATTATTATCTCTATGAAAATGAAATTGATCATTACGAGCAGGACCATAACCAATTACACATAAACCACGCCTTCAATGATGATTTGAATCTGGCAGTTTCAGGACACTATACCCACGGGGAGGGCTACTACGAGCAATACCGGACAAATGACAATCTAACTGAATATAAATTAGATAATATAATTGTTGGAAACGATACAATTACCCAAACGGATCTCATCAGACGTAGGTGGCTTAACAATGACTTCTATGGATTTACGTATGCTTTAAATTACAACAAAGACAATCTCCAAATGACCCTCGGGGGTGGATATAACACTTATAAGGGAAAGCATTTTGGTGAAATTATATGGTCTGAATTTGCCAGTACCAGCGAGATAAGAGATCGTTATTATGAAGGATCAAGTACTAAAAATGATTTTAACGTATTCTTAAAAACCAATTATCAACTTTCATCGAATATCAATATTTTTGGTGATCTTCAAATGCGTACTATTGATTACGAAACTGAAGGTACTGATAATGATCTTTCAAACTATCAAGTAGGAGAAAAGTATACTTTTTTTAATCCGAAATTTGGATTGACTTATAAGCTTAATGCTAATTTTCAGCTTTACGGATCATTTGCCATAGCCCAAAGAGAACCTGTGCGTGCTGACTTTATAGATGCTCCCGTTGGAGACATTCCAAGTCCTGAGCAACTTCAGAATTTTGAATTTGGATTCAGAGGTAATTTGAACAACATCCAATTGGAAACAAATGTATATTTGATGGATTATACCAATCAGCTCATCCTCACAGGAGCCGTCAATGATGTTGGTTCATCTATTAGGGTCAATACCCCTGATAGTTATCGGGCAGGAATAGAAATGGTTTTAGGTGTAAACGTAACTGATCGTTGGAATTGGGGCTTTAATGTGGCCATGAGTAGAAACAAAATAAAAAAATTTACTGAAATTGTTTTTGACTATGCCTTCACTGATGACCGCTATATCGTAGAAAATGAATTTACAAATACCGATATTGCCTTTAGCCCCAATGTCGTGATAGGGAATGACATCACCTTCAGCCATCAAGGTTTTAGCTCACAGCTACTCACTAAATTTGTAGGAAATCAATTCCTAGATAATACGTCCAATGAAGACCGTATGATTGAAAGTTATTTAATCAATGACCTAAGATTAGCTTATAAATTTCAAGCCTTTGGAATGCAAAAAATAGAATTAAATTTCTTGATTAATAATTTGCTGAATGTTACCTATGAATCTAATGGATATACCTGGGGCTATCTTTCTGATGGATCGCTTTATCAACAAAATAATTATTACCCGCAAGCTGGAATCAATTTCTTGATGGGAATTTCATTGAAATTCTAATGGATAAAAAGTTTGGAAGGAGTAGACCTCCTTTCAAACTTTTCTTTTCTCCAAACGTTTTTTTAAAATAATAATTAAATGCTAAATTCAAACGCTAAGTAACCTCTAAATTTTAATCCATTGTCTTCCCATCATTTGGTCAAAGAAAACCAGGAACCTGCCCTCATCATTGACCGCCTCACAGCGTTTCCCTTTTCAAAACTAGAAGACTTATTGGAGTGGGCCCCCAAGTGATCTGTTTGTCCGATTCAGTGCCAGAGACACTTATGTATCAATTTAAAATAGACGTCATCATGGGAATAGACCTTGATATATCTACGTATACTGATTTTCAAGATCATATTGAATGCATCTCCCTTACAGGTGACCTTTGTGAAGGGATCATCTCCTACCTCAACAAATTAAAGGTACCAGGTGACTATTTCATCACCAACCAGGCCCATGCTCATCAACTGATCAATTAAATGAAACCCTATGCCCCTTATTTTGACCTGCAAATCATCAGTCCAGAACAACGACATATTTTGTCTAGAAAAAAGCTCTGGAAAAAATGGGTTTCTGGATCCGATCGTTATAGTGCGGCCTCTTTTGACCCATCTCAAAGACTAACGGCAACTATTTTTGGAAAGCCCATTTCTAATCGTGATCCCTTGGAAACCTTAGATATTCTTTATGAGGGTGAAGGTTTCATAGAGATACAGGCAATTGAATGCCCTTACTTAATCTCGGAGCCTCTATAGAAAATAAGGCAAAAGCTAATCCAAATTGAATTGTGACAATAATTTACTTTGGGTTTCAATGGCGATCTTAAACTCTTTTCTCAATCGCGCTATCAAAATCGATGTCTTCGGGTTGTCACCTATTTTAGTAATCCCTTGTCCAGCGGACCAAATGGTTTTCCACGCCTTGACTTCATCATTGGCGATCAGTTCATTGCCAAAATTTACATCAACTGTTTTTTTCCACATCTCTTCTGTAATGCCCATCTGCTCCAAACTAGGTCTTAAAAAATTGGCAGGTACTCCGGAAATCGCCGCTGTGTAAATAACATCGCTCGCACTGGACTCAATAATCATTTGCTTATATTCAGGTAAAGCTTCGCTCTCAGTTGTATTGATAAATCGTGTTCCCATATAAGCCAGATCAGCACCCATTTGTAGCGCAGCAGCCACGTCTTGTCCCGTACTGATGCAACCTGCAAGTAAAATAGTTTTGTCAAAAAAAGACCGAATTTCACCTACTAAAGCCATGGGATTGATCGTCCCTGCATGGCCTCCTGCACCGGCAGAAACTAGTATCAAGCCATCTACCCCTGCAGCAGCGGATTTTTGGGCGTGTCTTTTCATAATCACATCATGAAACACCAAGCCACCATAATCATGAACCGACTGAATCAACTCGGAGACAGCGCCAAGGGAAGTAATGATTAAGGGCACTTCGTGCTTGACCACAATCTCCAAATCTGCTTGCAATCTTGGATTGGTTTTGTGGACGATTAAATTAACTCCAAAAGGGGCTGCTTTTTTTCCTGTTGCTGCTTCCCAATCTTTCAGAGTCGTTTTAATTTCGACAATCCATTGTTCAAACCCTTCTGTAGACCGATGGTTCAAAGCAGGAAAAGTCCCTACTACCCCATTTTTACAACATTCTATGACCATTTGTGGGCCTGAAATTAGAAACATGGGCGCTACCACTATCGGTAGTTTAAGATCCAAAATAAACGATCCTTTGCTCATAAACTTTAAAATACTTCAAATAGACCTGCGGCACCCATACCTCCTCCGATACACATCGTACTTACCACATACTTAGCTCCCCTTCGCTTGCCTTCAATAAGCGAATGACCAACCATTCTAGCACCACTCATTCCATAAGGGTGGCCTATAGAAATTGCGCCTCCATTGACATTCATGAGTTCCATGGGAATCCCTAATTTTTCTTGGCAATAAAGTACCTGAACAGCAAAGGCCTCATTTAATTCCCAAAGACCAATATCCTGAATTGTAAGCCCATTTTGTTTCAATAACTTAGGAATTGCAAAAATAGGTCCTATACCCATTTCATCTGGTTCACAACCGGCCACAGCCATTCCTCGGTAAGCACCTAGCGGCGCGATCCCTCGCTGGGTCACCAATGTGCTATCCATGACCACCGAAGCTGAAGCGCCATCTGATAGCTGACTGGCATTTCCTGCGGTAATACAACCTCCTTCAATAACAACATTTAAGCTATTAAGACCCTCAATATTAGTAGAAGGTCTATTTCCTTCATCCTTATTTATAGTTACTTGTTCAAAAGTATACTCCTTCGTTTCTTTATTAAATAAGGCCTTAGTTGTGGTTACCGGAATAATTTCATCGTTAAACTTACCTGCCTCTTGTGCTGCTGCCGTCCGTTTTTGGCTCTCAAGTCCATAAGTATCCTGCTCATCTCTTGATATTCCATAACGCTTTGCCACAATTTCTGCGGTTTGCAGCATGGGCATGTAAATATGATTGTGCTTGGCCACCAATGCTTTATCCACCCCCATATGGGTATTGGCCTTTTCATTTTGAACCAAGCTGATGGATTCAATACCTCCTCCCACAGCCACTTGCATACCATCAACCAATACTTGTTTAGCGGCCATTGCAATGGCCATCATACCTGAAGAACATTGTCTGTCCATACTCATGCCTGGCACCGTGACCGGTAGATCTGCTGCCAATGCCGCCTGACGCCCAATATTTCCACCTGTGGTTCCTTGTTGCATGGCACAACCCATGATGACGTCTTCAACCTCCTCAGGAGCCACTCCAGAACGATGTACAGCTTCCTTGATCACCCATCCACCTAGGGTGGCTCCTTGAGTCATATTCAAAGCACCCCGATATGCCTTACCTATAGGTGTTCTGGCCGTGGATACTATAAATGCTTCTTTCATTATTTCTCTTTTTATTATATGCTTGTTTATTATTTTATATTTAAAATTAGTTTCCCAATTTTTCCCCCCGAAAATAAACGGCAAAAAGTTTCATAAAAATGCTCAATGCCGACGTAAACATCTTCACGAGATTTCAGCTTACCCTCGTTCATCCATTGGACCAATTGTATGACTGCCTCAGGATACCTTTTGGCATAATCAAAGACCATCCCTTCCATCGTTGCACGATTGACAAGCAAGGACAAATAATTTGTTGGCCCCTGAATTACTTTTTCATTGTATTGGGAAATGGCCCCACAAATCACAATTCGTGCCTGCATATTAATTCTGGTCAATACCGTATCAAGGGTATAACCACCAACATTATCAAAATACACATCTATGCCTTCCGGGCAAGCTTTTTTTAAATTTTTCCTGAGGTTTCCTGACTTATAATCAATGACCTCATCAAACCCTAAATCTTCTTTTAGATAATGGCATTTTTCTTCGCCACCTACAATCCCTACTACTCGGCAACCTTTAATTTTAGCTATTTGACCAACTACAGAGCCCACAGCCCCCGCGGCACCTGATACGACTACGGTATCCCCCAGTTTAATTTTACCTACCTCTAAAATACCAAAATAAGCCGTCATTCCCGACATCCCCAAAGTACTCATATGTACTTTTGGATCGGCTAGTTCGGTATTGATTTTATGGAATCCTTTCCCATCTGTAAGGGTAAATTGTTGCACTCCACCCCATCCCGAAAGCATGTCTCCTTCTTTAAATTTTGGGTGATTCACTGCCTTGACCCACTGTCCCTGCTCGCATAACATCGCCCAGTTCTACCGCTTCTATATAAGATCTAGATGCATTGATCCAACCCCTCATGGCAGGATCTAAACTAATCAAATGTTGACGAATCAACAGTTGACCTTCTCTAGGCTCCGGCGTCTGCTCCTTAGTAAATGCCCAAGTATCTTCCGAGGGGAATTCAACAGGCCTTTTCATCAATAATAATTGTTTATTCATTTTTTTTGTTTTTAAAACTCGCAATCAAAGAAGCTATTTTGGCTCTAATTTCAGGCTTCCACCATATGTTCAGCGTTTGTTCAAGATCCGCTCCACCTTTTAACTCCTGACTCGCATGCCATTTTGTCCTCAATTGTGATTTGGTGTAACCAAAGATATCCGAATCTGCTTGAAGAAATTCTTGCAACTTCAATTCTGCACGCATCATGACCTCATCAGCAGGGCAGATCTCATCTACAAGCTGTACTTTTAGGGCCTCTGAAGGCGTGAGCAATTTCCCTTCGAGAATATATCTATTGGCCAGACTTGTACCCAGCCAATAGGTGTAAGCTTCAATAAGGTTTGTCGTGATTTGAACATTCACCTTCATTTCATTTAAGCCCAGAGAAAACTTTGAATCTTCATTCATTACCCTATAATCAGCAGTAATCGCGATGACCGTTCCGCCCGCCGGACAATAACCAGAAATTGCACAAATCATAGGCTTTGGAAAACGCGACAGCTGCACGTGCATGGCCCCAAAATCAATCATGAAATTTCTCATCTGATCTTCATCATAATCATAAAGCTCCACTACATCTAAACCCGCTGAGAAAAAATTAGGCGTCCCCGTTAGAATCACTCCTTTTATTTCAGCCTCTTCATGCAGAGTGGTAAA
Source organism: uncultured Flammeovirgaceae bacterium (assembly GCA_913050055.1). GTDB lineage: Bacteria > Bacteroidota > Bacteroidia > Cytophagales > Cyclobacteriaceae > UBA4465. The sequence continues at coordinate 6,429 of CAJXAT010000001.1, read as the reverse complement.
AGTCGTATTCAAATCTTTAACCATCTGATGATTGATCGGATTGGCCTTCCCCCGGCTGAGCTGAACAAGGGTATAATTTTCCTTCCTAGTGATCTTTAATGTTTCCATTATCATATACTACTTTTTTGATTCTTTTCCATATTATAAAGACCATTTCATTTATTATGCCGATCCTTTATATACTAAGTTTTGGAAGGGTCCGTTCATCAACTTGGTAAGCGGACCCATAACTCCCAACTCTAAGCTTTCCTCATCACATCGGTAAAGGTAAGTACTTTCAAAGAGGTCTCTGTCAAAACTAAACAATGGATAATTTAGGTCAGAGATCATCGCTTGTTATCAGAGCGAGGTTCCACCGTCCAATGCCAAGGTTTGACCGGTCATGAATTGTGTTTCGTCTGAGGCCAGCCAACCTATAGCTGTAGCCACCTCTGTTGCTTTTCCAAAACGACCCATACGTATGTGGCTCTTTAATTTATCTTCTATATCAGGCTTGGCCTCCAACAGTTAACAGAGCGTATTCGTATCGGTATATCCTGGACAAACCGCGTTGATCCGGATATTTTTTTGCATATTCCAATGCGGCTGCCTTGGTCATTCCGACTACTACAAATTTGCTCGCTACATTAGAAATATTACTGTCTGAGGCTCTTAATCCTGCAAGTGAAGCGACATTCAGGATATTTCCATTGCCTTACTTTAACATTACGGGTAGCACTACTTTCATGCCATAAAATGCATCCGACTGATTAGTCGCAATCACACGTTCCCAATCTTGTAACCTATGATCTGCTGTTTTCAGCATTTGATCCGGACCAATACCCTCATTATTTACCCATACATCAGTGCACCCATATTTTTTAATTACAGCAACTACCAACCTTTAAATCTGCTCATATTTTGATACAACGGTTTCTTGAATCATGCATTTCATAGGAATAGACTCGGAAATACCTGCCATTTTTTCCGCGGAGATATCAGCCAGTACGACAAAAGCCTCTTTTTTGGCAAAAACCCTCACCGCTGCTGCTCCAGTAATTACAATAACTTCCCGTTAAATAACATAATTAATATTTTTATTGTTATTCTAAAAATTCCATTTTACATACTAAGCGGGATTTGTCTGTCCTTCCGCAACATGTCTCAGATTAAAAACAATTATTTGATCAACTCTTTTTTAAAAGTAAATAATCTCATTCCAAACTCATACAAATTTGTTTTTTAATCCCTTTGGCCTTTAATCATTTTTAGATTTTCCAGAAGATCACAAAATCTAATTATTTGTGTCTTTGTTAATTCAATCACATCTAAAAATATAATTAATATATGTCCTTATAAACGAAATCTTAATCCTCAGAATTTTGATTAACTGATCTATAGGCCTTTCATAAATTTTAATTCAAGGTAAGTCAAGCGTTTATATGGAGACAAAATCTTTCGCAACTCATTGTCAGATTAAGAAAGATCATATTATCTTTAATTCTGCTATGCTTTTTGGGTATTACTAATTCGAGAGCCCTTCAAGCGTTAGATAATTTATGTATTAGGCACTTTCCTAGAGTATATTGATAGAATTATCATTTAATATGACTGTCAGAAAGTAAACTCTCTAAAAATATGAGAATATTCGGATTTGATGAAATTAGGAAAATAGTCTACTTCTTTCGCAAATTAGATAAGAGCACTCTTTGAAAAAAAGGGTGGAAATATAAATCTTAGGCTAATTACAAAGTTTGAAAATAAAGAAGATTTTAAATTATTCATTATTCGAAAAAATAAAATAAAAAAAATAAAATGAGCAAACTAGACTGCCAAGTCGCCATCATCACAGGAGGTGCACAAGGAATTGGTGAAGGTGCCTCGGAGGTTTTTTGCCAGGCAGGCGCCAAAGTGGTTATTTGGGATGTCCTCGATGGTCAGCCCACTGCCGCTCGAATCGCCAAACAAGGCGGGGAGATCTTCTTTCAAAAAGTAGACATTACCGAGAGAAGTCAAGTCGAAACAGCAGTAGCTGAAATCATGACTCGATTCGGTCGTATTGATATCCTGATCAATAATGCCGGCATCATCCGAGACAAGTCGTTCCTAAAAATGACTGATGAAGAATGGCATGCTGTATTAAATGTCAACCTCACGGGTGCATTCAATACCTGCAAAGTAGTGGTTCCTATCATGCGAGAAGCAAAATATGGTAGAATCATCAATACTTCCTCCATCAATGGTACGATGGGTGCTTTTGGACAAACCAATTACGCAGCAAGCAAAGCGGGTATTGTTGGCTTTACCAAATCTTTGGCAAGGGAAACAGGAAAATATGGGATTACCGTAAATGCCGTCGCCCCAGGATTTATTAAGTCTGAAATGTCAGACAGCATGCCAAAGGAGGTGATCGATGCCGGTATTGCCATGATTCCTGTTGGGAGAATCGGTACTGCCCATGATATTGGGCATGCTTATCTGTTCTTAGCCTCGAAAGAAGCAGGATTTGTAACCGCCTTTACCTTACATGTAAACGGAGGTGCTCTCGCTATCTAAAAAAAAGAATTATGACCCTAAAAGAAAAATTTGAAATAAAGGGAAAAGTTGCACTCATTACTGGTGCAAGTAAAGGAATTGGTGCCGCTATTTCTTTGGTACTGGCCGAGCAAGGCGCCAAAGTCGTAATCAGCAGTCGAAAAAAAGAAGGCATTGACGAGACTGTTAAAAGCCTAACCACAGCAGGTTTAAATGCACATGGTATCGTATGCAATATAGGAGATGAAGCGCAACTCAAAATGCTGGTTGAGGAAACTATTGCCCAATTCGGTGGAATAGATCTTTTAGTTAATAATGCGGCTGCCAATCCAGTCTATGGACCTATCGATCAAGCAGATGGTGGGGTCTTTGACAAAATAATGAACATCAATTTGCGTGCCTGCTTTTTACTGAGTAATCTGTGCCGCCCCTCCATGGTTGAAAGAGGGGGTGGATCTATCATCAATATCTCATCCGTAGAAGGAATTAAACCCAGTGCAGGTTTAGGTCTTTACAGCATAAGCAAAGCAGGATTAATTATGCTTACCAAAACGCAAGCCAAAGAATGGGGCCAGCAAGGGATTCGAAGCAATGTCATTTGTCCTGGCTTGATTAAAACTAAATTTAGTAAAGCCTTATGGTCAGATGAAAAAAACTTGGCTCGGTTTACCAAGCATTTAGCTTTGAATCGCATGGCCGAACCTGATGAAATTGCAGGACTTGCCCTCTTTCTTGCTTCTGATGCATCTAGCTATTGTACGGGCTCAACCTTTACTGCGGACGGTGGGTTTTTAATTGCAGGATAAATATAAAATGATGACAGATAAACCCTACGCAACCTCATTTAATCATTTGACGGATCTGAAAGATGCGATCGGAACAGAATTGGGACTTACCGAATGGAATGTAATCACCCAAGAGAAGATCAACACTTTCGCTGAACTCACTGGGGATACCCAATGGATTCATATTGATGAAGAAAAGTCTAAAAAATATTCGCCTTACGGTCAAACGGTAGCACATGGTTTCTTAGTACTCTCTTTTGCTGCTAAATTCGCTAAAGAGACTTACCAAATAAATGACGTCACCATGGGCGTAAACTATGGCTTAGATAAAGTGAGATTCCCTCATCCAACACGTTCTGGTAGCCAGGTGCGGGGCCGATTGTCCTTGATGGAATTCAACGAATTTGACGGAGGGGGTCGCTACAAGTTTAAAGTGGTCTTCGAATGTCAGGGTACTGAAAAGCCCGTTTGTGTGGCTGAATTCATAGGTCAAGCTTATACTAAAAAAGATGGGTGATCAATTAAAAGAAATCTTGGTCAAAGTTCAGGCCACACTGGATGAGGATATATTTCCTCTAGAGACCAAATACCATAGTAAACCGTGAAATATGGTGGTTCCTCATCTAGAAAAAGTCAGAGAAAAGGTCAAAGCTGCAGGTTTATGAATTCCTAAAATTCCTGCTGAATATGGCGGCCTAGGTTTATCTGTCGCTGCATTTGGTGAAGTCAGTGCATTATTGGGAAGCAGTCCTTTTTGGGCATTATTGCTTCAACTGTCAAGCTCAAGATGCGGGCAATATGGAAATCTTAATCGAATTTGGTACTGAAAGTCAAAAAAAACACTATCTCATGCCCCTATTATCAGGTGAGATCACTAACTGTTTTTCTATGACCGAACCAGATCATCCTGGATCTAACCCAACCATCATTGGAACCGTTGCCACCATGGACGGTGCAGAATATGTCATCAATGGACATAAATGGTTCACTTCTTCCACTGATGGTGCTGCTTTTGCCATTTTTATGGTCGTCACTGATCCCCATGGAACTGATCGTCATTGTATGGCTAGTCAGATCATTGCTTCCAACGATAATCCTGGTTTTAATCTGATTCGTAATATTTCTGTCATGGGCGAAAAAGGCTCTGGATGGCACAGTCATGCAGAAATAAAATATGAAAACTGTCGAATACCCATCACCAATATCCCTAGAAGCGAAGGCGATGGTTTTGCTATTGTACAAAAAAGATTAGGACCTGGAAGAATTCACCACTGCATGCGATGGATCGGTATCTGTGAAAGGGCATTTGAACTGATGTAAGCGTACCGTTTCTCAAGAAATTTTCCCTGGAAAAACATTAGCTGACAAACAAACAATTTAACATTGGATTGCCGAAAGTAGGACCGAGATTCATGCCGCTAAATTAATGGTAAGAGACGCTGCATAAAAAATTGATACGATTGCTGGTTCCAAGGCTAGAATTGAAATTTCAATGATACAATTTTATTGTGCCAATGTAATGCAAAGTGTTTTGGATCGAGGCATTCAAGTGCATGGTACTTTGGGTATCTCCGATGATATGATATCGGCAACTTGGTTTAGGTTAGAACGAAGTGCTCGTATCTATGATGGCGCAGGTGAAGTACACAAAAGCAGCATTGCCAAACAGATTTTAAAAAATTACCGTTAACCAATGACTCAAATCCTATTAAAATATAAATGAATGTAAAATGGAAGGATGAGGCGATCACTACGTGGGCTGGAGAGGAACTTCCTATCTCAAGGCAAAAAGCATGCCTTTTGGATCACCTACCCAATGTATCTGGTTCCATGAAAGTCAAACAATTCCCTGGAGGGTACTCCAATTTAACCTATTTTATCTCAATGGGTGATACTTAATATGTACTTAGGCGACCTCCCAATCGGAGCAAAAGTCAAGTCAGATCACGATATGGTCTGAATACCGTATTTTATGTGGACTTAAATCTGTAAATCACAAAGTACCCGCCCCATTTTATTATACCGAAGATCTCAGTATTATGGGAGCTCCTTTTTATATAATGGAAAGGGTGAAAAGGTGTCATATTAAGACATGGTATGCCTCTAGATATGCATCCTAAAGCTGAGAAAATGAAGAAAATATCTACCGCTTGGTTAGATACACTGATAGAATTGCATGAAGTAGATCCCCAACAGGGAGGACTCTGTGACTTAGGCAGACCCAAAGAATATGTTGTCCGACAAATATCTGGTTGGGGTAAGAAGTATTAACAAGCCAAAACAGATGATTTTTCAAAAATAGATTTCATCATCAAATGGTTGAATGAACACCAAGTGACCACCTGCCATATAAGCCTCATTCACAATAATTTCAAGTATGATAATTTGATACTTAATCCTGATAACTGGACTCAAGTTTCTAATATTCTTGATTGGGAAATGGCTACTCTTGGGGATTCTCTAATGGATTTAGGTACGAGTTTAAGCTATAGGGTAAATCCAAGTGATCCAGATGAAATGAAAGGCCTTCAATTCAGTCCCACTCACCTTGCTGGTAATCTAACTAGAGAAGAAATTATTCATCAATATGAGTTAAAAACTGGTAGAACCATGGAAAATCCCATTTTTTTTATACCTATGGATTATTAAAAATTGCCATGATCATCCATCAAATATATTATAGATATCAACAAGGACTTACCCAAGATCCTCGATGCGCTTCTTTGCCCACCGCCATAAAGCAAATCAGCCTAATCGCTGAACAGGCCATTAAAAAAAATAGAATTGACACCCTAATTTAATTAAATCGGATTACCAAAATACTTGCTCATCTTGAATGGATTTGTAAAGAAATAGGTATTTAGTTTACGACTTATCTTCTAAAAAAAAATCTATATAAATAAAACGTTTAAGTGTAACAAAATTATAACTTGATAAATATTTTTCTTTAAGTTAGCATAAATTATGATCATAGCTTCTAGTGAGAAAGTTCCTTTAGAAAAATGTCCAGCACTTGTTTTAAATGCTGATTATAGACCTTTGAGTTATTATCCACTATCTTTATGGAGTTGGCAGGACTCTATAAAATCAGTTTTTTTAGATAGAGTATCAATAGTAAGTTATTACGATA